>PAVA01000059.1 GCA_002712945.1 Citromicrobium sp.
ACACGAAGGAAAACGGGCTCCTGTTCCAGCAGTACGCCCCCTTTCCGCTCAACGATCCCAGGCTCCTCGATCCCACGCTCGAACTCGCGCCGGGCCTCGTTTACGACGATTTCCTAACAGCGACCCTCGATTCGCAGTACGAGGAATACGCGGCCTTCGGCAGCGTGACGCTGTACCTCTCGGATCGGTTCGATATCACCGCGGGTGCGCGCTACAGCCATAACGAGCAGGATACCGTCCAGATGCTCGACGGTTCGCTGCTCGTCCTCTCCGGCGCGGACCCGGCCGACGTGCCCGAGATCGTCACCGGCAATTCGTCCGAGAACGTCTTTACCTGGTCGGTAGCGCCGCGGTTCGAGCTATCCGACTACACCACGGTCTATGCTCGGGTTGCCAAGGGCTATCGTCCCGGCGGCCCCAACGTCGTGCCGCCCGGCGCAGGCCCGGGTTTCCCGACCCAGTTCGATGCCGACACGCTGATCAGCTACGAAGCTGGGGTCAGGGCCGAGACACCTGGCGGAGCGTTCTCCCTCGACGCTTCGGTCTTCTATCTGGACTGGAAGGACATCCAGGTGCTCGTCACCTACAATACCGCCATCGGCCCGGTGAATGCGGACGGCAACGGGGACAGCGCGACGAGCAAGGGAGCGGAAGTCGTCGCGACATTGCGGCCGACGCGCGGCTTCGACGTGGTCGCGAGCGTGGCCTACACCGACGCCACCCTCGATGAAGACCTGCCCGCGGGCAATGGCGGCTTTGCGGGCGACCGCCTGCCCTATGCCCCCGAATGGACGGCAAATCTTGCGGTCGATTACGAATGGGCACTCGGCGACAGCGCAACCGCCTTCGTCGGGGGCAATGTGAAGCTGATCAGCGACCGGGCGGGCAACTTCGATCCCAACTATCAGGCAACCTTCGGCAATCGTATGCAGCTGGATGGCTATGCTTCGGCGGATCTGCGCGCCGGGGTCGAGTTCGACCGCTTCAGCATCAATGCTTACGTGCACAATGTCACCGACTCGCGTGGTCTGACGAGCCTGGGCAACTTCCTGTTGCGCCCTGGAACCACGCTTTCCGCTGCACCTATCCGGCCGCGCACCTTCGGGGTGACGGTCGGCGCCGATTTCTGATCGGCCGGGCGCGATGAACGTACCGAACCAACAACTGGCTCAAGCCACGGTTCTGCCCAAGCCCTACCTCCTGTTTCTTGGCGACATTACCGAGAAGGGTTACGCCAAGACTGCATTCGGGCTGGTCGACTGGGCTCCCGACCTGTGTATCGGGGAACTGGCCGTCGAAGGCGCCACGGTGACAGCGGGGCTGGAGCGGATGACGCCTGAACAGGCCGTTCGCGCAGGGGCCAAGTCGGTGATCATCGGCGTGGCCAACCAAGGGGGCCTCATCCCCGAGAGCTGGCGCGGCGCGCTCGTGGAAGCCCTGGAGGCGGGACTGGACATCGTGAGCGGACTTCACACGCCGCTCGCTTCCATCCCGATCATTGCCGAGGCTGCCAGACGGTCTGGCGGGCGTCTGATCGATATTCGTCGCCCGCCCGCCGATTTGCCCGTCGGCACGGGCCGCAAACGGTCGGGCAAGCGCCTGCTGACCGTCGGAACCGATTGCGCGCTCGGCAAGAAATACACCGCCCTCGCAATTTCGCGCGGCTTCGAGCGAAGGGGGGTGGACGTCGATTTCCGCGCGACCGGCCAGACGGGTATCATGATTTCGGGCAGCGGCATTCCGATGGACGCGGTCGTCTCCGATTTCGAATCCGGCGCTGCCGAAGTCCTCTCCCCCGACGCGCCGCCCGGTCACTGGGACGTGATCGAGGGGCAGGGTTCCCTTTTCAATCCGTCCTATGCAGCGGTTTCTCTCGGCCTGCTTCACGGGAGCCAGCCCGACGTTTTCGTCGTCTGTCACGATCCCACGCGCAAGACGATCATCGGACTGGAGGGCTACGACCTCCCCAGCGTGGAAGAGGTGATTGACCTCACCATCCGGCTGGGTTCGCTCACCAACCCGGCGATCCGCTGCGGCGGCATCAGCCTGAACACATCCAGCCTTTCCGACGAGGAAGCGGAGCACGTGCTCGCTACCGAAACCGAGCGGTTGCACGGAATGCCGGTTGCCGATCCGATGCGTGGTGGCCGGCCCTTCGAACGCCTGCTCGACAGCTGCCTCGCATGACGGGTGAGCGCGCAGAGGGCGGGGGGACGTTCTTCCAGCGCTTCCTCCTGCCCGCTTTCGCGCTCAAGGGCGTCATCATCGGCGGCGGATATGCGACGGGCCGCGAACTGGTCGAATATTTCCTCAGCCAGGGCCCCTGGGGCGCATTCCTCGCGATGGCGCTGGCGACCGTGATCTGGACGATCGTGTCGGCACTGACCTTCGCCTTCGCGCATCAGACCCGATCCTACGACTACCGCGCCTTCACTTCGCGCCTGCTGGGCCGGGGTGCGATCATATTCGAAATATGCTTCCTGTTGTTTTCTGTCTTGATGCTGGCGGTCTTTGGTGCCGCTGCGGGAGAGGTGGGAGCCAGTCTCTTCGGTCTTCCGACTTTCGTGGGAACGCTCGCCCTCGCGGCCCTGATCGCGCTGATCGCCGGGCTGGGAGAGCCCGCGGTCGAGATCATGTTCAAATACGTCTCGGTGTTCCTCTACCTCGTCTATGCCGCTTTCCTCGTGCTGGCGCTCAGCCGGGTCGGCGGACAAATGGACGCGGCTTTCGCCGGTGCCGCGCTTGAGCCGGGCTGGCCGGTGAGCGGGCTGACATACGGCATCTACAATATCGTCGCGGCGATCATGATCCTACCGGTCCTGCGTCATCTCGCATCGCGGCGTCAGGCCTTCGTCGCGGGGCTTATCGCCGGGCCCATGGCGATGCTTCCGGCGCTCGCCTTCCTCATTGCGATGCTCGGGTTCTATCCCGCGATTCTCGGGGAGACCTTGCCGTCTGACTATATCCTCCAGCGGCTCGGCAGCCCGGTCTTCCGTTTCGTGTTTCAGCTCATGGTTTTCGGTGCATTGCTCGAAAGCGGGGTCGGCGTAATCCATGCTCTGAACGAGCGGGCGGTGGCGTGGCGACAGAAGAACGATCCCGATCACGCGGTTTCGCCATGGTTCCGCCCCGGCCTGACGCTTGTCGTGCTGGCCGGGTGCATGTTTGCCGCCAATTCGATCGGCCTCGTCGATCTGATCGCATCGGGTTACCGCATCATGGCGGGGGTCTTCCTGTTCACTTTCATCCTGCCGTTGCTGACGATCGGGGCCTACCGGCTCTGGTCGTCGCGCGGCCTTCGCACGCCAGCATCCGGAGCAGACTATGTCTAGGTCGATCAGATATGCGGCGGCATTGATCATCGCCGTCTTCGCGCCCGCCTTGCATGCGGAACCGCCGGAGGGGTTCGAGCAGCGCGTCGAGGATTTGCGCGAGCAGTCCGGTGCGCCGGGCATTGCGATCGCCATCGTGGAGCAGGGAGAGACAACCCTGGCGCGCGGATGGGGCGTTCGCGAACTGGGCAAGGATGCGCCCATCGATGCGCACACGATCTTTGCGACCGGATCGACGGGCAAGGCCTTCACCGTCGCCGCTCTCGCAACGCTGGTGGACGAGGGCAGACTCTCGTGGGACGACAAGGTCATCGACCACATGCCGTGGTTCCGGATGAACGACCCGTGGGTGACGGCCGAGATGACCGTGCGCGACCTGCTGGTCCATCGCAGCGGTCTGGGGCTGGGCGCAGGCGACCTGCTCTACGTCCCCCGGTCAAACCTGTCGCGCAAGGAAACGGTCGAGCGACTTCGCTACATCGAGCCCGCGACCAGCTTCCGCTCCTCCTACGCCTACGACAACATCCTCTACATCGTCGCAGGCCAGCTGATCGAGGAGATCACCGGCAGGACCTGGGAGCAGTATGTTCTGGAAGACGTACTGCGGGCCGGCGGCATGGTCGATTCCACGTCGGACTATGATCAACGCTATGCGGTGGAAAACCGCGCGCTGCCTCACGCCCGCACGACGGGAGTGTTACGGGGGCTGGGGCCGAACGTGGTCCTCGACGAGCGCGACGAACTCGGGCGCAACGCAATGCCCGCCGGCGGGCTCGCGATGAGCGCGACCGACATGGCGCAATGGCTCAAAATCCAGCTCGCGCATGGTGCCATGCCGGGCGGGGGCAGGTTGTTCAGCGAAGCCGCGGCGAAAGAGATGTGGACCCCGGTGACGCCCATGCCGAACGAGGACTGGCCCGGCGATCTGGCCCCAGCCAATCCGAACTACACCGCCTATGCCCTCGGGTGGCAGGTGCAGGACTATCGCGGCGCGCGCCTGATCTGGCACGGCGGCGGGGTGTTTGGCGCCATCACGCTCGTCGCGCTGCTGCCTGACCAGGATGTGGGCATCGCGATCATGATCAATTCCGAAGAAGCAGCCTTGCGAAGGGGCCTCTTCTACGAGCTGCTGGACCACTATCTCGGATTTCCGCCCAACGACTGGCCCGCCAAGTGGGACGCCTTCGTTTCGCAGCGGCTCGAAGGAGGCAAGGCGTTCCTTGCCCAGAGGGAAGAACAGCCTGCCGAGGTTGGGCCTTCCCTACCGGTCGCGCGTTACACGGGCACCTATCGCGATCCGTGGTATGGCGACGTCGTGGTCAGCGAGCGTGACGGCGGCCTGTGGATCGACTTCACCACCAACCCGCGCATGGAGGGGCGGCTGGTCCATTATCAGTACGATAGCTTCAGGACTGCATTGACCGACCCCGCGCTCGAAGATGCGCTGGTGACCTTTGTGCTCGACGCCCGCGGCAGTATCGAGCGGGTCGCCATGGAGGCGGCTTCGCCCTTGGCCGATTTCAGCTACGACTACCGCGATCTCGACCTTCGACCCGTCAAGGAGAAGCAGGAATGATCAGAAGCACTCTCCTCGCCGCGCTTTGTGCGACCGCACTCACGGGATGTGCCTCGACCCCGGGGGACACCGTCGATCCGGTGGCGGTCCATCGCGATCTGCTGGTGCTCGATACGCACCTGGACACGCCGCTCAATTTCGGCCGCGAAGGGTGGGACTTCTCGGAGGCGCACAGCGAAGCGAACGATATCGCGCAGGTCGATCTGGGGCGAATGGCGGCAGGCTACCTCGATGGCGGGTTCTTCGTCATCTACACCGAGCAGGGGCCGCTGACGGCCAAAGGCTACGCCGACGCGCTCGCATTCGCGCGGACCCGATCGGACACGATCGACCGCGAACTCGCGAAGTTCCCCGATCTCATCCGTCCTGCGACCACCGTGGCCGAAGCGGAAAGGCTGGCAGCAGCGGGCAAGCTGATCGCGTTCAAGGCGATCGAGAACAGCTATCCGCTGGGCGAGGATCTGGGCCTGCTGCAGGACTTCTACGATCGCGGCGTGCGGATGGCCGGCCCGGTCCATTCCTCGACCAATCAGCTGGCCGATTCCTCCACCGGCGAGGTCAGATGGAACGGCCTCAGCCCGCTCGGCAAGCAGTGGGTGGAGGAGATGAACCGGCTCGGCATGATCATCGATGGCAGTCATGCCTCCGATAAGGTGTTCGACCAGCTGCTCGACCTTTCGGCCACGCCGATCATCCTTTCCCATACTTCGCCGCGCTGGGCCTACGACCATCCGCGCAATCTCGACGATGCGCGTATCCGAAAGCTGGCGGCGAAAGGCGGGGCGATCTGCATGTCGACCATCTTCCTGAGCGAGATCAACCTCGATGGCGAACGCGGCGAACTGTTCGACCAGTACGAGGACATCGCCAGCATGTCCGAGGCCGAGCAGCGCGAGCTGATCCGCAAATGGCGCGAGCTCGACAAGACGCAGCCGCTTTGGGACGTCGACCTCGACCATTACATGGAGGCGCTGCTGCACGTGATCGAAGTCGCAGGTGTCGATCATGTCTGCTTCGGCGGCGACTGGGACGGCGGCGGCGGGCTCGAAGGCCTGATGGAGATTTCGTCGCTGCCGGTGGTGACGCAGCGCTTGCTCGAAGCCGGCTATTCGCGCGAAGACATCGGCAAGATGACCGGCGGCAATGTGTTGCGGATCATGCGCGCCGCGCAGGCCGGAGCCCATCGAAGCGAATCCTAGCCGACCGATGGAAAAGGACGCCGCCCTCGATCGGTTCGAGAAGAATATCCTGCGCGTGCTGCAGGACGATGGCTCGCTCTCGAACGCGGCCATCGCTGAGAAGGTGGGTCTGTCCAGCTCGCCCTGCTGGCGGCGGATCGACCGCCTCGAACGCGAAGGCTATATCAAGAAGCGGGTAGCACTGGTCGACCGCAAAAAGATCGGACTGAACGCGCAGGTTTTCGCGCAGGTGAAGCTGAACGCCCATGGCCGCGCCAATCTGGACGAGTTTTCCAAGGCAATTCAGGCCTTTCCCGAGGTGCTCGAATGCCATGTCCTCATGGGGCCGGTCGACTTCCTCCTGCGGGTGGTCGCACCCGATATCGAGGCCTACGAAAGGTTCTTTTTCAATCGACTGTCGCAGCTGCCAGGCGTGCAGGAGGTCAACTCGACCATCGCGCTGTCGGAAATAAAGTCTACGACATCCCTGCCGGTTCACTGACCAATCGGTCAGATTATCCGCAGGCTCGGAGAAGTCCGGTCAATCCTGCCGTCCGCCGCACCCTTTGGAGGGATATTAGGACGGAAAATCCCCAAAAATAGGATCACAAGCGGCTCCGAAACAACGGAGACCCAAGATGACCAAATACCACCCCGATTGCGAAGCCCCGCCCGAGTCCGTCCATGTCGTGTCCGACGAGGCGAGCGGTCTCGAAGGGATGATCGTGCTGCACTCGACACGCCTCGGCCCCGCCGCAGGCGGGTGCCGGTTCTGGCGCTATCACACGCGTAGCGCGATGGCGCAGGATGCTCTGCGGCTGGCGGAGGGTATGGCCTACAAGAACGCGATGGCCGACTTGCCGCTTGGGGGCGGAAAGTCCGTCATCAATGCCCCCGCATCGTTCTTCGACCGGAAACGGCTGTTCGAGGCATTCGGTCGCAAGATCGAAGAATTGGGTGGGCAATACGTCACCGCCGAGGATGTCGGCACCAGTGTTGCGGATATGGAGGTGGTGAGAAGCCAGACGCCGCATGTCGCCGGCCTCACACAGCAAGCCGGGAAGCCCGGCGGCGATCCTTCACCATGGACAGCGCTGGGCGTCTTTCAGGCGATGCAGACCGCAGTGCGCCACAAGCACGGCACCGGACTGAAGGGAATGACGGTCGCCGTTCAGGGCCTGGGGCACGTCGGCTCTGCGCTGTGCGAGCTCCTCCACGCAGCAGGGGCCCGCCTGCTGGTGGCGGAGCGCCGGGCCGACGTGGCCGCCAGCATCGCGTGTCGATATGGTGCCGAGGTAACAAGCTCTGCCGCGATTCTGGCAGCAGAATGCGATGTCTTCGCGCCATGTGCTCTCGGAGCGGTGCTGACCGAGCAAAACGCTGGCAAGCTGAAGGCCTCGATCGTGTGCGGAGCGGCCAACAACATTCTCGCGACGGCACAGGCGGGCGATATCTTGGCCGAGCGGGATGTCCTCTACGCGCCCGACTACGTCGTGAATGCCGGTGGGATCATCAATGTCTGCGCCGAATATCTCGGCTGGAGCATCGCCGACGTCGAAGCGCGCGTCGAGGCTACCGGCGAGCGTTTGGCGCGGGTTTTCCAGCACGCAGAGGCAACCGGGCTTCCGCCGCATCGAGCTGCCAATTCGCTAGCGCGGGCGAAGCTTGCCGCGCTTCCGCGAAAGGCTGCGTAAACCGGCCGCACGGGGCTTGAGGGGTAATGGCGCAGACGGTGACAGCGACGTTGTCGCCTGCGCCTGCCGCGAACCGGAAAGCGCCGTGTCGGACAGCATCTCCATTGCCAGGCTTGCGTGACGATCGGCCATAGCAGGACGATGGCCAAATGATTGCGGGGGGCGTAACGCGATGGCGGGAAAGAGCGCTCCCGGCAGCGGGCTCGATAGGGGCGGATCCGTTTTTCGGTCTGGAGATTGTCGCGGCCGCGTCGGCGCAGCGCGCTGTCAGAACTTCAGGGTCGCCCACACCGGCAAATGATCCGATGCCTTTCGGGCGAGCGGGCTTTGATGCACGCCCCAGTCGATCGCCTGCACCTTGTCGCAGTGCATGATCCGGTCGAGCCGGGCCATCGGACGTAGCGCGTGGAAGCTGCGCCCGCAGTCGAGCACGGAGAAGTGGCGGTCGAAGACCCGCAGGCACCCGCCATTGCTGCGCCACTCGTTCAGGTCGCCGGTAAGGACCGTCGGGTGGTCCGAATGCTCAAGCGCCAGCTCGGCGATCTCGCTGGCCTGGCGGGTCCGCCTCAGCCCCGACAGGTCGAGATGCATTCCGAAGACGGCCAGCGACCGTCCCCCGATGCCGAGCGTAGCGGTGACAAGGCCACGGGGCTCGAGATAGGGGATATGGTGCGTATCGTGCTGCTCGATCGCGATGTCCTTGTGGACGAGGATCGCGTTGCCGTGCCAGCCCATCGAGTCGACCGGCACGTCGAGCGGCACGGGCTTGTAGTCGCTGTGGGCTTCGATCACCGAGGGGGGCAGGACGGTCTCCCGCGAGCCGAAGCGGCGATCCGCCTCCTGCAGGACGACAATGTCGGCTCCGACCTCTTCCAGCACGTTCAGGATGCGGATCGGGTGGCGCACACGGTCGGTCCCGACCGCCTTGCGAATATTGTAGCTCGCCACTTTCACCTGCGTACCGGACATCGTGCCGTTCCTTCGCTCGCGGTCAGATCAAATCGGCCATCAGGCGCGCGGTATTCTCGAGCAGCTTGGACCAGGGCGAACGCTGGCTCCAGTCTTCGAGGGTCAGTTGTCTGCTGTCTGCCAGGTGCCGTTCCTCCAGGGCACGCACCTGTTCGACGAAGCCGCTGTCGTAGGAAATCAGATCGATCTCCGCGTTAAGTTCGAACGAGCGCACATCCATGTTGCTGGTCCCGACGATGGCCACTTCCGTGTCCACACGAAAATGCTTGGCATGGAGGAATTGGGGGCGATGCAGGTGGATTTCCACTCCGGCCGAGAGCAGTTCGGCATAATAGCTTCGCTGGGCCAGCCCGACCAGCAGCTGATCGCTTGTTTCCGAGGTAATCAGGCGCACGCGGACACCGCCGATGGTTGCGGTCTTGATGGACGAGATCACCGCATCGTTCGGAACGAAATAGGGCGTGGTAATCACGATGTCGTCGGCGGCATTGTGGATTGCCTGAGACACGATCAGGTCGAGCCCGACACCCGGCTTCTCCGGGCCGGTCACCACGATCTGCGCGGCGTCCCCATCGGCGACTTGCGGCCGGGGATAGTACTCCTCGCCGGTCAGCTCTTCCAAGGTTTCGAGATACCAGTCCATTGCAAAGACCGTCTGGAGCTGGGCCACCACCGGGCCGCGAATGCGCAGCAGAAGATCGGTGTTCGGGCGGCGCGAATGCTCGGTCGGGTCCCAGACGTTCTGCGATCCGGTATATCCAATCTCGCCATCCACGATCAGGATCTTGCGGTGGTTGCGCAAGTCGAGGCGCGAGCTTCTCAGGCGACGGCGCAGCGGGAGGATGGCATGGAATTCTATGCCCGCCCTGTTCAGGCGATCCTTGAGCCTCGCGAGAGCGCCGTAGGAGCCGAGCGCGTCGACCAGCACCCGGCACCTCACCCCGCGCTCGCCAGCGCGTTCGAGAGCGGCGATCACCATGTTGCCGATGCGATCGTCCTTGAAGATGTAGAACTCGACATGAACATGGTGCCGGGCCCGATCGATGTCGGCCACCATGGCGAGGATGGCCTCGTCGTAGACATCGTGCATCTCGATTCGATTGCCCGAGGTGGCGGCAAACCCTCCGATTCCACGGGCGAGTCTTGCGACGGCGCGGTTGTCGGATTCCAGCTCGGGCGCAGCGCCGAACTCCTGGATGCGAGGCAGGATTCGGTCCAGAAGCTTCGGAAGCTCGGCGATCCGGGCCCGCCGGTCCGCGGCGAGGTACGGGCGCCCGATCAGCGAATAGATGACCAGCGCCACCCACGGCAGGGCAAAGAAGATCAGCAGCCAGCCGCGCGCTTCCGCAGGGCTCCTGCGGAACGGGACGACCACGAAGGCCGCCAGGGCGATGCCCCATCCGGCGATCATGAACTTGTTGGCCCACAGCCACGACAGCACCATGGGCCAGGTGTCGTGCAGAGGTATCTGGTCGATGACTGGCATTGAAACGATCTTTGGCACCATGGGCGCCATGATGTCGATATTCCGCCCGATCTAGGCATGCACATGCCCGTGGACGACGGGTTTCGACTCGCGCGGGCAGCCACGTCGCGTGGCCCAATCCCGGTGGTCAATCGCTGTTCGCGCCCCCGCCGATCGCGCCCCTTTCTTGTGAGGGTAGCGCGCCGTGATGTGTTTTTGCCACTCCCTTTCGCCCGCGTAACCGCCGGTTTCGTGCGGGATTCGGGCGTTCCGCAGAGGTGCTGGAAAGATATTCACGCAAACGTGAGTGAATGTTGACAATCGCGTCTGGCTGGAGGATGTAACGCTCACCATGGCGGACGAACCGCCAGGAGAGATGGAGAGGACTATGAGGGGATCGCTGCTTGCGTCCGCGTCTGCGGTCGCGCTTGGAATTCTTCCGACCGCTGTCAGCGCACAGGCGACCAGCCAGTCGGAACCCGAGGTGGATGCCGAAACGGAAACCACCGAGGAGATTTCGCCAACCGCCCAGGGCGAGGGCAATACGATCATCGTGACGGCAACGCGGCGCGAGGCGCGCCTGCAGGACGTGCCGCTGAGCGTTACCGCGTTCAGCCAGGAAGAGCTGACCGAGAAGGGCATCGTCGGGTACGAGCGGCTTGCGCGCGAGACGCCGGGCGTGGTGCTCAATCGCCCGACGCAGAACTTCAACAACTTCACCGCGCGCGGCATTTCGACCAACGGCTACAGTGCCGGGCTGCAGGCGCCGGTCGCGATCTATATCGACGAGCTGCCGATCTCGGCCAACGGCAACTCGACCATTCTCGACCCGAACCTCTACGATGTGGAGCGCGTCGAATTCCTGCGCGGCCCGCAGGGCACGCTGTTCGGGTCGGGCTCGCTCGCAGGGGCGATGCGGATCATCACCAAGGCGCCCAATCCAGACCGCTTCGAGGCGTCGGCTCTGGTCGATCTGGGCTACACCGAAGAAGGCGGCCTTCGCCAGCGCTATAACGGGATGGTCAATCTTCCGATCGCGGAAGACACGGTCGCGTTCCGCGCTGTCGGCTATTACCGCAATGAAGATGGCTGGGTCGACAATATCGGTACCGGGATCGACGATGCCAACTCGATCGAGGCCTACGGCATCAGGGCGGCTCTCCTGATCGAGCCGACGAGCAGGTTCTCGGTCAAGCTGTCGGTCAACAAGGAGGTCAGCAAGCCGGCCGATTCCTCGCTGACCAATCCGGCGCTGGGCACCTATGTGCGCCGGACCGACCGGCCGGACGAATTCCAGAGCGATCTGCTGGCCCTCAATGCCACGGTCAAGGCGGACTTCGGCTTCGCCGAACTGGTCAGTTCGACCACCTATTCGGACCTGACCGGCGACTTCATCGTCGACCTTGCGGGGACGTACAACCAGCTCGTTCCCTTCTCGCTCGACGCGGTCGGCTACGACGACATCATCGTGCAGGAAGTGCGCCTTGCATCGACCCATGAAGGGCCGATCGAGTGGATCCTCGGCGGGTTCTATTTCGACAAGCGGCGCGACGTCGATTTCGACTATCGCACGACGCAGGCCTTCCTGAACCAGACTGGCGTCACCGCCTTCCCGGACCTCTATTACCAGCGGTTCAAGAACTACACCGACATCGGTGAGAAGGCGGTCTTCGGCGAGCTGACCTATCGTTTCAGCGACCACTTCTGGGTGACCGGCGGCCTGCGCTACGGCGAGGTCGAGGTGCAGACCACCACGCGGGGCGGGGGCTATAGCAGCAACTTCCTGACGGTCGGCTACTGCACGGTCTTCACCGCCCAGTGCTTCGGTTTCGTTCCGCCGCTGACCGTTACGCCGATCCAGTCGTCGGAGGGGCTGCTGGCGTCGGACGACAAGCTGTCGTGGAAGGCGAGCGCCTCGTTCAAGCCGAGCCGCAACCTGACGACCTACGCCACCGTTTCGACCGGCTTCCGCCCGCCCGTGGTCAATGCGCGCGCCGGTCTTCCGCCGCCCGCCGCCCAGCCGAACGACATCACCATCCCCGATGGGGCCACGTCGGACAAGCTGACCAATTACGAGATCGGCCTGAAGGGTTCGTTCTTCGACAATCGGCTCACCGCGAACCTCGCCGCCTTCTACATCGACTGGAACAACATCCAGGTTCAGGCCAACCGCGTTTCGGACGCGATCCAGTTCGCCACCAATATCGGCGGCGCGGTGAGCAAGGGCTTCGAGTTCGAGCTGGTCGCCAGGCCGATCGAGGGCCTGCGACTGCAGGCGAGCGGGGCCTATATCGACGCCCATATCGACGACCTGTCGCCGAGCGAGGCGGCGATTTCGGGTGCCGAGCCCGGTATCCGGCTGGCAACGCCGGAGTTCCAGGGATCGGCCACCGCGACCTACAGCTTCCCGGTCGGCGATACCGAAAAGGCCTTCGTCACAGGCAATGTCGCCTATGTCGGCTCCTTCCCCGGCCTGTTCCCGAACGTTCCGGGCCAGCCGAACGTGCAGTCGCCGCAATACGACGTCACCGACGAATACGTGTTCGCGAACGCCTATGCCGGGGTGAACATTTCGCCCGACTTCTCGATCACGGCCTATGTCGAAAACGTGTTTAACAACGACGCGATCACCTACGTCCACCCCGAGGCCTTCCTCGACGGGCGCTACGGTCGGCTGCGTCCGCGCACCTTCGGCATAAGGACCAACTTCCGGTACTGACCTGACGGCTTCGCGGCTCGCCGTCGGGCCGCGAAGCCACCCCACCTCTTATCGATTGTCCGCGCGCGCAAGCACCCATGCGGACATCCCTAGGCCCCTGACAGGTGACTTCGTGCGCATTCCGAAACCTTCCCGCCCGCTGCTTGGCTCCGCGCTCCTGGCGCTCGGCGCTCTTGTCCTTCCTTCGGCTCCGGTAGCGGCCCATGAGGAGGAAGGCCCGGTTGTCGATGCGCCTGCGGGAAGCGTCCAGGGCGATGTGGACGAGCACTCGGTGGCGAGCTTCAAGGGCATTCCCTATGCCGCGCCGCCGGTCGGCGATCTGCGGTGGAAGCCCCCGCAGGAGCCCGCAGGCTGGGACGGTGTGCGCGATGCCACCGAGTTCGGGCCCGCCTGCTATCAGCCGACAAATCGCGGCGCGGCCAATTCGATCTATTACGAAGAGCTCGGCCCGATGAGCGAGGATTGCCTCTCGCTCAATATCTGGGCTCAGCAGGATGCGGAGAATGCGCCGGTCTTCGTGTGGATTCACGGCGGCGCGCTGGTCTCCGGCGCCAGCAGCTTCGACATGTACGACGGGTCGCGCATGGCGCAGCAGGGCGTGGTGGTCGTGTCGATCAACTACCGGCTCGGCGCGCTCGGTTTTCTCGCCCATCCGGAACTGAGCGCGGAATCGCCCGAAGGCACCTCGGGCAATTACGGGCTGATGGACCAGATCGCCGCGCTGCGCTGGATCGAGGAGAATATCGCGGCCTTCGGCGGCGATCCGGATAATGTCACGATCGCAGGGGAATCGGCCGGGGCGCTGAGCGTCATGTGGCTGATGACCGCGCCGCCCGCGCGGGGCCTGTTCGACAAGGCGATCATGCAGAGCGCCTACATGATCTCCTCGCCCGCGCTGAAGGAATCCCAGCATGGCCACCCGTCGGCGGAGTCGATGGGGACATGGCTGCAGGGCCAGCTCGATGCGCCCGATATCGCCGCCATGCGTGCAATGGAGCCGGGCAAACTGGTCGATCGCGCGACCCTTGCGGGCTACCTCACCTGGACCACGGTCGACGGCAAGCTGATCCCCAATCAGATCGCGGAGAGCTTCGATCGCGGCGAGCAGGCCCCCGTGCCGCTGATTGCCGGGTTCAACAGCGGCGAAATCCGCTCGCTCCGGCGGCTTTTGCCCCCCGCACCGGCCACCTCGAAGGGCTACGAGGCCAAGATCCGCGAGCTCTACGGCGACCTCGCCGACGTGTTCCTCGCGCTCTACCCGGCGGATAATGTCGACGAAAGCATGCTCGCGACCACCCGCGATGCGCTCTACGGCTGGACTGCCGAGCGGCTGGCGCGCAAGCAGACCGTGCTGGGGCAGGACGCCTACCTCTACCTGTTCGATCATGGCTACCCCGAAGCCGACAAGGCAGGCCTGCATGCCTTCCACGCCTCCGAAATCCCCTACGTCTTCGGCACGATCTACGACACCGCGCCCAACTGGCCGCAGATCCCGCGCAAGGCGGAGGAGCGCGCACTCTCCGATGCGATGATGCAGTATTGGGCGACCTTCGCGCGCGACGGACAGCCCAAGGCGCACAACCAGCCGGACTGGTCCGCCTACGGGGCGGACGCGGCCTTCATGGCGTTCGACGAAACGCCGCAGACCGGCACACAGCTGCTCGGCACCCGCTACGCGCTGAACGAGGCGGTGGTGTGCCGCCGCCGCGCGGCAGGCGACCAGCCGTGGCACTGGAATGTCGGCATCGTCAGCCCCCCGCTGCCCCCGCGCGCAGAGGGCTGCCAATGATCCCCGGCAGCATGCAGCCCTATGCGCTGACGCTCGACAAGTTTCTCGACCATGCGGCCCGCTGGCACCCCGCTTCGGGCGTCGTTACCGCGCTGGAGGATGGCCGGTCGGCGCGGGTCGATTACGTCGAGCTGCGGGCGCGGGCGAAGCGCGTATCGGCGGCGCTGGCAGAGCGCGGCGTGGGGCGGGGCGACGTGGTCGCGACGCTCGCCTGGAACACGCAGGCCCACCTCGAAAGCTGGTACGGGATCATCGGCATGGGGGCGATCTGCCACACGCTCAACCCGCGCCTGCTGCCCTCGCAGCTTGCTGGGATGCTGGAGCAGAGCGGGGCGCGTATCCTGATCCTGAGCGCGGACCTGCACGCGCTGGCGCGCGAGGTGCTGGCAGAAGCACCGGGCGTCGAGGAAATCCTGTTGATCGACGGAGAGGCCGAACCCGGCTCGATCGCCAACGGCGCGCGCCGGGTGGGCACGCTCGCCGCGGCGGTCGATCAGGCCAAGGGCGAGGTCGCGTGGGGCGGGTTCGACGAGAACGCGCCGTGCGGGCTCTGCTTCACCTCGGGCACGACGGGCGCACCCAAGGGCGTCACCTATACCCACCGGGGCAACTACCTGCACACCATGCGCCAGCTGCAGGCCGATGTCGCCGGGCTGACGGGCGAGGATGCGGTGCTGACCGTGGTCCCGATGTTCCACGCCAACGCCTGGGGTCTGCCCTTCTCGGTCCCCGCCGTCGGCGGCAAGCTCGTGCTGCCGGGCAGGCATTCGGACGGTGCCTCGCTCGCCCGGCTGATCGTGGAAGAAGGCGTGACCATCGGCGTCGGCGTGCCGACCGTGTGGCTCGGGCTGATGGACTATCTCGACGAGGCGGGCATGGACGTGCCCACGCTCAAGCGCATCATGGTCGGCGGCGCACCGATGCCGCCCGCGCTGATGGAGCGGATCGAGGCGCGCGGGATCGGGGTTCAGACTACCTGGGGGATGACCGAGATTTCGCCGCTCGGCACCGCCACGCCTCCCGCGCGCGAAGACCGCGACCCATCGGTCTCGGGCCGCCCGGCCATCGGTATCGACCTGATGCTGACCGATGCGGCGGGCGAGCCGCTGGAGCAGCAGCGCGATGCCGAGGGGCACCTGTGGGTTCGCGGGCCGAGCGTGGTCGAGCGCTATCTCGGCCAGACCGAGCCGGTCACCCGCAACGGCTGGTTCGACACCGGCGACCTTGCGCGGATCGACGCGGCGGGCACGCTCTCGATCACCGGACGCTCGAAGGATCTCATCAAGTCCGGCGGCGAATGGATCAACCCGGCGGAAATCGAGGCTATCGTCGGCGCGCATCCCGACGTCTCGATGGCCGCGGTGATCGGCCGCGAGCACGTCAAATGGGGCGAACGGCCCGTGTTGCTGGTGGAGATGCGTGAAGGCTCGCGCACATCGGACGAAGCGCTGCTCGCGACGCTGGATGAGAAGGTCGCAAGCTGGTGGAGACCCGATGCGGTCCTGCGACTTGCGAAGATGCCATTGGCAGCGACGGGAAAAATCGACAAACTGCGTCTCAGATCGGAGTATGGCCGGTCATGACCCTCTTGCAGCAGGCTGCGGACCGCCCGGCGGATACCGCACGAAGGAAGATCGAATTGTCGAAGACGCAGGCCCGCAAGAAGCGGCCGACCAAGGCAGAACAACGCGCCGAGACCACCGAGCAGATACTCGACGAAGCCGAATACCTCTTTTCGCGTCATGGCCTTCACGGTGTGACGCTGAAGGATGTCGCCAAGCGGGTCGGCGTGCATCACACGCTGCTCAACTACTATTTCAACGACAAGCAGACCCTGTTCGATGCGGTCTTCGCGCGCCGCGCGGTCGTGACCATCGAACGGCGGATGAAGGCGCTGGAGGATTACGAGCAGGCGGCAGGCGATACGCCGACCGTCGAGGGGGCGCTGCATGCCTTCCTCGATACTGACCTCGATCTCTACATCCAGGGCGGCGAGGGCTGGAAGAACTACGGGGCGTTCGGCGCGCAGGCATCGAACAGCCCGGAAGGCGCCGAATTCATGGACAAGTACTTCGATCCGGTCGTCCTGCGGCTGATCGAGATCCTCAAGAAGGCGCTGCCCGATGCGGCCGACGAAGACATCTTCTGGGGCTACCACTTCGTGACGGGCGGGCTGATGCTGACGCTGGCCCGAACCGGACGTATCGACAAGCTGTCGAAGGGCCTGTGCCGCTCCGACGACTATGAGGCGGTCAAGGCACGCATGGCGCGGTTCATGGCGGCGGGCATCCGGGAAATCTGCGAAAATCCGGGCGAGAGGCCGCCAGCCGACGGATAAACGATGAGGGGAGCGGGCCGGGCAACCGGCAAGAGAGGGCTTTCGTGCAAGATATTAACTCGCTAGAGAGTGAATGAACTTGAAGAGGGAAAAGGTGGGAAGATTGACCGGCAAAAACACGCTTGAAGGCAGGGTCGCGATTATCACTGGCGCAGGGGGAGGGCTCGGCCGTTGCCATGCGCTCGAACTGGCGCGGCATGGCGCGAAGGTCGTCGTCAACGATCTGGGCGAGGGCGCGGCAGGTGCGGTTGCGCAGGAAATCCGCGAAGCGGGCGGCGAAGCGATGGTTGCGGCGTGTTCGGTCACCAGCGAGGAAGCGGTCGCGGCGATGGTCGACCGGGTGATCGCCGATTGGGGCCGGATCGACATCCTCGTCAACAATGCCGGAATCCTGCGCGACAAGAGCTTCGCCAAGATGGAGATCGCCGATTTCCGCGAGGTGGTGGACGTGCACCTGATGGGCGCGGCGATCTGCACCAAGGCGGTGTGGGGCCATATGCGCGAACAGGAATACGGGCGGATCGCCATGACCACCTCGTCCTCCGGCCTCTACGGTAATTTCGGCCAGGCCAATTACGGCGCGGCGAAGATGGCGCTGGTCGGCCTGATGCAGACGCTGGCGATCGAAGGCGCGAAATACGGGATCCGCGTCAATTGCCTCGCGCCCACGGCGGCGACGCAGATGACCGGCGGCGTGCTGTCCGAAGAGGCTCTGGCACAGCTCGATCCGGCTTTCGTCAGCCCCGGTGTCGTCCACCTCGTCAGCGATGACGCACCGACGCGGGCGATCCTGTGCGCAGGCGCGGGCCATTTCGCGGCCGCTCATGTCACCTTGACCGAGGGCGTGCAGATCGGCGGTGGCGAAGACGCCGCAGCGCAAGTCGCGCGCAACTGGAGCACCATTGCCGACAGGGCGGGCGAGATCGTGCCCGAATACGGGTTCACCCAGGCCGAACGCGAGGTCGCGGCAGCGAAGGGTCAACCGATGGAGGCGCTCGCCGAAGCGCACTGATCGAACGCGTGTGGGGCTGAGCGAGCGGGCAAACCCGCCGTGCCCCGCACGAGGAGAGGAGTGATGAAGGGATGAACCGGCTCGGACCGATGCTTGGCCTGATCGCGGCAGCTCTGCTGCTCGGCGCGTGCGCGACCGCGAGCGATCGCGCAGGTGCGCCCTCCGCGCCCGTGGTCGATACCTCGCATGGTGCGCTGCGCGGGACGGCGGAGGGCGGCTTGCGCGTCTTTCGCGGCATTCCCTACGCGGCCCCGCCTGTCGGTGCCTTGCGCTGGGCTCCGCCCCAGCTTGCCGCCGAATGGGACGGCGTGCGCGATGCGCGCAGCTTCGGCCCGGCCTGCATCCAGCCGCCGGTGCCTGCCGCCAGCCTCTACAACGATCCGCCCGCGAGTTCGTCGGAAGATTGTCTCAACCTCAACGTGTGGGCGCCAGAGGGGGCCGAGAACGCCACTGTCATGGTCTGGATTCACGGCGGATCGCTGCGGATCGGGGCGAGCAGCCTGCCGATGTACGAGGGCAGCCACTACGCGCGGCGCGGGGTCGTGTTCGTGTCGCTCAATTACCGGCTCGGGCCGCTCGGCTGGCTCGCGCATGAAGAGCTGTCCGGGGAATCGCCCGCCGGGATTTCGGGTAATTACGGCTTGCTGGACCAGATTGCGGCCCTGCGCTGGGTGCGCGAGAATATCGCGGCCTTCGGCGGCGACCCGGCCAACGTGACCGTCATGGGCGAATCCGCCGGAGCGCTCAGCACCACCTACCTGATGGTGTCGCCAGAGGCGCGCGGCCTGTTCGACAAGGCGATCATCCAGAGCACCAATGTCCGCAGCTTTCCCGAGCTGAACGAGCCCGCCAACGGCATGCCCTCGGCGCAGCAGATCGGCGCGGAGCTCCTCGGCAAGCTTGGCGCTGCGGATATCGACGCGGCGCGCGCACTCGATGCGCAGGATCTCACCGACCGGGCGACCCTCGCGGGGTTTGCGCCGCAGGGGACGATCGACGGAACGCTCCTCCCGCGCCAGCTGGTCGACATCTTCGACGATGGCGAGCAGGCGCAGGTGCCGGTGATCGTCGGCTACAACGCGCACGAATATCGCCCCGAAGGCGTGCCGGGCGTGAGCATGCCCGCGCCGGAGGCCTATGCCGCGCGGATCGCGACAATATACGGCGATCTCGCGCCCGAATTCCTGCGGCTCTACCCGGCGAGCGAGGGCGTCGATGCGCTGCTCGATGCGACCGGCGACGGCATTTTCGGCTGGTCGGGAGAACGGATCGCGCGCAGCCAGGCAGAGCGGGGCCTCGCCTCCTTCTTCTACGTCTTCGACTATTGCTATCCGTCCGCGAGGGCGCGCGATCTTTGCGCCTTCCACGCCAGCGAAGTGCCGTTCACCTTCGGCAATCTGGGCGCCGAGGCGTTGCCTGCGCGCTGGCCGGTGCCCGATGGTGCATCCGACCGCGCGGTCTCGGACGCGATGCTCGACTACTGGACCAGCTTCGCGACCGATGGTCGCCCCCGCTCGGAGGGCCTCCCAGTCTGGCAGCCCTACGGCACGCGGCAGAATTACCTCCGCTTCACCGATGCGCCCGAGCCGGGGCGCGACTTCAAGCCGGGCATGGTCGAGCTGCACGATGCCTTTGCGGCCCGGCGCCGGGCCGACGGGCACAGCTGGGGTCTCCGGATCGGGCTGAGCGCAGCCGATGCCGACGAAAAATAGAAAACACGAACATGGGGAGAGCACGAGAATGAGCACCGAGACCACCAGTCCCGCACCGCCGGGCGGGATCGACACGCCCTATGCGAAGGCGTCCTACCGCTATTTCGTGCTCGGCGTGCTCACGCTCGTCTATGCGCTCAACTTCGTCGACCGGCAGCTGCTCGTCATCCTGCAGGAGCAGATCAAGCTGGAGCTGGACCTGTCGGACACGCAGCTGGGGCTGCTGTCGGGCCTTTCCTTTGCCATCTTCTACGTCGTCTGCGGAATTCCCATCGCGCGCTGGGCCGATACCGGCGTGCGCCGCAATATCATCGCCCTGGCGCTCACCGTGTGGAGCGGGATGACCGCAGTGAGCGGACTGGCGCAGAACTACCTCCACCTGCTGCTCGCCCGGGTCGGCGTGGGCGTGGGCGAGGCCGGGGGAAGCCCGCCCGCACACTCGATGATCTCCGACATCTTTCCCGAGAAGGAGCGCGCCACCGCGCTCTCGATCTACTCGGTCGGCATCTATATCGGCATCCTCACCGGCTTTGCGCTGGGCGGCTTCATCGCCGAGACTTTCGGCTGGCGGATGGCCTTCTTCGTGGTCGGCGCACCGGGCATTCTCGTCGCCCTGTTCCTGCGCTTCGCCGTGCGAGAGCCGATCCGTGGCTGGTCGGAAAAGCGCGAGACCGAGGCGGGCGAGAATCCCACCTTCTTTGCGGTGCTGGCCTTCCTCTGGTCGCGCAAGACCTTCCGCAACCTCGCGCTCGCGGGAAGCCTGCAGGCGATGGTGATCTATGCGATCGGCAACTGGCTGCCGTCCTTCTTCCTGCGCTATCACGAGATCGGGCTGGCCGAACTGGGCGTGTGGATGGCGCTGACCTCGGGCTTCGGCGGGGGCGCGGGCTCCTTCTTCGGCGGCTGGTTCGCCGACAAGATGGGGCAGCGCGACCGGCGCTGGTACGTGTGGGGATCGGCGGTGCTGATCCTCGCGATCACGCCCGTCCTGCTGGTGATGCTGAACACGGGCACCCTCACGCTGGCGCTGCTGCTGACGGGGGTGTTCCACTTCCTCTCCGCCTCCTACCTCGGCCCGGCGCTTGCCGTGTCGCACGGGCTGGTCGGTTTGCGGATGCGGGCGCTGACCTCGGCGGTGTTCTTCTTCTTCATCAACCTGATCGGCCTCGGGCTCGGTCCGCTGATCGTCGGCAACCTGAGCGATACGTTTGCCGCCTCCGGGTCCGAGACGGCGCTGGCGACCGCGATGCTGATCGTCGGCTGCGCGGCCTCGCTGTGGGGTGGGGCGCATTACCTGTTCGCCTCGCGCCATATCCGGCAGGACATCGCCGACAGCCCGGCGAGCGCGCCGAAGGTGGAAGCGCTGTGATGCGCGGGGGCGGCTGGCGCGCGTCGCTCGTTGCACTTGCCGCCGTCTCGGCGGGGGGCTGCGCGACGACGGACGCCGGGCCGCCTCCGCCGCCCACCGTGGCGGACATGCCGAGCGGGGCCCGTGCGTCTTCGGGAGAATATATCTCCTGGCGCGAGCACCGGATCGACGACGAAGGCCTGGGCGGCGTGCCGATCCGCGGCGGCGACGGGTTGCAGATGGCCGATATCGACCGCGACGGATTTCTTGATATCGTCTCGGTCCACGAGGACTCGAACCACCTGCGGATCGCCTTCGGCAGCGGCGATCCCGACCGCTGGACGCTGGCGACCGTCGCCTCGGGCGCGATTGTCGGCGCGATCGAGGATGTCGCGGTGGGCGATCTCGACGGCGATGGCTGGCCCGATCTGGTCTCCGCGAACGAGGAAGCGCATCTGGCATTCTTTCGCAATCCGGGATCGCGCGAGGGCGCGCGCGCCGGGGCATGGCAGGGCTTCGTCCCGCCGATGACGCAGGGACGCGGATCGTGGTTGCGCGTCTTCATCGCGGATATCGACGGCGACGGACGCAACGACGTCATCGGCGCGAACAAGGGCGCGAGCGATATTGTCGACCCCGAGGCTCCCCGCGCCGACCGGACGACGTCGCTCTTCACCATCCATGGCGATCCGATGACGGCGGACGCATGGCAAGAGCAGGTGCTGCTGGCGAAGGACGTTCCCAACACCGCCATGCAGGTCGATATCGATGGCGACGGCGATTTTGACGTGCTGGCCGCCGCGCGGCTCGCGCAACAGGCCTACATCCTCGAAAATCGCGGGCGGGATGCGGAAGGCGCGGTCATTATCGAGCCGCACAGGATCATCATCGACGCGAGCACACGGCCCGGCTGCACTGTCGCCACCTCGGCCTTCCAGTCCGCCTTTCGCGACCTCAGCGGCGATGGACGCCTCGATCTGGTCGTCGGCGTGATCGAGAATTGCGGCGATCCGCGCGCACCCGGCGGCCTGCCCGCGCTCGGCTGGCTCGAACAGCCCGCGAGGCTCGACGGCGAGTGGACCTACCACCGCATCGGCGACATCCTGCCCGACATGGTGATCGCGGTCGAACTGGCGGACATCGACGGCGACGGCGATCTCGACGTGGTGACCGGCGGCTATTCGGGGCTCAATATCGTCAAGGGCGGCTATTCGGGCGCCACGCGCGCGGCAGACGATCCGTTAGTGACAGCTGCCGACACGGTCGGGCGGATCGCATGGTTCGAGAACCCGGGCTCCCCCGATGGCGCGTGGCGGCGGCACGATATCTCGCGCCGGGTGCGCGGGATGTTCGACCAGTTCGTCGCGCGCGATATGGACGGCGATGGCGACGTGGACCTGGTCGGCACCCGCGGGAACAGTGGCCGCTTCGATGGGGTTTTCTGGCTGGAGCAGGTGCGCAGCGACAGCCCGCGCCCGGCCTTCACCCCGGCTCGCGCGGAGGAAAGCCGCGCGCTACCCCTGCCGCCCGACGACTGGCTCGAACGCTATGGTGCGGCCAGCACGCTGGTCGCGCCGAACAAGCGAACAGGAAAGGAATGACCGGATTGCACGATCTTGCAGGTCGCACCTGCCTCGTCACCGGAGCGTCCTCCGGGATCGGTGCGCATCTCGCCCGCCGGATGGCCGAGGCCGGCGGGCGTGTCGTGCTCGGTGCGCGGCGGAGCGAGCTGACCGGGGAGATCGCGAGCGAAATCCGCGCCAATGGTGGCGAAGCGCTGGCCGTCACCATGGACGTCACCAGCGAGGCGTCGGTGGAGCAGGCCTTTGCGCAGGCGCAGGGCAGGTTCGGTCCTGTCGACACGGTCGTCGCGAACGCGGGGATCTCGCGTTACGGGCGCTCGACCGATCTTGCCCAGGCCGATCTGCGGCAGGTCATCGACACCAATCTGCTGGGCGTCCACCTCACCGCCAATGTCGCGGCGCGGGGCATGATGGCGGCGGGCAGCCGCGAGAGCGGGGCGGGGCGGATCGTCATTATCGGATCGATCACCGCCCAGCTGACCGGGCAGGGCGATGCTGCCTATGCCGCGAGCAAGGCGGGTGTCGCGCATCTCGCCCGCCAGCTGGCGCGCGAATGGGTGCGGCAGGGTATCAACGTCAACGTGATCCAGCCGGGCTATATCCGGACCGAGCTGGTCGGCGACTGGTTCGACAGCGAGGGCGGCAAGGCGCAGATCGCCGGCTGGCACAGACGCCGCCTGATGGAGATCGATGCGCTGGACGACCTGGTCCTGTACCTGTCCTGCGATGCCTCGCGCTACATCACGGGGGCCACCTTCACCGTGGATGACGGCCAGTCGCTGTAACCCGGACGGCCAGGGATTGATAATGCGAGTGCGTCGCATTTACATGTCGTGACTCCTGCGATAGTCTCGCGAGACTTCCAGCAAGGAGCCGATTCTCGCGCATGGCTTTCGATCTCGATCTTCTCACCAGCACCCCGGATATCCGCACGGTTGCGCCCGTCCACGCCCGCCTTGTGTGCGCGCTGCGCTATACGCACCTGGCCCGCAAGGGGCGCAGCTTCTGCTGCGACGATCTGGCCGATCAGCTCGGCGCGCCGCTGGCGGTGCATGCCTTTCTCGTCTTCCTCGACGAGGCGGGGCGGGCATGGCCCGAACCCATCGTGCTCAATCCGCCGTGCCAGCCGCGCATGAGCTATGACGAGATGCTGCTGGTCGATTGCGCCACCGCCGCTGCCAAGAACGACCGTGCATCCTTCGACAGCTTCCTGTGCGACATGCTCGATCGCGCCTCGCGCGCGTCGGTGTGGAACGCGGCACGGCGGCTGATGAGCCGGATGGAGATGGCCTGAAGCTCGGGAGGCAGGCTCCGGCGGTTTACCCGAAGGTAACCATCATTCGCCTAGACCGGCCCCACGCGAAGGGGCCCTGGCGCAATGAAACTGATTATCCAGATACCGTGTTTGAACGAGGAGGAGACCCTCCCGCAGACGCTGGTCGACTTGCCCCGGCGCATTCCCGGCATCGACACGGTCGAAATCCTCGTCATCGACGATGGATCGAGCGACCGCACGGTCGAAGTCGCGCAGCGCTTCGGCGTCCATCACATCGTAAAGAACGGCACCAACCGCGGGCTTGCGCGCAGCTTC
>PAVA01000060.1 GCA_002712945.1 Citromicrobium sp.
CGACGGCGCCGTGGCCTTCCTCCCCGGTTCGCAGGTCGACATCCGCCCCGTGCGCGACGTCACCCCGCTGATGGACCAGCCCCAGCCCTTCCAGATCCTCAAGATGGATCGCCGCCGCGGCAACATCGTCGTTTCGCGCCGCGCCGTGCTCGAAGAAACCCGCGCCGAACAGCGCAGCGAACTGATCGACCAGCTCGCCGAAGGCCAGGTGGTCGACGGTGTGGTGAAGAACATCACCGATTACGGCGCATTCGTGGATCTGGGCGGCATCGACGGCCTGCTCCACGTCACCGACATGAGCTACAAGCGGGTCAACCACCCCAGCGAAGTGATCGAAATCGGCCAGACCGTGACCGTGCAGATCATCCGCATCAATGCCGAAACGCAGCGCATCTCGCTCGGCATGAAGCAGCTCGAAAGCGATCCGTGGGATGGCGTCGCCGCCAAGTACCCGGTCGGCATGAAGCTGACGGGCCAGGTGACCAACATCACCGAATACGGCGCCTTCGTGGAAGTCGAGCCGGGCATCGAAGGCCTGGTCCACGTCTCCGAAATGAGCTGGACGAAGAAGAACGTCCATCCGGGCAAGATCGTCTCGACCTCGCAGGAAGTCGAAGTCATGGTGCTGGAAGTCGATTCCGAAAAGCGCCGCATCTCGCTCGGCCTCAAGCAGGCTCAGCGCAACCCGTGGGAAGAGTTCGCCGAAGCGCACCCGATCGGCAGCGAAGTCGAAGGCGAAGTCAAGAACGCCACCGAATTCGGCCTGTTCATCGGCCTGCCGGGCGACGTCGACGGCATGGTCCACATGTCCGACATCGCGTGGGGCATCTCGGGCGAGGACGCGCTGGCGCTTCACCGCAAGGGTGAAGAGGTCAAGGCCATCGTTCTCGACGTCGATGTCGACAAGGAACGCATCAGCCTCGGCATGAAGCAGCTCGAAAAGGGTGCGCCGACCGAAGCCGCCGCCGGTGGTTCGCTGCGTCGCGGCGAAACCGTTACCGTCACCGTCCTCGAAGTCCGCGATGGCGGCCTCGAGGTGCAGGTCGGCGAAGACGGCGCGACCGGCTTCATCAAGCGTTCGGACCTCGGCCGCGACCGCGACGAGCAGCGTCCCGATCGCTTCCAGACCGGCCAGAAGCTCGATGCGATGGTCACCGGGTTCGACCGGAGCAAGAAGCCGACCTTCTCGATCAAGGCGTACCAGATCGCCGAAGAGAAGCAGGCGGTGGAACAGTACGGTTCGGCAGACAGCGGTGCCTCGCTCGGCGACATCCTGGGCGAAGCGCTCAAGAAGCAGGACGATTGAGGTTCGAGGTGAGCCCCTGCGAAAGCAGGGGCCTCCATCGGCCTTGTGCCTGACACGGCGCGGTTCCGGCATGCGCTGGGACTCCGAAATGCGAAAGCCCCGCCCTCCCCACCGGAGCGGCGGGGCTTTTCGTATCGGGCTTGCTCGCGCTTTCCATCTTCAATAGCCTCACCGGGGCAGGACAGGGGGGACCGACCGATGCGAATGCTCTTGTTAACGGCAGGGCTTGCCCTCGCCGCCTGTGGCAGCAACGAAGAGCAGATTCGCGCGGACGAGCGCGCAAAGGTGCTCGAGGAACGCGTCGCCCAGCTCGAAGCCGAGAGGGACGCCGCGAAGGAGGACGAAAGCGCCGCATCGGCCGCCGCCCCCACCGGGACGCAGGAAGTTGTTCGGGACAGCACCGGCGCTGGCACGCCCAGCGGGAGCGAGCTGCGCAATGCGGGCGGCGCGGTCAGCGTTATCGCCAGCTATCAGGCCTATATCGGCGGCCCCGATCTCTACAACAGCGCGGGCAAGCGGCTCGACAGGCCGTGGCAGATCCTCCGGCAGGATCGCGCCAACGTCCACCGCTTCGGCAAGTCGCAGCGCGGCGACCAGTCCGATCCGTTCTTCGCCTCCGCCAAGAACCGCGAAATCATGGAGCGGATGGTCGCCAATGGCAGCATCTCCCCATCGGCCGCCCGGCGGATCGTTCAGGGCGATGTGATCGTCGAGGTCGATATCCTCGGCGATGGCGATCACGGGCGCGCGGTCAACGTCACGGTCTATTGAGGCGGCCACGCTGGAATTGGTGGAAAATCGCGCGGTTTCTCCCGTGCCGTGCGCAATGCGGTGGCGCCTGAACCTTGTGCCGCACCGCCCGCTCCCATAGCGTCGCCCGCATGCGACCAACCAGGAAATCCACCCGAACCGCTCTGCTGTGCGCCGCGATCCTCGCCACGGCGGCATGTACCGACAATGACGCGCAGACCGACAATGCCGGGCCGAGCGATCCGCCCGCTGCCGAGGAAACGCGCGTTCCGCTGAAGATGGCGGGCCAGTACAAGGCCTTTCTCTACGGCCCCGATCACACCGGCGCGTCGGGCGCGCGGCTGACCGAGGCGTGGGAAGTTCTGCGCGAGGACCGGATCAATTTCCACGAGCGCGGCGTTACCCAGGCAGACGACCAGAGCGACCCCGTGTTTGCCGACCCGGCGAACCGCGAGAAGATCGAAACAATGCTCGCGAATGGCAGCCTGACGGAGAATGCGGCGCGCAGGATCGTGGAGGACAATGTCCTCGTCCAGGTCGATATCTATACCCGCGACGACGAGCCCGAGCGGCTCGATGTCTTCGTCTACTGATTGAACGGAGAAGCCCCGTGCTTCAGGTCCACCAGTTCCCTTGCCTGTCCGATAACTACGGCTTTCTGCTGCACGATCCCGACAGCGGGGAGACCGCCGCGATCGACACGCCCGATGGCGCGGAATACCTGCGTCAGGCCGAGGCGAAGGGCTGGCGGATCACGCAGATCTGGAACACGCACTGGCACCCCGACCATGCGGGCGGGAACGAGGCCATCGTCGAGGCCACAGGCGCGAAGGTGATCGCCCCGCAAGAGGTCGAACGGATTGCGAAGATCGACCGCGTGGTGAGTAATGGCGACGAGGTAACGCTCGGCGCGCATGTCGCGCGCGTCATCGACGTGTCGGGCCACACCAATGGCCATATCGCCTACCACCTTCCGGAAGACGGCATCGCCTTCGTCGGCGATAGCGTGTTCGCGCTGGGCTGCGGGCGGATGTTCGAGGGCGAACCGCAGCAGTTCTGGGACAGCCTTTCACGCATCAAGGCGCTGCCGCCCGAAACCACACTCTACTGCGCGCATGAATACACCGCCGCGAACGCGAAATTCGCGCTGCATGCCGACCCGAACAACGACGCATTGCAGGCCTATGCCAAGGATATCGAGGCGGCGCGGGCGAAGGACGAGCCGACCGTGCCCACCCTCCTCTCGCGCGAGCTGGAGACCAACCCCTTCCTGCGAGCCGATGCGCCCGAAATGCGCGAACGCTGGGGCGGCAAAACGCCCGCCGATACTTTCGCCAAACTGCGCGCGGCGAAGGACAGCTTCTGAGCATGCCCGAAGAGACGCCGATCCTTCGCGGCTTTCATGCGCATATCTATTTCGATCCTCGCCAGATCGAGCAGGCGCAGGAACTCGCGCGGCAGGCCAATGCGCTGACGGGTTGCGGCGTCGGGCGCTTCCACGAAAAGCCCGTCGGCCCGCATCCACGCGGGAGCTGCCAGCTGTCGATGACGAAAGACCAGTTCGCGGTCTTCGCCCCATGGGCGGTCACCGCACGCGGCACGCTCACCATATTCGCCCACGGGTTGAGCGGAAGCGATCTGGCCGATCACACGCACCACGTGGTGTGGTTCGGGCCGAGCGAGCCGCTCGACCTGTCGATCTTCGGCTGATGGGCTGCGCCGCTCAGAGCGTGCGGTGGAAGAACTGGTTGAAGTCGCTCGACACGTAGTCGCCAAAGGCCTCGCCCGGCTCGAAACCGCGCGCACGATAGAAGCGAATTGCCGGATCGAACGCCGCACCGCTGCCAGTTTCGAGTGAAAGACGCCGCATCCCGAGCTCGCACGCGCTTTCGACAATGGTCGTCAGAATGGCGTCCGCAACGCCCCGGAGCACGAAGTCCGGATCCGTGCGCATCGACTTGATTTCGCCCTGTGTGGCGGAGAGCCTGCGCAATGCGCCGATCCCGGCGATCCGATCCCCCGCCCACGCCGACCACACCTCCACCTCTGGCCGTTGCAGCCCGCTCAGGTCGAGGGCGAAGATCGCATCGGGCGGCGAATGCGCATGCCTCCCCCGCAGGTGCAGTTCGATGAGGTTACGGCTGGCTTGCCCGGTCAGGTCGTCGCGTCGAACGATGACCTGCGCGGGCGGCAAGCGGTCAGATACCCGCGATCAGGTCGTCGGCCAGCTTGCGGTCGGTGTCCGCGTCCAGCTTCTCGCCGATCAGCTTGCGGCTGGCGGCGGCGGCGGCCTGTGCCGCCTTGGCGCGGACCTCGGCCACGGCTTCGCGCTCGGCGGCGGAGATCTTTTCCTGCGCCATGCGCTTGCGGCGTTCGACCAGCGCCTTGCTGTCCGCCTCTGCGCGTTCGAGGATCGATTCCGCCTCGGCCTTGGCGCTTTCGAGCATCGCCTCGGCGTCGGTTTCGGCATTGGCGATCTTGGCGGCGTATTCGTCGCGCAGCTGCTCGGCTTCGGAGCGCAGGCGCTTGGCCTCGTCCAGTTCCTCGCGGATCGCGGCGATCCGGTCGTCGAGGCCCTTGCCCAGCACCTTGTGGACCTTGCCGACGAAGATCGCGCCCAGCAGCAGGATCAGCATCGCGATCGACACCCACTGATAGGGCGCCATATAGAACAGCTCGGGCTCGACATGCTTGCCCGCGCCGTGATCGACCTCGGTATGTGCCTGCGTGGCCTCCCCGGTGGTCAGGGCTTCGGCCTCGGCCGGAAGGGTCGTGGTATCAGCCATTGGCCAGGCTCTCCTTCACCGCAGCCTTGGCGGTGGGCGCGGTCACCTTGATCCCGGCGATCCGCGCGACGATGTCCTGCGCGGCTTCGGTGGCGACGCTTTCGATCTCGCCCAGCGCATCCTCGCGCGAGGCGGCGATGCGCTGGTCCGCTTCCTCGAGCTTCTTGTCGAGGCGCTTCTGCGCAGCCGCGATCTTCTTTTCGGACTTGGCTGCCGCTTCCGCCTTGGCTTCGGCGATCAGCGCCTGCGCACGGGCACGGTTCTCGTTCTCGCGCTCGCGCCAGGCTTCCTCTTCCTTGTCCGCCTGATCGCGTGCAGCCCGCGCCGCCGCAATATCGTCGGCGATCTGCTTGCTGCGGCGATCCATCGTATCCATCACGCGCGGGACCATGCCCCGCCCGACGATGAAATAGGTCACGGCGAAGAACACCAGCAGCCATACGATCTGGCTGGAGAAGGTCTCGGCGAGCTGGGCAATCTGAGGCATCGGGAACCTGTCCGGGCGCTATTCAATGGCTCGCGGGCGAACCGGGGATCGTCCCCGGCCCGCCCATCGAGCATATCCTCAGCCGACGGCGAGGAGGATGGCGATGACGAACGCGAGCAGGCCCAGCAGCTCGGCACCGGCGAAGCCGATGAAGAGGCGGCCCTGCTGGCCGTCGGCCGCACCCGGGTTGCGCAGCGCGCCGTCGAGGAACGAGGCAAACACGTTGCCCACGCCCAGCGCGGCGAGGCCGCAACCGATGGCGGCGAAACCGGCTCCGAGCAATTTTGCTGCTTCAGCGTCCATAATCAGTACTCCTTGGTAAATTCGTTCTTGTGAAAAAGGGACTTAGTGAAGGTGTTCGGCGTCGTTGATGTAGAGCGAGGTCAACAGCGCGAAGACATAGGCCTGGATGCCCGCAACCAGGATTTCCAGCGCGCAGATCACGATCATCAGCAGCATGCTGGGCAGGCTGACGATCGCTCCGAAGGCGGGCCCGGCAAGCCCGCCGCTGACGACGAAGCTGGCGAGCACCTCGAGCAGGATGTGCCCCGCCATCATCGCGACGAACAGACGCAGCGCGAGGCTGAAGGGGCGGACCATGAACGAGATGAATTCGACCACCGCGATCAGCGGCGCCATGAAGATCGGCGTGCCGTGGGGCACGAACAGGGTGAAGAACTTGAGGCCGTGCTTCCAGAAACCCACCAGCAGCACGATCGAGAAGCTCATCACCGCGAGAACGCCGGTGACGGTGAAGTGGCTGGGGAAGGTGAAGGGGTGAATCCCCGCCACGCCCAGCGGCAACAGGCCCAGCAGGTTGCCGAACAGGATGAAGATGAACAGCGTGAAGACATAGGGGATGTACTTGCGCCCCTCCTTCCCGATGCTCGACTGGACCAGATTGTCGATGAAGCTCGTCAGACTCTCGACCGCGACCTGCCAGCGGCCGGGGATCATCTGCTGCTTCGTGCCCATCTGGACGAACGCGATCACCACGATGGTGGTGATCATCATCCACAACGCGCTGTTCGTGAACGCGATGTTCACGCCCGTGGAGCCCAGTTCCCATTCTTCCGTTCCGAAGAGCGGCTTGATGGTGAACTGGTACATCGGATCGACTTTGCCTTCTTCGGCGGCCACCTGAAATTCCCGTTCGCGTGTACTGCGCCTGGCGCAGCGTGACTTCGTTTCAACCCTCGTCGGAGGGCGGCTTTTGCGTTCCGGTCAACCGGAAGATATTCCAAAAGGCCGCACCTATCCCGAGGAACAGGCCGACCAGCAGACCCCAGGGCGACGTCCCGGCGAGCCAATCGAAGGCCCAGCCGAACAGCGCGCCACCAAGCAGCCCACCCACAAGGTCCGTCAGCACGCGGTTGCCCATGCGTTGATCCGCATCCGACTTGCGCGAGGTTTCCGACGGGTTGCGCTTCTCCTCTCGCTCGTGCGCGGCCTGAAGCCGCTTCTCGAGCGCGTCGATCCGCGCATCCTCGGGTATGGGCTCTCGTGCGGACGGATCGTCGCTCATGCTTCGCTCCCTTTCGATAAAGAGGATCGCGCGGCATGGGCAGGACCTGCCCGCCGAGGGCGCCGCCGCCTTAGAAAAGGGTTTTTCGCAAGTCAACCGAAGGCGCTACGCGATGGTGCGAAGCTTGCGCGCGTGCCTGGCAAACGGCAATGCTCGCACCGGGCAACGAGGGGGCGAGGACGAGGGTGAGCCAGCAAGGCGAGGATCTGTTTGGGAGCGGGACGCAAGGCGATGCCGGTGCATCCTCGCCCTCGGCCGCCACGGCCCCTGCCCCGCCCGCGGCCAAGGGCCACCGCGAACGCCTGCGCAAACGCCTGCTCGGCGGCGGGGCCGAAGCGCTGGCCGATTACGAAGTGCTCGAATACCTGCTGTTCGCCGCGATCCGCCAGGCCGATACCAAGCCGATTGCCAAGGCGCTGCTCGCCCGCTTCGGCTCGCTCGCCCGCGTGCTGGAGGCAGAGCCCGCTGCGCTGGCGAAATCCCCCGGCATGGGCGAAGCGAGCGCGGCGGCGCTGAAGGCGGTCGCGCTCGCCGCACGGCGGATGGCGCGCAGCGAAGTCGCCGACCGGCCCGTGATCGGCAACTGGCAGGCGCTGATCGACTATCTATCCGCCGACATGGCGAACCTGACGGTGGAGCGCGTGCGCGTGCTCTACCTCGATACGAAGAACCGGCTGGTGCAGGACCATCACGTCGGCGACGGATCGATCGACGAGGCGGCGATCCACCCGCGCGAGGTGATTCGGCGCGGGCTGGACCTGGGCGCGGCGGCGCTGATCCTGGTTCACAACCACCCCAGCGGCAGCCCCGAGCCGAGCCGGGCGGACATCGCGATCACCCACCGCATTGCCGAAGCGGGGCGCCTGCTGGGCATTGCGCTGCACGACCATGTCATCATCGGCCATGGCCGCCATGTCAGCCTGAAGGCGAAGGGCCTGATCTGATTCCCCGATCCCGGTCCGGACGAATCCGGTCCGGGCGAAGATGCGCCGCTCAGCGCTCCAGCAGGCCCCACGCGACATAGAGCGGCGCGGTGCCGGGCGAAGCGTGGCGTGCCAGCGCCAGATCCTCCTGCGCCTCGGCCTCGCGGCCCATCGCCCGCTTCACGATCCCGCGCAGATAGCGCGAGGGATGCTGGCTGGGCACACGCGCCAGTGCCACGTCGAGATCGCGCAGCGCCTCCTCGTACCGGCCGAGCCGGTAGAGCGCGAGCGCGCGGCTATCGATCGCCCCGGCGCTGTTCTCCGCTTCCTCGACCGCGCGGGTGCAGACCTCCAGCGTTTCCTCTGTCACGCGGTCGAAGATGCCGCTGTCCCAGCACATTGCGTTGAGCAGCCCGGCATTCTCGGGCTCGATCGCCAGTTCGTCGCGCAGCAGGTCCAGCCCTTCGTCCGCCCGCCCCGCAAAGCCGAGCGCGTAGGACCGGCTGATCGCCTCGTCCTTGGGATCCTCGAACAGGAAGGCGTTCTCGTCCACCAGCGCAACCGCCTCCTCCGCACGGCCCAGCAGGGCCAGCGCTTCGAGCCGGGTTGTGTTGAGCGTGTAGTCGGGATCGATATTGGCGGCTTCCTCGTAATCGGCCAGCGCCGCCTCCAGATCGCCGAGATGCCACGAGCTGTGGCCGCGCCACAGGTAGTTCTCGGCCGCCGAATCGCGTTCGATCGCCCGCGACAGGTCTTCGCGCGCACCCGCGAAATCCTTGGTATCGAACCGGAAATTGAAACGGCTGTAGAGCGCGCCCGTCTCATCGGAGTCCGCCTTCGCGACCAGCTGGTCCAGCATCCGCGCGACCGGGTCGAGCCGCGAACGCTCCGCGCCGCGATAATCCCAGATGCGCTTTACGTCGCCCGTGGCGCGCAGGCGCGGCAGGCTGCGCTTCATCCGCAAGGTCTCGCGCCGGATATCGGGCAGCGCGCTCGCCGGGACTTCCCATTCGAGGCTCTGGACCTCTTCCGCGATGGTCAGCTTCCCCGAATCGAGCTGGCTGGCCGACACCAGCCGGGTACCGCCGATGACCTCGTTCACCTCGCTCCGCCCGAGAAGGCGGAAATCGCCGCCGCCTTCGGGCAGGAGCCATTCAAGGTCGCGTTGGTAATAGACCGGACCGCGCACCGTCACCGGGATATCCGCGATCTCCGGACGCGACCGATCGACATCGAAGCTGAAGCCGTCGACCGACTGGAACGGAACGTCGAGTTCGAGCCGCGCGCCCTTGTCTTCCCAGGGCGAGGCGATGAGGCCGCGTGCGGTAATCGTCGCAATGCCGGTCGGCACGTCGAAGGCGACGTCGAAATCGACCAGTTCGTGATCGCCGAGCACCGCCGAGACGGTGCGATAGAGCGTCTGCTCCTTCTGGTCGGCATCGTCGATCAGCGACAGCGCCTGGTAGTTGCGCGCGGTCACGCCGCTGAACTCCATCGTGATGTCGTAGATCGCGGGGACATCGAGCCCGGCGGTCTGATCGATCCGGAGGGAGATAGCCTCGTCCGGAATCGCCTGCGGGCGCATCTCCATTTCCTGCAGCGCCGCGCCGCCGGGCCGCAGCGGCAGGGCATAGCGGAAGCGCGGAACCTCCACCATGTTGCTCACGCGCAGACCGCTGCTGGTCCCGTCGAGCCAGTAGGGGGCGCCGCCAATGTCGGCGCGCACGATCATGTGGTCGAACCCGCCGAGCGTCGGCAATTGCTCGGGCAGAGCATCGCCAAGGCGGCTATGGACCAGCACCGGCTCGGCGGAGATGCCTAGCTCGCGCAGCATCGCCAGCAGCAGCAGCGATTTCGCCTTGCAGTCGCCGGTCCGCGCAGCCCACGTCTCGGCCGGGCTTTGCGGGATGTAGTTGCCGCCGTTGAGGCCGTTGAGCAGGTAGCCGATCTCGTCCTGCACGAACTGGGTGGCGAGTGCCGCCTGCTCCATCGGATCGGAGGTCTGCGCCGCGATCTCGGCGACCTTGCCGGCCAGCGCGCTGCCCGGTTCGATGGTCCCCTCGGTGGCGAAGAAGGGCGCGATCTCCTCCGAAATCTCGACGAAGCTGTCGAAGGTCGTCGCGCGGATCAGCGGCGGCAGGCGGAAGCGCGGCGGCGCATCCTCGGGAATCGCGGTCGGCTCCGCCGCGGGCAGCGAGATGGTGACATATTCATAGCCGTCGCGCGCGATCTGCGATGTCGGCGCATCGACCCGCGTGGTCGCCCAGCGGACGTCCGCGTCGCTGGGCCAGGAAAGGATCAGCCGCCCCTCGGCCAGCGGCACGGGCTCGGCGGGGATGACGTTGACATATTCCATGTCGCTGTCGAGCACCTGCTCGTCGCTGGTGGTCGTGAAGCTGTAGCGCAGCACGTCGCCGATTTCCGCGCCGGGAACGGACATGGTGGCGGTCAGTGCGCCGTTGAGGATGCGCTGTTCCAGCCGTTCCTCGCGCCGCAGAACCTCGAACCGCGCGCCCTGCTCCAGCAGGTCGATCACCTGGCCGTCGCGGACCAGCTCGACCCGGTGGACGGTCAGGTCGCCCTTGTCGGGCAGCCAGTCGAGCGAGATATTGCCGATCGCGTCGAGCGCCTCGGCACTGTCGAGCGCGAAGGCCACGTCGCCATAGGTGGCAACGACGCCATCCTCCATGCGCACCTGCGTCTCGATCAGGCGCAGCGGCATGCCCTGGCCGTCTTCCGCCGGGGGCAGGTCGGCCACGTCGACCCACGCGCCCGCCTCGCCGTACAGAATTGTCTCGCCCGCCGCGGCAGGCGTGACGAGGCCAGCCGCAAGCAGCCCGGTCGCGACCGAGACCAGAAGGTGATGACGCATTATTCCCCCGATATCCCTGTGAGTTGCTTTCGCAGACTTACAGGCCATCGGAATGCGATCAACCCGGATATGTGGCTCTCGTCCCGCGAGCACTCCCTTGCCCGCCACGCCCTTGCCATCGGGAGCGATGCGGCCTAGCCGCGCCGTTTGCCCCCGCCCCATCAAATCCGGAGCCAGAGCCCGATGGTCCCCCGCTATGCCCGCCCCGAAATGACCGCCCTGTGGGAGCCGGAGGCGAAATACCGCATCTGGTTCGAGATAGAGGCGCACGCGACGCAGAAGCTCGCCGATCTGGGCGTGGTGCCGCAAAGCGCGGCCAAGGCTCTGTGGGACTGGTGGGAGACGAACCCCGCAATCGACGTCGAGGCGATCGACGCGATCGAGGCAGTGACCAAGCACGATGTCATCGCCTTCCTCACCTGGGTGGCAGAGCATGTCGGCGAGGAAGCGCGCTTCATGCACCAGGGCATGACCAGCTCCGACGTGCTCGACACCACGCTGGCCGTGCAGCTGACCCGCGCGAGCGACATCCTGCTCGCCGACATGGACGATCTGCTCGCCGCGCTGGAACGCCGGGCGCAGGAGCACAAGTTCACCCCCACGATCGGGCGCAGCCATGGCATCCATGCCGAGCCGGTCACCTTCGGCCTCAAGCTCGCGCAGGCCTATGCCGAGTTCGACCGCTGCCGCGCGCGCCTGTGGGATGCGCGGACCGAAATCGCTACCTGCGCGATTTCGGGCGCGGTGGGCACCTTCGCCAATATCTCGCCCGACGTGGAAGCCTATGTGGCGGACAAGCTGGGCCTCGTGCCCGAGCCGGTCAGCACACAGGTGATCCCGCGCGACCGCCACGCCATGTATTTCGCCACGCTGGCGGTGATCGCGGGCAGCATCGAACGCCTCGCGGTCGAAGTGCGCCACCTCCAGCGGACCGAGGTGCTGGAGGCCGAGGAATTCTTCTCCAAGGGCCAGAAGGGCAGCTCGGCCATGCCGCACAAGCGCAACCCGGTGCTGACCGAGAACCTGACCGGGCAGGCGCGCATGATCCGCGCCTATGCCCTGCCCGCGCTGGAAAACGTCGCCCTGTGGCACGAGCGCGACATCAGCCATTCCAGCGTCGAGCGCTTCATCGGGCCCGATGCCACGATCACGCTCGACTTCGCCTTGGCGCGCCTGACCGGCGTGGTCGACAAGCTGCTGGTCTATCCCGAGCGGATGCAGGCCAACATGGACCGGATGGGCGGCCTGATCCATTCGCAGCGCGTGCTGCTCGCCCTTACCCAGCACGGGGTCAGCCGCGAGGATGCCTATTCAATCGTCCAGCGCAACGCGATGAAGGTGTGGGAGAGCGACGGCCGCCTGCAGCTGCTCGACCTTCTGAAGCAGGACAAGGAGGTTTCGGCCGCACTGTCCGAAAACGAGCTAACCGCCCTGTTCGACCTCGACTACCACCTGAAACACGTCGATACGATTTTCGCGCGGGTGTTCGGCGCGGAATGACCGGCGAGCCGTAGCCGGGTAGACGGGTTCGCCCCGTGGGCCTACGCTGCCGGCCAGGCCGCATCTGGCGCAATCGAGGGGGTTACGCGATGCAAATTGTACGGACGATCATCTGGGTGCTGATCCTGGTCGGCGTCCTCCTGTTCTCGTTCTTCAACTGGCGCGAGGTGGAGGTCACGATCTGGGACAACCTGGTTCTCGAAACCAAGGTGCCCGCGCTCGTCATCATCTCCTTCCTGCTCGGCTTCCTGCCGACCTGGCTCTATGCGCGCGGCGTGATATGGAGCCTCAACCGCAAGATCCGCAGCCTCGAAATCGCCGCCAAGGCCAGTTCGGTATCCGCCGCCGCGCGCGAGAGCGACCGCGAGGAGGCCGCGCGCCAGCAGGAGGCAACCCCCGAACCTGTCGCTACCGACGAGGCGGGCGAAGTGCCCGCCGCCGAAGAACCCGCCCCTGAAGAATCCGCCGACGAAGAACCGACCCGCCTCACCGCCGACGACACGCCCGCCGACGAGCCGCCTGCGGAAGAAACCCCATCGGACGAAACGCCTGCGGACGCCGCACCGGCAGACGAGACGGAGAAGACGGACGAGGCAACGCCAGCAGAGGACACATCGAAAGCAACGTGAGCAACCCGGTCTATCTCGCCCTCGACCTGCCACGGATCGACGCCGCCCGCGCCCTCGCCCAGAAGGTCAAGGGCCATATCGGCGGGCTGAAGCTGGGGCTCGAATTCTTCTGCGCGCACGGCCACCACGGGGTCCACGAAATCGCGCAGGTCGGCCTGCCGATCTTCCTCGACCTCAAGCTGCACGACATCCCCAATACGGTCGCCGGAGCGATGCAGGCGATCCACGTTCTCGAACCCGCGATCGTCACCGTCCATGCCAGCGGCGGGCGCGCGATGATGGAGGACGCCAAGGCCGCAGCCGGCGAGCACACGAAGGTCGTCGCCGTGACCATGCTCACCAGCCTCGACGAGCGCGATCTTGCACGCACCGGCGTTTCCGGCAGCGCCCACGATCAGGTGCTGCGGCTGGCCGAGCTGGCCGAGAGCGCGGGGCTCGACGGGATCGTGTGCTCGGGCCACGAGGTCGGCGAGGTTCACCGCCAGTGGAAGCACGGCTATTTCGTCGTGCCCGGCCTGCGGCCCGCCGGAACGAATATCGGCGACCAGAAGCGCGTCGTGACGCCGCGTGCGGCGCGCGACAATGGCGCAAGCGTGCTGGTGATCGGCAGACCGATTTCGAAGGCCGACGATCCACTCGCCGCTGCACGGGCGATCGAGGAAACGCTGTAAGCCTGCTGGCCGCCGCGGAATTCTATTCGTCCGGCACGAGGACCGCCTGCGGCAGGTTCTCATCTGTCGTCGGCGCATCGCCCTCGTCGGCGTAATTCTCGAACACGTCGCTCATCATGTCGGGCGAGTTGATGTTGTAGCCGACCAGCTTCAGCTCGTCGCCTGCGCTCTTGAACATGAAGAGCTCCGCCCCGCGCCCGCGCTCGAAATGCGTTTCCATCCGCAAGGTCGTGAAGCTGCCCTGCATGTTGGTGTACATGTTCATGCCCACCTGCGAGGTTTCCTCCACCTTGCCCAGGCTCTTGCGCACCGTGCCGAGCAGCCGGGCGAAGTCCTCCTTCGAGGTCGTGCTGCGAAACTCCTCGCCGGTCACGGCCCAGATCGCGTCGTCGTCGCCTGCGTTCAGCCGTTCGTGAAAGAAATCGACTTCGGCCCGCGCATCCCCCGCCCGTTCGACCGGGTTGCACGCGGCAAGCACCGATGCCGCCGCAAGGGCAATCACCCAATGGAAAATCTTCATGATGTCAGCCCCCCTTTGCTGTTCCGTCAGGACTAGCATTTGCCTGAAGGGCGGCAAACGATAAGAGCCCCACGTTATGACCGAGATCAAGATTTGCGGGCTCTCCACGCCCGAAACCGTCGACGCCGCCGTGGATGCGGGCGCCACCCACATCGGGCTTGTGCATTTCGAGCCGAGCCCGCGCCACGTCTCGCTCGAAACCGCCGCCAAGCTGCGGGCGCGCGTGCCGACCGGCCGCAAGGTCGCGCTGCTGAGCGTCAACATGCAGCCCCACGATCTGGAACAGGCCTACCGCACGGTCCGCCCCGACATCCTCCAGTTCCACGGCAGCGAAACGCTCGAATGGATGGCGATGGTACGCAAGCTGCTGGGCACAGAGACCTGGCGCGCGATCGGCCTGCGCGAGCGCGCGACGCTGGACGATGCGCGCAAATATGTCGGCAAGATCGACCGCATCGTGTTCGACGCGCCCGCCAAGGCACTGCCCGGCGGCAATGGCGTGGCCTTCCGCTGGGACATTCTCGACGGCTACGAGCACCCGATGCCCTGGGCGCTCGCGGGCGGGCTGACCCCGGACAATGTCGCCGACGGGATCGCGCGCACCGGCGCGCCGCTGGTCGATACCTCCAGCGGCGTCGAAAGCGCGCCGGGCGTCAAGGATATCGGCCTGATCCGCGCCTTCTGCGAAGCGGCGCGAAACGCCGATCCATCCTGATCGGCCCGCGCATCGGCGTGCCATCGAGTGCGTGCCCATTATCCCCTTGACCCGCTCGTCCTGAGCTTGTCGAAGGACTGTTCTTCTTGCCTCCCTCGCTTGGTTACAAGGAAGGGCGATCCTCCGACAGGCTCAGGATGAACGGATTTTCTGACTTGAATACCCAGCCCAACTCCTACCGCAACCAGCCGGACGACAAGGGCCATTTCGGCGCCTTCGGCGGGCGTTACGTCGCCGAAACGCTCATGCCCAACATCCTCGAGCTGGAGCGCGCCTATAACGAGGCCAAGGCGGACCCGGCCTTCACCGACCAGTTCGAGGATTTGCTGGAACACTATGTCGGCCGCCCCAGCCCCTTGTATTTCGCGGAGCGGCTGACCGAAGCGCTTGGCGGCGCGCAGATCTGGTTCAAGCGCGACGAGCTGAACCACACCGGCGCGCACAAGATCAACAATTGCATCGGGCAGATCCTACTCGCGATCCGCATGGGCAAGACCCGCATCATCGCAGAGACCGGCGCGGGCCAGCACGGCGTCGCCACCGCCACGGTCTGCGCGCGCTTCGGCCTGCCTTGCGTGGTGTACATGGGCGCAGAGGACGTGCGGCGGCAGTCGCCCAACGTGTTCCGCATGAAGCTGCTCGGCGCGGAAATCGTCCCCGTCACCAGCGGGCGCGGCACGCTGAAAGACGCGATGAACGAGGCTCTGCGCGACTGGGTCGCGAATGTGGAGGACACGTTCTACATCATCGGCACGGCAGCAGGCCCGCACCCCTACCCCGCGATGGTCCGCGACTTCCAGAGCGTGATCGGCACCGAAGCACGCGCGCAGATCCAGAAGCGCGCGCATCCCCTGCCCGATCTGCTGGTCGCGTGCATCGGCGGCGGCTCGAACGCGCTCGGCCTGTTCCATCCCTTCCTCGACGATCCCGACGTAAAGATGCTCGGCGTCGAAGCGGCGGGGCTAGGCCTCGACGGCGACCAGCACGCCGCCAGCCTGACCGGCGGCGCACCCGGCATCCTCCACGGCAACAAGACCTTCCTGCTGCAGGACGAGGACGGCCAGATCACCGAAGGCCACTCGATTTCGGCGGGCCTCGACTATCCCGGCATCGGGCCCGAGCATGCATGGCTGAAGGACACGGGCCGGGTCGAATACACCGCCGTCACCGACGACGAGGCGCTGGAGGCTTTCCAGCTGCTGTGCCGGACCGAGGGTATCATCCCCGCGCTGGAGCCTTCGCACGCTATCGCAGCGGTGGCCAAGCGCGCGAAGGAGATGGACAAGGACGCGATCATCCTCGCCAACCTGTGCGGCCGCGGCGACAAGGATATCTTCACGGTCGCGGAGAAGCTGGGGGTGGAGATTTGATCCATTCCATCTTCGCCCGGATTGCAGGCTACTTTCTGATTTTCGGCTTCATCGTTTTCGTGATTGGGCCGAGTTGGAGCTGGGTCAAAGGCGACGGCTTCGTTGTCGATGAGAACTATTGGGTGGAACTTGTGGCTGTTTCGATTTTCGTCGTGTGGACCGAGATATCGCGGTTCCGACGAGTGAACCGAACCAGGTTCAAATGACGCCATGCTTCTCCACCATCGCAAAGTTCAAAGAGCCATCTCCCCTTCAGGGGGGCTTGGGGTGAAACGTCCCCCGGGCGTTTCAGGAATTGCCGGAGGCAATTCCGACCCCATGCCGGTTGGGAGAGGGGCCTTGCGCGCCGCCGAACTGACCCGCCGCGCTCTCCCCTCGTCATTGCGAGCGTAGCGAAGCAATCCAGAGCGTACCGCGCACCACCCTGGATTGCCACGCCGCCTCTGGCGGCTCGCAATGACGAGTAAACAGGCGTCATCCCGGACTTGATCCGGAATCGCGCTATCGCCAGCGTGACGGGGGCGTGAAGGCCCGGCGAATTGAACTCCGGATGGTGAACTAAACAATGACCCGCTCCACCCCCCACTCCCTCCACGGCTCGTGCCATTGCGGCAGGGTGTCGGTCGAGCTGCGCACCCAATCGCCAACACTCCCCGCGGCGCGCGCGTGCGGGTGCTCCTTCTGCACCAAGCATGGCGCGGCATGGACCAGCGATCCTCAGGGCGAACTGGTCCTGTCGCATCGCGCACCCGATGACGTCCGCCGCTACCGCTTCGGACTGGGCATTACCGACTTTATTATCTGCGCGCATTGCGGCGTGCCCTGCGCGGCGGTGGGGATGGTCGACGATCGGCTGCTGGGCGTCGTCAACATCAACACGATGGACCGCCTGAGCGACCTCGCCCCCGCCAGCCCCGCCTCCTTCGACGGGGAAGAAACCGAGGACCGCCTCGCGCGGCGGCGCAAGGGCTGGACGCCGGCGCGCGTGGTCTGTGGGGAGGATGGGGCGGGATAGGCCCGCCGCATGCTCGGAAGTCGAAAGCCGGGTCGACCTTAATCTCAATCGTCCTCCCGGACCTGATCCGGGATCACGCTTCTTCCGGAGAGCGCCACTCAAGCCAGCGGGACCCCGGATCAAGCCCGGGTGACGCATGCGAGAAACTCTGTCCTACACCCCTCCCCACTGGCATTATCGCCGCATGAACCGCTCAGCGCCCTTTCCGTTCCCGCGCTTCTTTGCCATGCGCGCGCGGACCGAATATTTCTCCCCCATAACACTGTGTCAGGTGTGTCAGCATTCAGCCCCGAAGGAGCCAAGGTGAACAACGCGAACCGAATCGCATCGGCCTTTGCCAAGCCCCACCCCGCGCTCGTCTGCTTCGTCACCGCGGGCGACGGCGACACCGCCGCCAATCTCGATGCTCTGGTCGAGGGCGGGGCGGACGTGATCGAGCTGGGCATGCCCTTCACCGATCCGATGGCCGATGGCCCCGCGATCCAGGCGGCCAATATCCGCGCGCTGAAGGCAGGCACCACGACCGCCGACGTGCTGATGATCGCCAACGAGTTCCGCGAGCGGCATCCGCAAGTTCCGCTGGTGCTGATGGGTTACGCCAACCCGATGGTGCGGCGCGGACCGGAATGGTTCGCGAAGGAAGCGTCGGGCGCAGGCGTCGACGGCGTGATCTGCGTCGATATCCCGCCCGAGGAAGACGCGGCGCTCGGTCCGGCACTGCGCGAGCACGGCATCGCCCCGATCCGGCTCGCCACGCCGACGACCGACGACTTCCGCCTGCCGACCGTGATCGAGGGGAGCGAGGGCTTCCTCTACTACGTCTCGGTCGCCGGGATCACCGGCAAGCAGAGTGCCGCGCAGGACTCGATCGAGGCGGCGGTGAAGCGGCTGAAAGCCGTGACCGACCTGCCAGTGGCGGTCGGCTTCGGCGTGCGGACCCCCGAACAGGCGGGCGCGATCGCCAAGGTCGCCGATGGCGTCGTGGTCGGCTCGGCGCTCGTCGAACTGGTCGGCGAGCATGGCGAGAACGCGCCCGAGGCCCTGCACGATCTCACCGCAAGGCTTGCCAAGGCGGTCCATTCTGCGGAAAGAGCGCCCATATGAAGGAGATAGGCGCATGAGCTGGTTCAACCGTGTCCGCAATTCGCTGCCCTTCGTCGCCAAACGCACCACAGACGAGACGCTGTGGATCAAATGCAAGGGCTGCGAAGAGATGCTCTTCGCGCGCGACTATGCGGAGAACCTCTACGTCTGCCCGCGCTGCGACCACCATGGCCGGATCGGCGCGGACCTGCGGATTTCCCTGCTGATGGATGAAGGCTTCACTCTGCTCCCGCAGCCCGAGGTGAAGGAAGACCCGCTCAAGTTCCGCGATTCCAAGCGCTATACCGACCGGCTGAAGCAGGCGCGCGCGGCCAATCCGCACCGCGATGCCTTCACGGTCGCGAGCGGCGCGATCGACGGCCAGCCCGCCGTGCTCGGCGTGCAGGACTTTCACTTCATGGGCGGATCGATGGGCATGGCGGTGGGCCAGGCCTTCTGCGACGGCGCGGCGGAGGCCTTGAAGCGCCGCTGCGGCTATGTCGTCGCGACGGCGGCAGGCGGCGCGCGGATGCAGGAGGGCATTCTCAGCCTGATGCAGATGCCCAAGGCGACCGTGATGGTCCGCAAGCTGCGGCAGGCGGGACTGCCCTACATCGTGGTGCTGACCGACCCGACCACCGGCGGCGTCACCGCCAGCTACGCGATGCTCGGCGACGTGCATCTGGCCGAACCGGGCGCGCTGATCGGCTTCGCGGGCCAGCGGGTGATCCAGGAAACGATCCGCGAGCAGCTGCCCGAAGGCTTCCAGCGCGCCGAATACCTGCACGAACACGGCATGGTCGACCGGGTGGTGCGGCGGCACGACCTCAAGGGCGAGCTCGCGATGCTGCTGCGCTATATGGGCGCGAGCAAGGCGGCGTGAGCGCAGACAATTGAAGCGGGACCGGAGACTTGCGGTAGCGCTGCTGCTATTCGTGCTCTCCGCTGTCGCGGCAGTATGGCAGTCTGCCGTCGTCAGTATGTGGATGACGGCCGCCGTCATGCGCGAGTGGGATTACTTTGCCGAGACGTTCGGGGTCGAATCTCCTTTTCAGCCCAACAAAGCGTGCTTCGGCTATTGCGCCGCTGATCTGCCCTTCCTCGCTGGCTGGGTCGCTATCGGCGGCTTCGTGATCGCGGTTGGGCTTGTAGCATGGGCGTGGTGGAAACCACGCGGGTGAGAGACTTCGCCCGTTCTGACAATCCGGCTGTTCAAGCCCAGCTCGACCGTTTGGCCGCACTCTCGGTGCCCGATGGGCGGCTGGGGCTGGAGACGATCCGCGCGCTGCTCGCCCGGCTGGGCGATCCGCAGGACCGGCTGCCGCCCGTGTTCCATGTCGCAGGGACCAACGGCAAGGGCTCGGTCTGCGCCTTCCTGCGCGCGGTGCTGGAGGCGGACGGCAAGCGCGTGCACGTCGCCACCAGCCCGCATCTGGTGCGCTATAACGAGCGGATCCGGATCGCCGGAAAGCTGATCGAGGACGCGCGCCTCGCCGCCCTGCTGGCCGAGGTGCTGGATGCCGGTGCCGATCTGAACCCGAGCTTCTTCGAGGTGACCATCGCTGCCAGCTTCCTCGCCTTCGTGCGCGAACCGGCGGACGCTTGCGTGATCGAGGTCGGGCTCGGAGGGCGCTTCGATGCGACCAACGTGATCGCGAAGCCGGCTGCCTGCGGGATCGCGGCGCTGGGGCTCGATCACGAACGCTTCCTGCTCGCGCCCGAAGAGAATGCGCCGGAAGAGCCGCTCGCCCGGATCGCATTCGAGAAGGCAGGCATCGCCAAGCCGGGCGTGCCGCTTGTGACGCTGTCCTACTCCGGGGGGGCGGCGCTGGAGATCGAGCGTGCCGCCATCGCGCGCGAGGCGCTGCTGTGTATGCGGGGATCGCATTGGCATTCGAGCACGACCGAAAGCGGGCTCCACTATGCGGACGAGCATGGCGAGCTTGCCTTGCCCCTCCCTGCCCTGTCCGGCGCCCATCAAGCGGAGAACGCCGCGCTCGCCATCGCCATGCTGCGCCATCAGGACCGGGTGAGCGTCTCGCGCGATGCGATGGCCGAGGGGCTGCGGACGGCGACGTGGCCCGCACGGCTCCAGCGGCTGCCCGCCTCGCCGCTGACAGGAGAGCGCGCGGTGTGGGTCGATGGCGGCCACAATCCGAGCGCGGGGGAAGCGCTGGCGCGGCACTTCGGGGAAGAGCGCTTCCACCTGATCCTAGGCATGCTGGCCAACAAGAACCCGCGCGCGCTGGTCGATCCGCTGAAGGGCAGCATTGCCAGCATCACAGTCGTGCCGGTGCCGGGGCACGAGTATCATACCGCCGACGCCTTCGGGCCGGATGCGCGTGCCGCCGACAGCGTCAGCGATGCCCTGCGCGCCCTGCCCGAAGACGGGTTGCCGGTGCTGATCGCGGGCTCGCTCTACCTTGCAGGCGAGGTGCTGCGGCTGACCGGCGAAGTGCCCCGTTGACTACTCCGCGGGCACCGCGTCGGGATCGGGCGGCGGCGCGTTCTGGTCGCGACCCGAGCGGACGATCCGGACCCACTCGATAATGCACAGCACCACCGCGAACATCCCGATCAGCGTCGTGAGGATGAACACGTCGAAATAGCCGCGCTCCTCGATCATCTGGCCCAGCGCCCCGCGTCCGAGCGTACCGACCAGCAGCGTGAGCGAGGAGAGCAGCGCGTATTGCACCGCGCTGTATCCGCGCGAGACGATGCTGGAGAGGTAGGCAACGAAGGCCGCGCCCGCGATGCCGACCGCGATGTTCTCGCCCGCGATAGCCATCATCAGGGTCGCCAGCCGCTCGTCTCCGCCGAGCGCGGACACCAGCCGGGTGAAGCCCACGGTGTCGCTGAAGGCCTGCACCCGCGTACCGCCGATGGCGAGGTCGGCATAGAGCAGGTTGGTGATCGCGGCGAGAAACGCGCCCAGCGTCAGCGTCAGCATGCGCCCGATCGCGGTCAGCATGTAGCCGCCGACCGCCAGGCCCAGCACCAGCGCGCCGACACCGAAGAACTTGGAGGCGACCGCCACCTCGTCCTTCGTGTATTCCAGCTCGCCGAGGTAGAACGGATAGGCGAAGGTGCCCCAGATCGCATCGGTGATGCGGTAGGTCAGCACCAGCGCGAGCACGATGATGAGCGCCCAGCCCATCCGCCCGACGAGATCGGTCAGCGGCAGGACCAGCGCGCGGTAGAGGTGGTCCATCACCCGGTCGATGCTGCGGGTCGCGGCATAGGGCGACAGCGGCTTGCCGGTCTGGGTGGTCGGCTCGTGCCCGCCGAAGGTCGCGGGGATCACATGGTCGCCGCTGCGCTGGACGCGCACCAGCCACGCCGCAATCAGTGTCGGGATCACCACGGTGGCGACCACGATCAGCGGACCCATGCTGCTGATGAAGGCGACCGAATCGGGCCGTGCCTCGGGGTTGCTGGTCAGCGAGCGGACCATGAAGACGCCCACGGTGACGAGCGCCCAGCCCCACAGCAGGCCGACCGCGCCCAGCGCCCAGGCGCGCACGCGCGGCACGATCTGCCCCGCTTCGCGCAACCCATGCGGATCGGCAAGGTCGGCACTGTCGCGCTCCAGCGTGGAGGCCGCTTCGGTATCGGGCGCCCACAGGCCGGAAATGCCGACCAGCAGCATGATCGCGCCCATGCTGAGATAGACGGTCGGCCAGTCGGTCCGCTCGGCCATGAACAGCGCCAGCGCGCCGCCGACCAGCGCGGCGATGCGGTAGCCCATCTGGTAGACGGTGGAGAGGATATCGATGGTGGCGATCTCGTCCGCCACGTCCACGCGCCAGGCGTCGATCACCACGTCCTGCGTCGCGCTGGCGAAGGCGGCGAGCCCGGCGAGCAGACTGAAGATGCCGATCGTCTCGTTGCTCGGCGCAATGAAGCTGAGCGAGAGCAGCGCCGCACCGATCACGACCTGCGCGGTCACGATCCACTGCTTGCGCTTGCCGAGCTTCCTGAGCCCCGGAATATCGACCCGGTCGAGCGCGGGGCTCCACAGGAACTTGAAGGCATAGGCGAGCCCGATGAGCGAGAAGACGCCCATCGTCTCGAGGTCGATCTCGCCGGAGTCCGAGAGCCAAGCGTAAAGCGTGCCGAGAACCAGCGCGTAAGGCAGCCCGGCGGCAAAGCCGAACAGAAGCATGTAGGCGGTCTTCGCCTGGCCGAGCGAGCGCAGCACCGTCGCCAGACCCGGCTTCCCGGCGTCGGCTCCGGTCGTGTCACTCTTCGCATCGGCCATGGGCAACCCTCCTCGGTCCTCGTCCCGCGCAGTCTTAGCCTGTTCGCAGGCGCAAAGCCTAGCCCCGAAAAGGATCGTCCGGCGGCGCGCACCAAGGGCACGTTTTGGTTGCGCTGCAGCAAATTCTTTCCTGCAAAAACAAACGGTTCGGCTGTTGTTGGCCCAAACGAGCCGTTTTGGATGTTATCTGCAGGCAAATCGTGGCATACTACGTGCCGGATCGCATGGGAGGACTACCATGTTGGGCGGGGTCAAATGCAATCTGCTCGGCCACAAGGTTGATCGCCATCACGTATGGCACGACGGGCTGGACCATCGGGCCACCTGCAAGCGCTGTGGCCGTCCCATCATCAAGCGGCGTCAGGAATGGCGGCTGTTCGATACCG
>PAVA01000061.1 GCA_002712945.1 Citromicrobium sp.
CGAGGTTGCCGATCGCGGTGAAGCGCTGGAGCAGCCAGTGATGCACGCCCTCGTGGGCCGAGCCGAGGCCGCGCACGCGGCCGATGGAGGTTCCGTTACCCATGGTTCGAAGCCTTACTTGAGGAAGATGATCGCCCAGAAGGCGATGGTCAGGACGATGCCGAGAATCGGGCACAGCGTCGCCCAGATCTTGTTGACGGTCAGCTCGTACCCCGCGCCGATATCCAGCACGAAGTGGCGCAGGCCGCTCATCATGTGGTTGAAGAACGCCCAGGTCAGCCCGACCAGCACGATATAGCCGGGGATCGAGGTCGCGATGCCGGTAAAGGTCGCGTAAGCCTCGGGCCCGCTCGCCATCGCGCCCAGCCACCACAGCAGCACGCCGAGCCCGACGAGGGCCATGCCATCGCCGGTGACGCGGTGCAGGATCGAGGTCAGCATGTGCGGACCCCATTTCCAGATCTGCAGATGGGGGGAGAGCGGTCTGTTCGACATGGTGTCTAGCGGGTCCAATCTGGCCGGTATGCGGTTGGTCTCGGCGCTCCACTTAGCGGAAGCGCGCCGAGGTTCAAGCGAGTCCAAGGTCGGGGGGACAAAGCACGGGCGATGGGGGCAGCGCAAGCGCAGGGCTTGGTTGGATGCCGCGAAGCGCCTATCGCAGGCGACCATGACACGCATTCTCGTCACCGGATCGAGCCGCGGGATCGGCGCCGCCATTCGCGAACAGCTGGAGGCGCGCTGCGTGAAGGTGATCGGCCATTCCACACGCGGGCAGGAAGAAGGCGAGATCGCCGCCGATTTCAGCGAACCTTCCGCGCCTTCGATGCTGTGGGAAGAAGCCCTGCGGCAGGCCGATGGCGCAATCGATGTGCTGGTAAACAATGCAGGCCTGTTCGCTGGTATTCCGCTCGACACCTCCGACATCGAATGGCTCGACGCGTGGGAGGAGACGTTGCGGATCAACCTCACCTCCGCCGCCCAGCTCAGCCGCTTCGCCGTGCGCCACTGGCAGGAGCGCGGAGTCGGTGGACGGATCGTCCACGTCGCGAGCCGCGCCGGGCATCGCGGTGATTCCCCCGCCCACTGGCACTATGCCGCAGCCAAGGGCGGCATGCTGGCGCTGCACAAGACCATCGCGCGCGCCTATGCCGCCGAGGGGATCTACAGCTTTGCGGTCACGCCGGGCTTCACCGATACCTCGATGGCGGGCGATTATCTCGACAGTCGCGGCGGGCCGGGCCTGCTCGCCGACATTCCACTGGGCCGCGTGGCCGAACCGGAGGAAATTGCGGATATCGCGGTATGGTGCGCGCTCGACGCCCCGCCCTCGATGACCGGCACCACGATCGACGCCAATGGCGCGAGCTATGTCCGCTAAGCTGGCAGCGCTGCTCGCGCTCGTGATCGCTGCTGCGGGTTGCGCCCCGGCGACCAGCCAGCCGCCTTCTCCACCGCTGGTGGAAACGCCCAGCATTCTCACTTCGCCCGAAGCAGCCACCGCTTTCACGCAATCCGCGTTCCTCGACCAATGCGAAGACTGGGACGAGTGGGACAAGCCCGCTCCGCCCTTCCAGCTGCTCGGCGACACATGGTATGTCGGCACCTGCGGCATTTCGGCGATCCTCATCGTGGGCCAAGCCAGCCATGTCCTGATCGACAGCGGCACCGAAGACTCGGCACCTTTGATCCTCGCGAATATTCGCGCGCTGGGGCTGGACCCGCGCGATGTTCGCTATCTGCTGCTCAGCCACGAGCATTTCGACCATGTCGGCGGGCACGCGGCCCTCGTCGAAGCCACCAGGGCGCAGGTGATTGCCTCGCCCGAAGCCGCGAAGGTGCTCGCGAGCGGCACCGTCTCCGACGCCGATCCGCAGGCGGCGATCCACCCCGCGATGGCCCCTGTCGCGGTGGACCGGGTGATGAGCGACGGGGATATCCTGCGCGTCGGCGACAAGGAAATCACCGCGCATCTCACTCCCGGCCACACGCCCGGCGCGATGAGCTGGACCTGGTCCGCGTGCAGCCTGCCATGGGAGCCGCCGGTGTGCCGCCGCATCGCCTATGTCGACTCGCTCTCGCCCGTCTCGTCGGACGAGTACCGCTTCACCGATCATCCCGCGCTCGTCGCCGGCTTCCGGCGAAGTATCGCCGCGGTGGCGGGCCTGCCCTGCGACATGCTCGCCACCCCGCACCCCTCGGCCAGCAAGATGCTCGGCCGAATGGAGGCGGGAGAACTGCTGGGCGGCATGTCCTGCGGCGACTATGCGCGCGGTATCGGGCAGCGGCTCGACGCGCGGCTGGCAGAGGAAGCATCGTGAGGATCGAAGCCGAGGAAGCCGGCATCAGCTGGAAGCTGACCGCGCTCGTCGACCGGAGCGCTGCCGAAGCGGCCCTCGCGGCGAGCGTGGAAGACGGGTGGGACAGCGATCTCGTCATGAGCGCGCACGAGGTAGAGGCGGACCGCTACGATCCGATCAACGCCGGATTGTGGCGGATCGAGGCATGGTATCCGCGCAAGCCCGACAAGGCATTGCGCGCACAGCTCGACACGATGTTCGGCGGAAATGCGCCCGATTTCGACCTCCAGAAGGTCGAGCCCGAGGACTGGGTCACGCTGAGCCAGCAGGTCGTCGAGCCGGTCCGCGCCGGGCCGTTCCACATCCGCACGCCCGACTTCGCGGCGGACCGGGACGCCATCGACCTCGTGATACCCGCCAGCCGCGCCTTCGGCACCGGCCAGCACGAGACCACCGCCGGGTGCCTCGCCATGCTGGGCCGGTTGCGGGACAAGGGACTGCGGCCCCGCAGGATCGCCGATATCGGCACGGGCACCGGGCTGCTCGCCATTGGCGCGCTCAAGCTCTTCCCCACCGCGAATGTGATCGCGAGCGATATCGATCCGGTCTGCGCCGAGATCGTGGAGGAGAATGCGTCACTAAACGGGGTTGCGCTCGGCCGGCGGCCCGGCGCGCTGCACTATGTAACCGCCGCCGGGATGAACCACCCGGCGCTGAAAGCCCGTGCGCCCTACGATCTGCTGATCGCCAACATCCTCGCCGCGCCGCTGATCGCGCTCGCGCCCGACTTCGCCCGCGCGCTGGAGCCCGGCGCCCGCGTGATCCTCGCCGGACTGCTGACCACGCAAGAGGCGCGCGTGACCCGCGCTTTTCTGCGCGAGGGACTCCGCCTCGAACACCGCATCGTGGACGGCGACTGGTCGATCCTGTGCCTGCGGAGCCCTGCGCGGTGAAGGCGCTGCGGGTACTGGGCTGGGCGCTCGGCACCCTCGTCGGCGCGCTTGTTCTGGTCGTCGCGGGGTTTTTCCTCGCCGCATGGATCGGCTCCTCGATCCCGCGCAATTCGGACTGGGCCGAGGCCGAAACCGGCATCCCGATCATGGTCGAGACCAATGGCGTGCATACGGGAATCGTCATGCCCGTCGCGACCCCGGTGAAGGACTGGCGCGAGACCTTTCCTTCCGCCTCGCAGCCGATGGCGGGCGGGATGCGCCCGACCCACATCTCGGTCGGCTGGGGCGACCGCGAGGTGTTCCTGACCGTGCCCGCCTGGGGCGACCTGAAGGCGAGCACCGCGGCGCGGATCGCCACGCAGGGCGGGCCTGCGGTGATGCGGGTCGCGCATTACTACCGCCCGGCCGGCGGGCCAAACCATCGCTGGGTGATCCTGCGCGAGGCGGAATATGCCCGGCTGGTCGCCGAGGTCGAAAAGGGCCTGCCACCCGTCGACAACCCTCGGAACCGCGTCAGCCACGACAGCTTCGATCCGACCGCGCGGGTCTACGACAGCACCGGGCACTACACGCTGGACAATACCTGCAACCAGTGGGTCGGCGACACGCTGGCGGCAGCAGGCGTCGAGATGGGCGTGTGGACCCCGCTTGCGGGCGGCGTGATGAAGTGGATTCCCGAAGGCGGCGCGCGGCCCTAGGACTTGCGCTTCGCTGGTGCAGGGGCGCCCGCCCTTTGCGCTCCCGCACCCGCGACCATCTCGTGATAGCCCGCGATGGCGCGCACCACGCCGTGCATCATCTCCATTCGCTCGGGCACCGGAACCTGCGTCCGCCCGATCATAACCGCCACGGTGTAGATGCTGCCATCGGGCGCGGTGAGAATGCCGACATCGTTATAGCCCGCTTGGTCCGCAGGAGTGCCCGGCGGAACGATGTCGAGCACCTGCCCCGTCCCCGTCTTGTGCGCGATGCTCCACCCCGCGGGCAGCCCGCCCTTGAGCCGGTTGGGGCCGCTTTTCACCTCGCTCAGCCAGCCGAGATATTGCGCGGTGCTGCCGTCCGAAAGCAGCGCGCCCTCGTGCAGCTGGGCCAGCGCAGCGGCGATGGCGACCGGCGTCGCGCCGTCGACCGGATCGGCGACATAGGCATCGAAGGCCCGCTTGCGCACGTCATGCGGCACCGTCTTGCGCACATCGAAGAACGCCTTGCCCAGCGCCCAGCTCTGCTGCCATTCGAGCCCCGCGATCTCCGATTGCATCGGGCGCTCGCCGGGGCCGAAGCGAATATCGGCGAAGCCCTTGCGCGCCAGTGTCCGGCGGACTTCCTCGGGCCCGCCGACGCGGCGCAGGACCATGTCGTTCGCGGTGTTGTCGCTCTGCGTCAGAGCGCGCGCGATGAAATCGGCGTAACTGGTCGAGAAGCTGCCATTCGCGACCACGCTCTTGCGGATCGGGCTGTGGAACACGGCGAGGTCTTCGCGGCGGACCGTGCCCGCTTCCGACAGGTCGAGTTCCCCGCGATCCGCCTGATCGAGCGCGGTCAGCGCGACCCACAGCTTGCTCACGCTCTGCTGCGGATAGAGCGCCGTGCCCTCGAAATGCATCATCCGCCCGCGCGCGGGATCGTGCACCGCGATCCCGACCTTCCCGTCGAGATTCGTGCCGAGCGCGAAGAGCTGGTCGTCGAGCCATTCCTCCTCGGGCGAACGCTCGATTGCGATGTCTTCGGCGGCCTGCTCGACCCGCTGTTCGATCGACGGTGCACCCGCGCCCTCGCCCGTCTCCTCGGTCAGGTGACAGGTCGACAGCGAACCGAGCGCGAGAACACAGAAGATTTGCAGCAAGAAGGTGCGCATGGGGTGGATATAGTCGAGACTGGTTGATTATGAATGGGTCGGGCGGTTCACCCCGCCGCCGCGACGATCTCCGCCCAACCCGCTTCGTCGATCACCTCGATACCCAGCTCCTCGGCCTTTTTCAGCTTCGACCCCGCGCCCGGACCGGCCACCAGCAGGTCGGTCTTGGCGCTGACGCTGCCCGCAGCCTTCGCGCCGAGTCGCTCGGCTTGCGCCTTGGCCTCGTCGCGGCTCATGGTTTCCAGCTTGCCGGTGAACACCACGGTCTTCCCCGCGACCGGGCTGTCGACCGTTTCCACCTCGTAGACCGGCGGATCGACCTCGCCCGTGCCCGGCTCCGGCCCGATCAGGTCGTCCCACACCTGCCGGTTGTGCTCCTCGTGGAAGAAATCCGCGAGCGCGTGGCCGACCGCCGTGCCGATCCCGTCGGCGCGCACCTCGTAAATGCGCCGCACGGCCTCCAGCATCCGGGTATTGAACGGGCTGACCTTCTCGTCCTCCCCGCGCGGGTTCTCGCTGCGGTACTCGTGGAACTCCTTGGCCTTTGCGGGGAGTTTGCGAAGATCGCCGAGGCCCTTCATCAGGTCGCGCGCGGTGACTGCGCCGACATGGCGGATGCCGAGGCCGAACAGCAGCCGCGCGGCGTCGGGCGCGCGCTTTTCCTCCACAGCCGCCAACAGGTTGTCCACCGACTTGTCCTGCCAGCCTTCGAGCGCGAGGATATCCTCGCGCCGCTTGTGCAGGCGGAAGATTTCCGCCGGGCTCTCGAGCCAGCCTAGCCCGTGGAACTGCGCGATCGTCTTCTCGCCCAGCCCTTCGATGTCGAGCGCGCCACGGCTGACGAAATGCTCCAGCCGCTCGGTCGCCTGCGCGGGGCAGATCAGCCCGCCGGTGCAGCGCACGTCGACCTCGCCCTCCTCGGCCACCGCCTCGCTACCGCATTCGGGGCAGTGATCGGGGAAGACGTAAGGCTCTCGTTTCGTATCGGGCGTCAGATTCTCGACCACCTGCGGGATCACGTCGCCCGCACGCTGGACGACCACGCGGTCGCCCGGACGCACGCCGAGACGCGCGATCTCGTCGCGATTGTGGAGCGTGACGTTGGTGACGGTCACCCCGCCGACCAGCACCGGCGCCAAGCGGCCCACGGGGGTCAGCTTGCCCGTGCGCCCGACCTGGATGTCGATCGCCTCGAGCGTGGTCTCGGCGCGCTCGGCGGGGAACTTGTGCGCCAGCGCCCAGCGCGGGGCCTTGGCGACGAACCCCAGCCGCTCCTGCCAGTCGAGCCGGTCGACCTTGTAGACCACGCCATCGATTTCATAGGGCAGATCAGCGCGTTGCGCCGCGATCTTCTCATAATGGGCGAGCAGCGCGTCGAGCCCTTCGACACCCACGAACAGCGTCGAGACCGGCAGGCCGAAGCCTTCGATCACGCGCATGACCTCCTGCTGGGTCTTGCCCGGAACGGCGGACGCCGCGCCCCAGCCATGCGCCCAGAAGCGCAAGGGCCGCTTGGCGGTAACGCTCGCGTCCTTCTGCCGCAGCGATCCCGCCGCCGCGTTGCGTGGATTGGCGAACTGGCGGACTTTCGCAGGGTCGAATTCCTCGCCCTTCTCCTCCGCAGCCGCGCGCGCCTCGTCCATCAGCCGCGCATTGAGATCGGCGAAGGCGGCGCGCTCCATGTAAACCTCGCCGCGTATCTCGAACACATCCGGTGCCTCGCCTTCCAGCCGCGCGGGAATATCCGCGATATGCGCGACATTGGCGGTCACGTCCTCGCCCACCTGCCCGTCGCCGCGCGTCGCCGCACGGACAAGCTCGCCCTTCTCGTAGCGCAGCGAGCAGGACAGGCCATCGATCTTGTCCTCGGCGGTGAACGCGACCGGCGCATCGGGCTCCAGATCGAGGAAGCGCCGTACCCGCGCGACCCATTCGCCGACTTCCTCGGCGTCGAACGCATTGTCGAGGCTCATCATGCGAACCTCGTGGGTGACCTTCGACAGCGGCGAGGCGGCGACTTCGTGCCCCACGCCCTTCGAGGGCGAATCCGCGCGCACCAGATGCGGGAATGCCGCCTCCAGCGCCTCGTTCCGGCGGACCAGCGCGTCGTATTCCTGATCGGAAATCTCGGGCGAATCCTCGGCGTGATAGAGGCGATTGTGCTTCCGGATGCTGCGCGCCAGCCGCATCAGCTCGTTGGCGGCCTCGGCCTCGGAAAGGTCTTCGGAGAGATTTGCAGGATCGTCCATCGCGGCCCCCGATAGGCCACGCACACGCCCCGGCAAGAGCGATTTTGATGAACCCGCGGGGCGAATATGCTATATGTTAGCCCAACGAGGGGGAATCGGGATGGTCAGGAAACTGGGCTGCGGATGCGGCGCGCTGCTTGTGCTGCTTGTCGTCGCGGCGGCGGCGCTGTGGATCTGGAAGCCGTGGACGCAGATGGTGCCGCTCGAAATGGTCGAGCCCGACGAGCAGGTCGGCAGCCGGATCGATACCGGCGATGTTCTCGGCAACTACTACCCCGCACGCGGCGCGATCAACGGCCCCGGCGTGCTGGTGATCGGCGGGAGCGAGGGCGGTCTCGGCGACGAGATGAGCCGCCTTTCGCGGGCGCTGCAGAACGACGGGTTTTCCGTCCTCCACCTCAGCTACTGGCGCGCGCCCGGCCAGCCCGAGCGGCTGGAGGGCATTCCGCTGGAGACCTTCCAGCGCGGGCTCGCCCTGCTGCGCGCGCAGCCCGAGGTCGATCCTTCGCGCACCGCGATGATGGGCTGGTCGCGCGGCAGCGAAGCGACGCAGCTCGTTGCGATCCGCGATCCCTCGCTCAAGGCCATCGTGCTCGGCATGCCGGGCAATGCAGTGTGGCCGGGCTTCTCGTGGGAGGCCCCGTGGGAGCAATATGGCTCGGCATGGACCTGGCGCGGCGAAGCGCTGCCTTACCTCGACATGAGCGAAGTGCGGATGTTCGGCCGCGACTCCGATGCGATCAACCGCGACCTGATGGAACTGCACGAACAGCAGCCCGACGCGGTGATCCCCATCGAAGAAGTCGGCGCGCCGGTGCTGATTATCTGCGGCGAGGCGGACAGCGTGTGGCAGTCCTGCCCGGTGGCCCGCAAGATCGAGGAACGCGCGAAGGCGGAAGGCAAGGAAGATGTGCGCCTGCTTGCCTACATGGACGCCGGGCACTTCGCCTATGGCGCGCCGGTGAGCACGGTCCGCAGTTCGAGGAGCTGGACCGGCTGGGCGGGTCGCCCGAGGGCAATGCCGACGCCCTGCGCGAAAGCTACCGCGAAATCGTGCGCTTCCTCCGCGATGCGCTGGGGGATGGGACCTGACGGTCCGGCTCGCGCTTCCTGAAACACACCCGAGGGGACTGCCCGAATGATCGCCACGATGGTTCTTGCACTTTTCGGCCAGGCAGCCAGCGCCCCGGCCCAGCTGCCGCATGGCGTGCTCTACGACTACTATGAAGCGGCGCAGATGTGCGACGGCATGGGCGCTCTGGGCGAACTGACGATCTATCCCGAATTCGCGCAGCTCGTCGACCTCAACGGCGACGGCGTGCCGGACGTGATCGTCGATTATGCCGGCCTGTCCTGCTCGGGCGGCGCGAGCCTCTATGCCGCCGGGTCGAGCGGCTATCCGCTCAAAATCTATCTCGGCGGCGCGACCGAGCTGGAGCCTGCTTACGAGACTGCGGTTCGCGGCTGGAGCCTGCTCGACACACCCGATGGCCCGGCGCTGGAACTGGTGACGGCGGGCGGTTCCGCATGCGGCACAGCCAACAGATCGCAAAGCTGCTCCTTCCAGCTGAGCTGGTATCGTAACGGCTTTATGGAAGGCCCCCGGCGGGCGGCGAGGTAGTGCGCGAGCGGCCGCCCGTCGCCGTCAGGCGGGCCAGTAGATCTTGGTGAGCGGCAGCAAGCGCCGTCCATCCTCATCCAGCTGGTCGTACTGCTCGATCAGGGCCTTGGCCAATTCGTCCAGGCTCATGAGATGGGTCACGGTTGAAGCGCGCTCGGCTTCGTAGTGCGCATCCTTGGTGAATCCGCCCGTACTCACGTACAGACCGCGATCGTCGGCATGCCGCCCGCCGAGGAAGCTGCGGATTTCCTGTGAGCCCATCTGGCCACGGCGGTGTTTTACCTCGACCACGATGCGCGGGCGTTCGAACCCGAAGCCATCGCGCGAGGCGATAATGTCCTTACCACGGTCCGGGCCAGCCGCCGAGATCGACGTGCGATAGCCGAGCGCTCTCAGCAAAGCTGCCACCAATTCCTGCATGTCGTCCCAAGAGAGGGCATTGATCCGGTCTTTCACACGCTCGAGAGCGAGCCCCTCGATATCGGAGAAGGGATCCAGGTCCGCCTCGGCATCGAGGTCCCCCGTATCATCCGCCTGGAGCGATCCTTTCTCGCCCGTCACCACTCTCTTGACGTCCATCTCGGCATCGGCGGGGACTTTGAAGAGGGTCAGAACCGCGCCGAGACTGTTCTTCGTCGTGGTTTCGAGCGCGTCGCGGGGCACCTCGGTACGCCAGGAAACCGACCGGACCACAGGCAATTCGGGAATTAGGCCAAGCTCGAAGCGTGCCGGACCCGAAATCTCGCCGAAGTGATAGTTCCGCGTATCGGGCTCATAGACCAGCACTTCGTCACCGATCTGCAGCTCGTTGAGAAATCGCCACCACTGACTGCCTGCGACGATGACCTGCTTCTCGGTGAGGGAAGGTACGCGCTGGGCGACAAGCGCTCGCATCTCTTCCCGGCTCGTAACCGACGTGAAATCGGTCTCGTCATCGAGACCGACCGCAACGACGTTATTCTCGACGAATTCCTTCGTCAGTCGGCTCCCCCGGCCGGAGGTGATCTTCCACATTGTCATGTCACACCCCCTCCAGCAGGCGATCCGCCTGCGCGCGGGCTTCGGGCGTAACCTCGGCACCCGAGAGCATGCGCGCGATTTCTTCCTGCCGTCCGTCGGCGTCGAGCAGTTCGACCGAGGTCTTGGTCACCGTGCCGCTGCTTGCCTTGGCGATGCGGTAGTGGACGCGGCCGCGCGCCGCGACCTGGGGGGAGTGCGTCACCACCAGTACTTGTCCGTCGCTCGCGAGCCGCGCCAGCCGCTCGCCGATAGCCGACGCGACCGCCCCGCCCACGCCGCGGTCGATCTCGTCGAAGATCATCGTCGCCGCGCCGCCCTTCTCCGCCAGCGCCACCTTCAGCGCGAGGATGAAGCGCGACAGCTCGCCGCCGCTGGCAATCTTATTCAAGGGCGCGAAGTCCGCGCCGGGATTGGTCGCGATCAGGAACTCGACCGAGTCCATTCCGCTCGCGCCCCACTTTTCCTGCGGCAGGGGCTGAACATCCGTGCGGAAGCGCGCGGCATCCAGCTTCAGCGGTGCAAGCTCTGCCGCAACCGCCTTGTCGAGCGTCCTGGCAGCAGCCTTGCGCGCCTTGCGCAGCCGCGTCGCCGCGCCTTCGTAGGCGTCGAAAGCCTCGCGTTCTGCAAGGCGCAACGCGTCGAGCTGGGCCTCGCCCCCCTCGATCGCATCGAGCTTGGCGCGCAGTTCGCGCATCTTGTCGGGCAGTTCGTCGACCTCGCAGCGGTGCTTGCGGGCGAGCGCACGCAGATCGAACAGCCGGGTCTCGGCGGCATCGAGCGCAGCCGGATCGTGGACCAGCGCCTCGGCGGCCTCCTCCAGCTTGTCCTCCGCCTCGGTCGCTTCGAGGATCGCGCGGTCGAGCGCGCCGAGCGCTTCGGCCAGCAGCTTGTGCTCGCCCGCGATCCGGTCGAGTCGCCGGGCGGCGGTGCGCAGCTCGCTGAGCGGGGAGTCCGAGCCTTCCCAGATGTGGCGCAGTTCCTCGAGATCGCCCGACAGGCGTTCGCCCTTCTGCATCGATGCGCGCGCTTCGGCCAGCCGCGCCTCCTCGCCCGCCTGCGGCTCGATGTTGGTCAGCTCGGCGAGATGCGCGAGCAGCAGATCTTGCTCTGCGCTCGCCGCGTCGATCGCCTCGCGGGCCTCCTCCAGCGCGTCGGATGCATGTTGCCACTCGCGCCATGCGCGCGCGACCCTGGCGGTCTCCGCCTCGGCAAAACGATCGAGCAGAAGCCGGTGCCCGCGCGGGTTCACCAGGCCACGATCGTCGTGCTGGCCGTGCAATTCGACGAGGATGGGCGCGAGATTGCGCAGCAGGCCGACGCTGGCCGACTGGTCGTTGACGAAGGCCTTGGAGCCGCCATCGGCCTTCACCTTGCGGCGAATGATGAGAGGCTCGCCCGGCTCGACCTCGATTCCGGCATCCTCGAGAACCTCGGCCATGGCGGGTGGCATGGTCGCAAACTCGAAACTGGCAGTGACACTCGCCTGGTCGGCCCCGCTGCGCACCAGCCCGCTCTCCGCCCGGTTGCCGAGCACCAGCCCCAGCGCATCGAGCAGGATCGACTTGCCCGCCCCCGTCTCACCCGTAAGCACGCCGAGGCCGCGCCCGAAATCGAGATCGAGCGCTTCGATCAGCACGACATTGCGGACGGCGAGTTGGGTCAGCATTGCCCGCGCAGCCTAGCGCGCGCGGAGGCGCGTGTCAGCGCCGCCCGCAGGCAGAAACCCTTCGTCGATGTGCATAAGCCCGCAGAGGCCGCGGCCCCGATGCCGGGCGCCCTGTCAGTCCGCCATTGCGACCTGGGTATCGGGCGCGTGGTCCTGCACCAGCTCGAATGCCTTTTCGTACCACTCGCTACCCGGATAGTTCGCGCCGAGCACGGCGGCGTACTTCTTGGCTTCGGTGGGAATGCCCAGCGCAAGGCTCGTCTCGGTCAGCCGATAGAGCGCTTCGGGCGTATGGCTGGTGGTCTGATAGGTCTCGATTACGTTCTGGAAACGGATCTGCGCAGCGGTCCACTTGCCCGAACGTTCGTAGAAGCGGCCGATCTCCATTTCCTTGCCGGCAAGGTGATCGTTCACGAGGTCGATCTTGAGCCGCGCGTCGGAAGCATATTCGGTCTGCGGGAAGCGCCGCTCGACCTCGCGCAGCGCGGCCAGCGCCTGCTCGGTCACCTTCTGGTCGCGCGTCACGTCGCTGATCTGCTCGTAATAGCTCAGCGCGATCAGGTAATAGGCGTAAGGCGCGTCCTTGTTGCCGGGGTGGATCGACAGGAAGCGCTGCGCGCTCTGGATCGACTTCGCGTAATCGCGCGAGACGTAATAGCTGAACGCGCTCATCAGCTGCGCGCGGCGGGCCCAGGGCGAATAGGGATGCTGGCGCTCCACCTCGTCGAACAGCGCGGCGGCAAGAACCGATTGCCCGCGATCGAGCCGGTCCTTCGCGCTGGCGTAGAGCGTTTCCACGTCGCGCGCGACATAGGCCGTATCGGCGGGGCCTCCGCTGCCACCGGCACAGGCCGTGGTAAGCGTGGCGAGCGTGCCGAGAACGGCGGCAGCGGCGAACTTCGTGCGCAAGATGGTCATGGGCTGGGCGTATAGCGCCGGGTGCCATGAACGCCAAGTGAAACGCAGGGGGCTGTCCGCCCGCGCGATCAGCCGCCCGACTGGCCGGTCTGGCCGACGGCTTCGACCCCTTCGGGTGCCTCCCACAGCAGGTGGCGTCCTTCGAGGCTGACGAGGTTCTTCGCGCGGATTACCTCGCCTTTGGTGGTGTAGCCCAGCAATTGCTCGGCATCGAGATGCGGGTTCACCGCCAGCACGCGCAGTTCCTCGGAAGAGAAATCGCTCAGGCCGCGGGCCCGCTCCTGCCCCTGCTGGTCGTAGATGTGCAGCACGTCGCCACGGTTGAAATCGCCGTCGATCGAAAGGATGTCCTCACGCCGGATCGAACGGTCGCCATTGGCGAGCTCGTCCGCCAGCGAATCGGACACGCCGATGCTGCCCGCCATCTGCAGGCGGTTGGCGATCCATTTCTCCCACCCCGAGGTCGGGGTGTCGTGGGCGATGAACTTGGTCGCACGGCGCTCTCCGTCGAGCACCGAGGTCAGCGGATTATCGGCCTCGCCATGCGCGATATAGGTGGTGGTGCCCGCCTCCTGCGCGATGTTCGCGGCCATCAGCTTGGTCGTCATCCCGCCGGTGCCGAGCGTGCTCTTGCCTTTCGTCGCCTCCATGAAGGGCGCGACATCGGTGACTTCGGGAATGAACTCCGCCCCCTCCTCGTCCGGGTGACGATCGTAGAGACCATCGACTTCGGTCAGGATGATGAAATCCCTGGCATCGACCATCTGCGCCACCTTTGCCGCCAGCCGGTCGTTGTCGCCGACGCGGATTTCCTCGGTCGTGATCGTGTCGTTCTCGTTGACGATCGGGACGACATTGGCTTCCAGCAGGCGGAACACGGTGTTGCGGGTGTTGAGGAAGCGGCGGTGGTCCTCGAAATCGCCCAGCGTCAGCAGAACCTGCGCGATCTCGAAATCGAATTCGTGCCCGATCTGCTTGTAGGCATTGGTCAGCAAAGGCATCCCGCAGGCGGCGGCGGCCTGCTTGTCGCTGACGCCCGCCGTTTCGGGCCGCTCGCCGACAATCTTGAGCCCGAGCGCGACCGCGCCCGAACTGCACAGGATCACGTTGATATTGCGCTCGCGCAGCTTGGCGACGTCCTCCAGCAGGCGCTGGATGAACCCGAAACGGGGCGTCAGGCGTTCGCTGTTCGCAACCAGGGTGGAGCCGATCTTGACGACAACTGTATGCGATTGCGACATTTTCTATCCATCTTTGCGGCAGAAGAGTGGCGCGGACATAGGCACGGGTGCCGTACTGCACAACCCACTGGAAAAAATTGCACGGCTGTGTTATAAAAGAATAACAAGATCGAATATGTGACACGCAGCCGCGCCGGATGGTTGCAGGTAGCGTGTTACGAAAAAACTAATGGAGAGACGTTATCCCTCAGAATATTCTTTTGATCGGCTGCGGTAAAATGGGCGGCGCGTTGCTCGAATACTGGAAGAAGGGCGACGAAAGCTTTACGATCGTCGACCCCTTTCTTGAAAAGGCGCCCGAAGGTGTGCGTCTGGTCAAGGAAAAGGGCGATCTGGGCGACGTGCGCTTCGATGTCATCATCGTCGCGATCAAGCCGCAGATGATCGACGACATCCTGCCCGACTACGCGCCGATCCTGTCCGAGAACGGCTATGTGATCTCGATGGCGGCGGGCGCTTCCATCGCACGCCTGTCCAAAGTGATGGGCGATGCGCCGGTCATCCGCATCATGCCCAACCTGCCCGCCTTCGTGGGCAAGGCGACCAACGGCCTCGTCGCGGGGCCCGGCGTCACCGACGCGCAGCGCAAGCACGCCACCGCGATGATGGAGCGCACCGGCACCGTGGTCGAGGTGGACGACGAGGACCAGCTCGACCGCGTAACCGCCGTAGCCGGCTCCGGACCGGGCTACGTCTTCGAGCTGGCGCGCGCCTATGTCGCGGCTGCCGAAGGTCTCGGCTTCTCGCACGAACAGGCCCGTGCGCTGGTGCTCGGCACGCTCGAAGGCACGATCGCGATGGCGATCGATCAGGACGGCCAGACGCTGGAGGAGCTGCGCAATTCGGTCACCAGCAAGGGCGGCACCACTGCCGCCGGGCTCGATGCGCTGAACGGCGACGGCGCCATCTCGCGCAAGTTCGAGGAAACGCTTGCAGCGGCCTACAAGCGCGCCGTCGAACTGCGCTAGCGCGCCCCTTTCGCTTCGCGCGGAACCCGCGCCCCTGCTTGCCCGTCTATTCAGTGAGACACGATAAAAACAGATCCGAAGAGGACCACCATGAACGACCAGACCCTCGACCCCGCCATCCATATCCACGAGCTCGGGCGCAATGCGCGCGCCGCCGCCAAGGGCCTGCTGACCGCGTCGACCGACGCCAAGAACCCCGCCCTGCGCGCTGCCGCCAAGGCGCTGCGCGATAGCGAAGCCGAGCTGCTCGATGCCAATGCCAAGGACGTCGAAAGCGTCGCTGGCAAGAAGCCCGACAGCTTCGTCGACCGCCTGAAGCTGACGCCCGACCGGATCGAGGGCATGGCAAGCGCGCTCGAACAGATCGCCGAGCTGCCCGATCCGGTAGGCCGCCAGCTCGCCAGCTTCGACCGGCCCAACGGCCTCAAGATCGAGCGCGTGGCGGTGCCCATCGGCGTGATCGGCATGATCTACGAATCGCGGCCCAACGTGGGCGCGGACGCATCGGCGCTGTGTCTCAAGAGCGGCAACGCGGTGATCCTGCGCGGCGGTTCCGAAAGCCGCAATTCGACCCGCGTGATCGTGCGCTGCATGCAAGCGGGCCTGAAGGAAGCGGGCCTCCCCGAGCACGCCGTCCAGACCGTCGGCACGACCGACCGCGCCGCGGTGGCCGAGCTGCTCAAGGCCGACGAGTTCGTCGACCTCGTCATCCCGCGCGGCGGGCGTGGCCTCGTCGAGCTGGTCCGCGACCAGGCCAGCGTGCCCACGCTCCTCCACCTCGACGGCAACTGCCACACCTACGTCCATGCCAAGGCCGATCTCGACAAGGCGGCCGAAGTCATCCGCAACGCCAAGCTGCGCCGGACCGGCGTGTGCGGGGCGACCGAGAGCATCGTGGTCGACCGTGCGGTGGCCGACGAAGCCATCCCCAAGATCGCGGCGATCTTCGGTGACGATTGCGAGCTGCGCGGCGACGAGACCGCCGTGTCCATCGCGCCCAGGATCAAGCCCGCGACGGACGAAGACTGGGGCACCGAGTATCTCGACCCCATCGCGAGCGTGAAGGTGGTCGACGGCCTCGACGAGGCGATCGACTGGGTCGACACCTATTCGAGCCACCACACCGACGCGATCATCACCGAGGACGAGGACGCGGCGCGCAAGTTCATGACCAGCATCGACAGCGCGATCCTGATGCACAACGCCTCCACCCAGTTCGCGGACGGCGGCGAGTTCGGCATGGGTGCGGAGATCGGCATCGCGACCGGCAAGATGCACGCACGCGGCCCCGTCGGCCTCGAACAGCTGACCAGCTACAAGTACCTCGTCCACGGCTCGGGCCAGACGCGGCCCTGACACACCTGACACAGTGTCTTAAGGCCAAAAACCTGCCCTCTCGAAATGAGGCTGAGGCACACGGCAAAGAGGGGGCGGGCCACCATGGCTCGCCCCTTTTTCGTGAGCGCCCGATGGGGGTGGCAGGCGCAGGATCGACGCATTGAAAGATCGGCTGCCCAGTTAGCGGGTTGGGAGCGTGTAGGACAGTTCGCGATGGACCGCGCGCTCAACGGCGTCGACGTGCCCGTCTACTCCGTAGCCTGTCCTGAGCGCCTGCCTTGGCAGGCAGCCGAAGGGGCAGGCTGGTCGGCACGCGGACCACCTGTAACGACCGCCTGCGTCGCCTGCCCCCGCGAAGGCGGGGGTTCATGCTGCGCAACCGCGCACCCGATCGGTTTGCGGAGGGCCGCGCAAAAGGCCTCAACGCGGTCGGCCAGATGGAGCTGAAGCGGCTGAAGAAACAATGGCGCGAGGAGTACGAGCGCGAGCAGGCACAGGGCGGCGAGGCCCGCGTGTTCGCCTCGATCGAGGCCAAGATCGCCAAGGAGCACCAGCGCCGCCTCGACTCAATGAGCCCCCGCGCCCGCGCGGCCTGGGACGCCTTCAAGGCCATCGAGGCCGAGGACCAGGCCGCAGGCTACCGCTGGTGCGAGGACCCGGAGCATCCGAAATACGATGCGGGGGCGGATGAGAGTGGCGGAGATGACGGGTCAGTATGACCCCCGCGCAACGCCCTAGCCGGACCTTTCATTGACCTAGTCCGACCGGAGTGGCTTCATTTCGCGAATAAGGTCAATCAAGAGCCGCAGCGCCGTAGGGACCTGTCTACGGCTCGCATAGTAGGCGTAAAATCCCTCGCCCATTGATGCCCAATCCTCCAGTACGAACTCCAGTTCACCGCGGTCGACGTGCCTTCGCAATACCGGCTCCGCGCCATAGGTTATTCCGCAGCCCGCGATCGCGAGCCCCATCCCCGCATTGCTCTCATCCACGGTCAACGGGTGCGGCGGCTCGACGGAGATTGCTTCGTTTCCGCGCTCGAACTCCCATTTGTAAATCTGGTCGTTGCCCAGCCGGATGCCGATACACTGGTGGCCCTCAAGCTCGGTTGGGTGCGATGGCCTGCCATATCGATCGAGATAATCGGGCGCGGCCGCCGCCGACCAGCGTATTGGGCCGGACAGGGGGCGAGCGACCATGTCTTCGGGTACGGTGCCACCATAGCGAATACCCGCGTCGAAACCTCTCGCCGTGATATCGAGCAGGCGATTATCGACGCTGATGTCGATCTCGATATCAGGATAGCGAGAAACGAATTCCGGCATCACCGGCACGATCAGTAATGGCACTGCATCACCCAGCGCATTGATCCTGATCCGGCCTGCCGGACGGTCCCGCAATCGGTCAAGCGATTGCGATGCTTCCCCGATGGCGCGCATCGGCCCGTCGATCGCCGCCAACAGATCCTCGCCCGCCGCCGTGAGGGTGACACTGCGAGTGGTTCTGTTCAACAATCGCACATCGCGGCGCGTTTCTAGCGCGCTCATCGCGTGGCTGAGCGCGGATGGCGTGACACCGATCTCCTGCGCCGCCCTCCGGAAGCTGCGATGGCGCGCGATAGCGATGAAATAGGCGAAGTCCGCGAGGTCCGTTCTGCTGATCTGCATCATCATCCGATAGCCGATTGCTGAATGCGCTTCATCACTTCATTGCCGCGCGGCTATCTTATCCCCGTGAGCGACGCCCATTATTTCCAGAGCGAGCCAAGTGTGGACGGGAGATCCGCATTGAGAGGACCGAAACATGGCAAACCGGAAGATCGCAGCTGCAATCGCATTGGCAGGCACAACAGCGGCAAGCGCACTAACCACTCAGCCAGGAGATACTGATATGGAAATCACCCGCAAGGCCGACCAGGGCGTAGTCGAGGGACCGGAAGACCTGTTCACCGGCAAGGCGACGATCCGTGGAAATTTCAGCCGCGAGGAACCCTCGCGTCTCACCGGTGCGATCGTCACCTTCGAACCCGGCGCGCGTACTGCGTGGCACAAGCACCCGCTTGGCCAGACGCTGATCGTCACTGATGGCATAGGCTGGACCAAGGTGGAAGGCGGCGAGAAATACGAATTCCACGAAGGCGACATCATGTGGTGCCCGCCCGACCGCAAGCATTGGCATGGTGCCACACCCGACAGTTCGATGACCCACATCGCGATCCAGGAAGCCCTCGACGGCGAAAATGTTGTCTGGATGGAGAAGGTCACCGACGAGGAATATCTCGCCGGCGAGCCGATCACCGGCAAGCCGGGCTGATTGTGCCCCCTCCCTCCACACAACGAAAGACCCCTAAATGATTCTGCAAGAAACCTACCTTCTCAACAATGGCGTCGAAATCCCCAAGATCGGCTACGGCACGTGGCGTATCGACGATAACAAGGCCGCCGAAGCGGTGCGCGAAGCGATTTCCGTCGGCTATCGCCACATCGACACAGCCCAGGCCTACGGAAATGAAAACGGCGTGGGCGAAGGCATCCGCGCCTCCGGCATCGCGCGCGACGAGCTGTTCGTTACCACCAAGCTGCAAGCCGAATACAAGAGCTATGGCGAAGCCCGCGACGCGATCGACGGATCGCTGAAAACCATGGGTCTCGACATGATCGACATGATGATCATCCACAGCCCCCAGCCATGGGAGAACTTCCGCGAGGGCGAGCATTTCTTCGAAGGCAATCTGGAGGCGTGGCGTGCGCTCGAAGAAGCGTTGGCGGCGGGCAAGCTGCGCGCAATCGGTGTTTCGAACTTCGAGGAGGCCGATCTCGACAACATCCTCGCAAACGGCAGCGTTAAGCCCGCAGTCAACCAGTTCCTCGCCCATATCAGCAACACGCCGTTCAAGCTGATCGAACATACGACCAATGCGGGAGTGCTGTGCGAGGCCTATTCGCCTATCGGCCACGGAAAGATTCTCGACCAGGACGACCTGAAGGCGATGGCTGCAAAGTACGACGCCAGCGTCGCACAACTCGCCATCCGGTATTGCCTGCAACTCGGCCTGCTGCCGCTGCCCAAGACGCAGACGGCCGATCACATGCGCTCCAACGCAGCAGTCGATTTCGAGATCACCGATGCGGATATGGAGACGTTGAAGAACCGCGCACCGATCAAGGATTATGGCGACGCGGGCGACTTTCCAGTCTTCCAGGATAAGGCCCGACGCGACTGAGCAAATCAGGATGGGGGCGGACTAATCCTCCCCCATCCGCAGCGCGGCAATAAAAGCCTCCTGCGGAATGCTCACGTTCCTCCCCGCCTACGCGGGGACAGGCCGCCCTGCGGGCGCACCTGCATCCTCAGAATGAGGTTTACTCCTCCCCCATCCGCAGCGCAGCAATAAACGCCTCCTGCGGAATGCTCACATTCCCATATTCCCGCATCCGCGCCTTCCCCTTCTTCTGCTTCTCCAGCAGCTTCTTCTTGCGGCTGATGTCGCCGCCGTAGCACTTGGCGGTCACGTCCTTGCGCAGCGCGGCGATCGTCTCGCGGGCGATCACCTTGCCGCCGATCGCGGCCTGGATCGGGATCTTGAACAGGTGGCGCGGGATCAGGTCTTTCAGGCGCTCGCACATGCCGCGGCCGCGCTCTTCCGCCACGGAGCGGTGGACGATCAGCGACAGCGCGTCCACGGGCTCGTTGTTGACGAGGATGTTCATCTTCACGAGGTCGCCTTCGCGCAGGCCGATCTGCTCGTAGTCGAAGCTGGCATAGCCGCGGCTGATCGATTTGAGGCGGTCGTAGAAATCGAACACCACCTCGTTCAGCGGCAGCTCGTAG
>PAVA01000062.1 GCA_002712945.1 Citromicrobium sp.
CGCCACGGCGCACCGCCGCGGCTCGGCGAGATCCGGTGGGGGCGCCCGTGCAGCAACTGGAAGGAAATCCGGGACCATGAAGCGGCCCAGCGGGCGGCCCGCAAGCGTGCGAAACGCCGGCGCAAGCCCACTACTGCCGCCCGCGCCCGGCAGGATCGCAAGGCCCCCTAAACCCCGACGGCTGCCCCGCAACGCGCGGGGCGTTTCCCTCGCGCCGGCAGGCCATACCGTCCACCGCTAGGTTCCCTGCACAGCCCGTGCAAAAGGAACCGCAACGTGACCGCCCAGCTCATCGACTACAGCGCCCTGGATGCCCTGCCCGAGGGCACCCGGTACACCATCCTCACGCCCAACCAGCGCATCGCGCGCCGACTGACCGTGGCCCTCGGCCGGCGGGCCGGCGAACAGGGGCACCCAGTCTGGCAGCCGCCCACGATTCTCGCCATGCCCACATTCATCGAGACGCTGTGGAACGAGGCTGCGATCGCAGGTGTCCCCTCCGTCGACGACTGGCGCATGGCCACCGAGCTCCAGCTGTCCTTCCTCTGGCGCTCGGCCATCGCCGACGGCCCCCGGTTCCCGAGCCTGGTCCAGCAGCGCCGCCTGATCTCCCTCGCGGCAGAAGCCCACGCGCGCCTCGACCTCCACCTGGTCCCGGACGGCGAACTGACCACCGAGACCGTCGAGGCCGAAACCTTCCTGAAATGGAAAGCCAGGGTCGATGAGGCACTGGAAGAGCAGCGCTGGGTCACACCGGCGCAGGCCGCGCGGGTGCTCCTGCGCACCATCGCCGGCGGCGAAATCCCCGTCCCCTCTCACCTGTTCCTGTTCGCCTTCGACGACATGCCTCCCCTGCATGCCGCTCTCATCCAGCGTCTCCGCGACCGGGGCGCCACCGTGCAGGAACTCGGCACCCACGCCCCCGTCGACCGGGCGCGCACCGTGGCCGTGCCCGAGCGGGAGGCGCAGTACGCGCTCGCCGCGCGCTGGGCGCGCGAGCAGCTGCGCGAAGCGCCCGACGCGACAATCGGCATCATCTGTCCGTCCCTGGCGGACGACCGGGAGACGATCATTGCCGCCTTCCAGCGCGTCTTCGAGCCGGACGCCCTGCTGCCATCGACCCCTCGCCGGACCCCAGGCTTCAATGTCTCCATGGGCACCCCGCTGTCGGAGGTGCCCATCGTGCGGGCGGCGATTCGTGCGCTGTCCCTGCCGGCGAGCGACACCGTGCCGGCAGCGGAACTGGCGCAGCTGGTGCGCTCGCCCTTCCTTGGCGGCGCCGAGGCCGAGCTCGAGGCGCGCGCGGGATTGGCCACGCGCCTCGATGGCTGGCTGGATGCGCCCGTCGACGCCGTGACCCTGGTCGTCGCCGCCGACACCACCCCGGACCTGCGGTCGCGGGCCGAGTCCTACCTGGGCACCGTGCGCAATACGCCCGGGCGCCAGCTGCCGAGCCAGTGGGCCAGGCACTTCATGGCCTGCCTCGACACCCTCGGCTGGCCGGGCGAGCGCCCCATCGATTCCGAGGAATACCAGGCCGTGCAGGCTCTGCAGGCACTCATGGCTGAAACCACCGGGCTCGACGCCCTGGCCGGGCCGACGACCCGCAGCGGCGCCCTGGCGCTCTTCAGCCAGGCGGCGCACGCGCGGGTGTTCCAGCCGCAGACCAAGGACAGCCCGGTGCAGATCCTCGGCGCGCTCGAGGGCGCCGGCCTGCACTTCGATCGCCTGTGGGTCGTTGACTTCAACGATGACCTCTTCCCGCCGGCGGCATCGCCAAACCCGCTGCTGTCCTCGGGCCTGCAGCGCAACTACGGCTTCCCCCACGCCTGCGCGGCCCGGGAACTGGACTATTGCCGCCAGCTGGCCGAGCGCTTCGCTGCCAGCGCAGACACGGTGATCTTTTCCCACGCGCAATGGGATGGGGACCGGGAACTGCGCCCTTCTCGGCTGCTGCAGGGCCTTGAGCGCCTGAGTCTCGGCGAGGTGCTCCCGGACGACCAGCCGATCGAGGAGCTGCTGCGCGGACGGGTGGAGCCGGACAGCTTCCCGCTGGGCGCCGCCCCGGTCGGGGCCGACGAGGTCGCCCGGGTGCGCGGCGGCACGGGTCTCCTCAAGGCGCAGGCCGCCTGTCCGTTCCAGGCCTTTGCTCGATTCCGCCTGCGCGCAGAACCGCTGCCGGAGCCCGCGCTGGGCCTGACCCATATCGAGCGGGGGCAGCTCATGCACCTGGCTCTCGACCAGCTCTGGAGCGAGCTTCGCAGCTCCCGCCGACTGCGGGCGCTCAGCGATCCAGCCCGTGGGGAGGCCATCGAGCGGGCGATCGCCCATGCGTTCCAGTGGCTCGCCCTGCGCGAGGAGAGGATGGGCCCCCGCCTGCGGCGCCTGGAAACGGCGCGCATGCGCGCGATCATCGAGGACTGGCTGGCGATCGAGGCCGAGCGCCCCGACTTCAAGGTTGAAAGCCTCGAAACCGAGCTGCGGGTCACCCTCGCGGGCCTGCCGCTGCGCCTGAAACGCGACCGGGTGGATACGTTGGCCAGCGGCGAGCGCATGGTCCTTGACTACAAGACCGGCAGGGCCCGTGTCGGGGACTGGACCGGCGAGCGCCCGCCGGAACCGCAGATGCCCCTGTATGTGATCGCCGACGACACCCCGGTCGATGCCGTCGCCTACGGCACCCTCCGCGCGGACGGGTCCGGGATCAGTGGCGCAGGCTCGCGTGACGGGTTGGCCGAGGGCGTGAAGACCCCGGCCACCCTGGGCGCCCGCGCCGGCTTCGAGGCCGACTGGGGCGCCCAGGTCGATGCCTGGCGTGGCGCCCTCGAGGGACTGGCCGGGAATTTCATGGGGGGCGACAGCCGGGTCGATCCTGTCGCGCACGACACCTGCAGCCGCTGCCACCTTGCGAACCTCTGCCGGGTTCGCCGCGGTCCGGGCAGCGCCGGCCGGCGGACCTGAGCCGGCGTTTCCCGTCTGCGCACGCCGCGTCCCGCCGCGCGTTAGCGTGAGCACAATGAACAGGAGGACACCATGAACGCATCCGATCACGAGCAACGCACCCGGGCGCTGGACACTCAGCGCTCGTTCCTGGTCACGGCCCCGGCCGGCTCCGGCAAGACAGAGGTCCTGGTCCGCCGGGTCCTCGCCCTGCTGGCGACCGTGAACGAGCCCGAGGAGATCCTCGTGGCCACCTTCACCCTGAAAGCCACGGGGGAGCTGCTTGCGCGGATCGTCGATGCGCTGATGGCCGGGCGCGGCGAGGCGCCCTCTGACCCGCTGGCGCGGGAGGCCTGGGAACTGGCCCGCAAGGCTGCCGCGCAGGATGAGGCGCGGGGCTGGCAGCTGGTGGACAACCCCCATCGGCTCAACATCAAGACCATCGACGCGTTCTGCGGCTCGCTGGTGCGCCGGGCACCGCTGGCGGGAACCGTCGGAACGTCCACCGTGCTCGACGACCCCACGGTCGCCTACCGCGCTGCGGCCCGGGCCATCCTGCGGGACCTCGAGGGCGATGCAGAGCACGCTCAGCAGGTCGAGGCCCTGCTGTCGCACCTCGACATGCGCTTCGACCGGGCGGAGGCGCTTCTGGTGGCGCTGCTCGGCCGTCGGGAGCAATGGCTGCCGATCATTCTCGCGCATCGCAATCGTTCGGGCCTGCGCGCGGAGCTTGAGGGCAGCCTGCTTTCGGTCCGCCGCGACCTGATCAGCCGTTGCCGGGAGGCGCTGGCCCCGCACGCCAGCGCACTGGTCGCGAGCGCGCAATGGGTCGCCTCCCAGGACGACCCGGGCATTTACGGCCAGGCCCTGGCGGCATTGGCCGAGGCGGGCACCCTCCCCTCCCCCACCGCTGACGACTTCCCGTGGGAATCACTGGCGGGATGGCTGACCACGCAGACGGGTGATCTTCGTCGCCAGGGTGGCGCCCGCGAGGGCTTCCCGGCGCCTTCGGGCACCAAGGACAAGGCGATGGCGGACGCGCGGCGCGCTGCCAAGGCCGCCTTCAAGGACCTGCTCGAGGCCCTGGCGGACGACGGGGTCGCGCTGGGGGCGATCCAGTCCCTGGGCGCCCTGCCGCCGGCCCGCTACGGCGAGACGGAGGTCCGGCTTATCGAGGCCCTGCTGGTACTGCTGCCGGTGCTCGCCGGCAGGCTGCTGCTGGCCTTCCAGGAGCTGGGCGGGGTCGACCACGTCGAGGTGGCGACGGCGGCGCGCCGGGTGCTGGGCAGCGAGGACACCCCCACGGACCTTGCGGTGGTACTCGATACCCAGCTGCGCCACGTGCTCTTTGACGAATTCCAGGACACGAACGAGGCACAGGTCGCGCTGCTGGCAAGCATCACCCGGGACTGGACCCCGGGTGACGGCCGCACGGTCTTCCTTGTGGGTGACCCCATGCAGTCCATCTACGGCTTCCGGGGCTCGAACGTCGGGCTGTTCCTGCAGGCTGAAAGTGGCGGTATCGGCGGGCTGACCTTCGAGTGCCTGCACCTGACGGACAACTTCCGCTCGGCCGCGCAGCTCGTGGAATGGGTCAACGACACTTTCGCCGACGTCTTCCCGGCGACGGCGGACAGCAACCTCGGCATCACGCCCTATCGCCCCGCCCGCCCCTTCCAGGGCGCGGCCGCTGGCGCTGCCGTCAGCTGTCACTGCTTCGATGAGGCCACCGAGGGCGCCGACGAAGCCCGCTGGATCGCCGAGGAGATCCGGGCGGTCTGGAAGGACAGCCCGGACGCGAGCGTCGCGGTGCTGGTCGAGCAGCGCAACCACCTGCGGCCCGTGCTGGCAGCCCTGCAGGCGCACGACCTCCCCTACCAGGCCATCGATATCGACCCGCTGGCGGACCTGCCCGTGATCCGCGACCTCTCGGCACTGACCAGCGCCATCCTCAACCCGGCCAACCAGACGGAGTGGCTCGCGGTGCTCCACGGCCCGCTCGTCGGTCTGCCGCTGGAGGCGCTTCGGCAGGTGATGCAGGGCGGCAAGGGCAAGACGGTATGGGGGCGCATGCGCGCGGCCCTTGCCGGCGACCTCCTCTCGGGGGACGACCGCGAGCGCCTGGCCGGCGCCGCCCAGGTCCTGGGCAAGACCCTGCAGAATCGCGAGCGGAAGCCGCTGGCGCAGCTTGTCGAGGGCGCCTGGCTGGCCCTGAACGGCCCGAGTGTCGCCGACGAGGCCGCGGACCTTGCCCACGCCAACCGTTTCATCGGCCTGCTGCGCGAGCAGGGGGACGCCATCGCGACCCACGAGGATCTGCAGCGCGCCGTGGCCGGCCTGTACTCGCGGCCTGCACCAGTGTCCGGCCCGGCCGTGCAGGTAATGACCATGCACAAGAGCAAGGGGCTACAGTTCGATGCGGTCTTCCTGCCCGCGCTTAACAATCGGACCCGCAGCCAGGAAACACCGCTGCTGGTCTGGGACCGCTACGAGACTGGCGATGGTGCGCAGCATCCGCTGTTGTCCGCCGCGCCCGCCATCGGCGACGACCGCTCTCCCCTGCTCAGCTTCCTGCTGGCGCAGCAGGCGCGCCGCGCCGCGCTCGAGCGCGCCCGGCTGCTCTACGTGGCCTGCACGCGCGCCAAGCGCCGGCTGTACCTTTCAGGGTCCTTCGGCGTCACCGACGAGGGCGAGTTGCGGGCACCGAGCGCGAGCCGCCTGATGGGGCTTCTCTGGTCACGGATCGGCGAGGGAGCAGAGATCCATCCCGCGCGCGACCTCCCCGGTGCCGATCGCGCCCCGGCCGACGATGGACTCCGCCGCCGCGCCCACCGGATGCTCCCGGTGGCCACCACGGGGCTCATCGAGCCCCTGGCGGACTATGCAGGCATCATCGCCGGCGAGCAGGCGGCGCCGGCCATGTCCTGGGAGCCGCCGCTGGCGCTGGCCGAGGGTTCGCTGGTCCACGAGATCCTCCAGCTCATCGCCCGGGACGGGCTCGAGGCCTGGCCGGACAGCCGGATCGTCGACCTGGAATCTCAATGGCAGGGGCAGCTGGAAGCACGGGGCGTCCCGCCGTTCGCGGCCCGGGATGTCGCCGCCCGCGTCGTGGCCACGGTGCGCGCGGCGCGCGCCGGGGACAATGGCACCTGGGTGCTCAAGACGCGGCCGGAGGCCGCATCGGAGCTTCCGCTCTGGCTGGTCGACGAAGAGCGCTCGGTCGTGATCGACCGGGTCTTCGTCGAGAACGGTGTGCGCTATCTCGTGGAGTACAAGACGGACCGGCGACGCGATGGCGAAAGCGACGCAGCCTTTGGTGAACGCCTCTGGGCCGCCCACCATGACCAGGTCGAGCGCTACCGGGATGCGCTGTCCCGGCTCGCGCCGGAACCCGTACAGCCCTGCCTCTACCTGCCGGCCGAGGACCTGCTGCTATCCGCCCCCGGAGCAAGCAGGCTGCCAGGCTGAGTGAACTCCCCGCGGCGCTCCACGCGGAACGCCGTGCCGGCCGGGAGTGGCGCCCGGCCCAGCGACAGGATCAGCGTCTCATCGACGGGGTATCCATCCTGCCTCACGATCGTTCCATTCTTGTGCCAGAAAAGCGGGACGCCTTCGCGGTCAGTGACCGGCCGGCCCGAGCGCCGGACCAGCGCAGCCTCGTTGGTGACGAAGACGCTCTCGGTCGCATCCGAGACGTCGCCATCGAGGAGCCTGACCTTGGGGACGGTGAGCTTCTGGCCCTGGTAGGTCACCAGCAGCCAAGGGCCACGCCCGTCGCCGGACGTGACCATGGGCGCCCAGGCGGGCGGGGTTTCAGGGGCGCCGTTGCAGGCCGCGAGGCTGGCCAGCAGCCAGGCGGCCAACAGCTTGCGGAGTGGGTTACTCGTCGCCGATGTCGCGGCCCTGAGCGTCGCCCACGTGGAAGACGGCTTCTTTCCAGGGACGACGGACCGGCGTCTGGACGGCACGGACGAAGCCCTGCTCCGTCTTGGCAACCAGCGGAACCTTGTTCGGGGTCCAGTCGTTATCGAAGATGCGCGGCTTACGTGTTGCCTGGAACCAGAGGCCGCGCCGGTCCTGCATGACGTACGTCGCCTTGGGGTCCAACTCGCATCGCTTGCCGCCGATCGTGATGTACCGCGACGCTTCCGTTTCTGAGAAATCCTTATGGTCTTCCACCGATTGGCGAGAATCCTTGCCGCCCATGTTCCATCCCCTTGTACCAATTAGGTCGAACTTACTGCTGGTGTAGAGGCTTGCCTTTGGCACTTTTTCCTCTATCGGCCTTGAGACTAGCACAGCCTTTTGAAGGTTCTACCACCAAAAATAGGTCTATATCGGTCACCTGAGACATACCGCCGCGTTACTTGACACGCTGGAGCTGCCGCGGCTCGGCGGCCTGCTCTTCCTGGCCCGGCACCATCTCGAACTCGACAGCCGCCTGGCGAACGAGTGCCTCCGCGTCACCGATGCCATGCACAATCATCTTGAGCGCCATCTCCGAGCGGTGTTGCGGGGTCGCCACCGCGGCCAGCGCAAGTTCCAGGCCCTCGTCCTCAAGGTGTCCCTGGAGTATCGCGTTGATCAGGAAGTTCTTGATTACAGAGCGATTTATCTCATCGTCCGCATAGACCGCGTAGCCGACATCACCGAAGATCCGGTCAAGCACACTGATGTCCGCCTGGCTCAGCGGCTGACTGGTGAACGCCGGCGGACGACCGAAGGCCTCATCTATCTTCTCGCTGACTGCGTTGAGTCCGGTGATCATTGTCGCGCTGCTCGCTGGTCAAAGCTTGCTCATCGTAGCCAAGACCACGGCCTCGCGCCAGCGGCCGGCCAGCGAAATGCGCGATTTCCATCTGCTGCACCTGTGCCGCATTCGGCACCGCTCCCCTTGCGTGGTCGCCGTGGCCGAGGCCCACTGTCCTTTCCGGCGGGCCAGCAGCCAATGGCCGCCAGGGTTAAGTTGATGGGGAAACCTGCCCAGGAGAAGCACGATCATGACTGCCAATCTGTCTGCCGCACCAATCACCGAAACGATACCGCCGCTCTCGCTGGATGCGATCCATCCGGTATCGGCCGCGCTCATCGACTGGCTCGAGCACCGCGACGAACGGCATCGGTTCGTGCTCGCGGTCTACCGCAGTGCGGCCGCGATCAGTGAAGACTACGCGGGTGGGCCCTGGGCCATCGCCTCGCTCACCGGTGCGCCCGTGATGCTGCCGGCCGCGCAGCGTCATTACCGGGCCGGTGAGACCCTGTTAACGCCGTGCGTTCTCGGCGCGGCGGCGACCGTACGCACGCTCCGCCTGTTCGCGCGGACCCGCCGGATCCCGGCCTATGACCTGATGCTGCGCCGCCTGGAGGCGTCGCTCCGCAAGGTGCCCGCGCGGGACATCATCCACCAGCTGGCCAGCGTTCCTCGGAGGACGTAGCCGTGGATCTGTTGCCGGGCATCGCGCCGACCCAGGTGCTCGCTTGTGTAGCGCTCGCCTGCTCTCTTCCCGCGGCGAAGCTCATTGCAGATGGCACGGACCATCACTTCCTGGCCCATGTGCTGTACAGCGTGGCGAACGGCGCACTGCTGCTCACTTTTGCACTCAAGGCAGAATGGCTGCTGGCGCTCCAGCCGCTGGCCTTCAGCTATACCTCGTTGCGAGGCTGTGTCCGCTACCGGCCCCGCGCCCGAGGGTCGGAGTCCCGCGCAGGGGTTGCCTAGTCGTCGTCCCCCGCCCAGGATACGTCGTTCAGGTCGTCGAATATTGATCGCGCGCGCGTGGTCTGTCGCACCCCCGCCTCATCGCCTCGCTGGCCACGTTTCCTGCCCACCCCGGCGCGGCGGCGGCGCTTACACCATCCAATCCAGTTTTTATCGTGGCCGGCCTCGGTCGCCATGGTTCCCTCTTTCGCATGGTGCTCGCGGAACTCGCCCCAGGCTTCGTGAACCCACTCGAGCCATTCGAGCCCATCGATATCACCCCGGATCTCATCAGTATCGATCAACGGCATCGGGTTTTTCCCCATGGCCCACTCGTTGACACTTTGCAGCTCGGCGGTGTTGCCCACGCCCTGCGGCTCCATGCGAGCATCCTGCAGCCGGTTGAAGGTGCTGTTGTCCCCGACGTATTCGTCGTCGCGGTCACGCCAGATAGAGACGAGCGGGTAGCGCTTCCAGCCTTTTACGCGGCGCCCTCGCTTGCGGCAGTGGCGCTTCACCTCATCCTCATCCCAGAGAAGCTCCACGAAGTAGCCGTACAACCAGGCGCGGACGCGGCTTCCCGGCTGCTCGTCCCAGACATCATTCTCCGGGGCGGGGCCGCTGCCGTTCTCGACCTGGCGCTGCAGGAGGTTGAGGAAATCCCTGGCGAAGTTGTCCGGGCGGACGTGCGGCAGCACGAGCTCGTGCAGCTCATCGATGGTGTACTGGTGAAGGGCGTTGGAGCGGTCGCTGCGCTTGTTGACGCCGATCCACGCCTTGAGCCAATTGGCGAGCCGCTGCGCCATTCCCGAGGCCTCCGAGAAGAGTTCCGGGTGTCCGATGAAGACCAGGCGCTCAAGAAGGAGGTTTGCGACGAGCAGCGCGTTGAAGCGGACCCAGTAGAAGCGCTCGGTGTGCTGCACCAGCCCATCCTTGCGTACTTCCTCCTCGGAGGCGGCGTAGAACTCGGTAATGAACCGGTATTCGCCGACGTGGGCCTTTAGGCTGCTGTTGCTCGCTGGCAGGTACCGCTTCTGGAAGGTCGGGGAGTCCGTGGCATCGACGGCGAAGGTGGTGTCTTTCAGGCGGTGAATGATGGCCCGGACGATCTCGAGGTTGGAGGGCCACGGATTCAGTCCGATCCGTCGACAGACATCGTAGAGATCGAAGAAGAAATGCCTGGCCGCGTAGGTTTCGGCCAGTTCCATGGCTTCTGCAATGCTGCGAAAGTTGCGCTGCTGGCTTTCCTCTCCCAGAAACTCGCGGAGCTTGTCGAGGAGCATGGCATTGAGGGCGCGGACCACGCGAAGGTCCGAGAGCTGCGCGATCTCTGCCCCCTGCTTGCTCGCCGTATAGGTCCTGATTTTCACGCGCTCGTTTCGATTGACCCGGTAGACGCTAATGACCTCTTTCCTGTCGCCGGTGAGGTCACGCTGGGAGGACAGCATGGCGGCATCAAGAATGCTCATCAGGGACTGCGTGATCGGGAGCTGCTCGTCGCTGGCCTCGAGGAGCGCGCCCTCTTCACTCCAGAGCTCCATCTGCCGCTGGATATCGGTTTTCTTCCACCGGGCTCTTCGCGGCCTGTCTTCGCCGGTGTCGAGTCGCAGTAGCTGGGTAATCTCGATGTATTGCACGGTTTCGCCGGCGGTGGTCCGCAGTCTGGGCGGGGCGGCAACCTTGCGCGTCTTCAGGGTGTTGAGGTGTCGGGAGATGGCACCGGCGCTATGAGCGAGACCCCGCTCTTTCAGGGCGGCGACCAGCTGGGGGCGACGGACTTCGCGATTGGGGTGATCGGCCGCCAGGCGTGTCATGGTGGCCAAGAATTCCTGCAGGGGTCGGGAGATGCAATCGTTGGCCCGTAGTTGCGCGAGGTCCGCATCTGCCCGGTCTTCGACCGTGAAGACCACGAGGCGGCCTTTCATGTGTCCGCCCTCCCCTGCCCGCGCCTCACTGGCGGTTTCCTGCGGTAGAGGGCCTGGCCGAGGGCGCGTTGCTGTATCACTCCCGGACCACCCTTTTTGCTTCCTGGGGGTAAAAACAGAAAGGGACGTAAGCTTGATAATTTTCCATAGGACACCATAAAGGGACCTAACCGACTGTGGTTATTACTTTTTTTCGCTCCAAAAGGGGCGTTCGCTCTCAATCGAGGGGTATTCTCTCTTGAACGGGTGGTGTTCTCTCTCGATGTCACGGTGTTCTCTCTTGTAATGCCACCTTTCTCTCTCGAACCGGCCGTGTTCTCTCTCGAAGTGCGGCCTTTCAAGCAGGCCATTCGCCCTTGCCGTCACGAATTCCTCGGGGATGCTCAGTAATTGGCCACAAATGACCTGCTTTCGCTAACTGTGTGAGGCATACGCGCAGACTACCACCATTGTTTTTTATGTTCCTGCCGATTTTTCGTTGTCCGCGCCACGAGTGTGAGGAGTGCCGAGGGACTTCCCCACCCCTTTTTTCGTCGCCCGTAATTTTTTCGTTGCCGGCTCCCGAGGTGTGAGGCGCCACGCGCGACTTCTACCCCTGTTTTTTTCTATTCCTGTGGATTTTGGTTAGCTTGCGGTGTCGGGCGTGCTAGTGTACGGCCAGCACCAACAGCCAGGACGAAGGAGAGCCACATGGGCCAGGATCTTTCCGAGGCGATCGATCGCCTCCGGCGGTTTCACCACCACGGGTACAGCGTCCTCGATACGCTCACGGTCAATGCCAACGCCGCGATCCCGGAGCGGCGCTACCGGGGGGATGACCTTGCCGAGGTGGTCGGGCTGCCCAACGTCCAGCGAATCTATGCCGAGGAGCGCAGCGGTGCCCTCCCCTCCCCTCGCGACGATAACGGCCGCCGGCTGGGCTCGACGCTCAGCGAGGTCATGGGACTGCAGGCGCACTTCGGGACGCGCCCGTGGCGGCATCCCGACGACCCGCCGGCGATCGTGGCCTTCGCCAACCAGAAAGGGGGTTGCTGGAAAACAACCACCAGCTGGTGGTTCGGCTCCTACTGCGCCCAGCGCGGACTGCGCGTGCTGCTGGTCGATGCGGACCCCCAGGCGTCACTGACCCTGAACTGCGGTCACCTTCCGGATATCAACGTGCATGACGAGGATACGCTGGGGCCGCTGCTGGTGCAGGGTGATGAAAGCGGTGCGGCAGACCTGATCCGCCCGACTTACCTGCCGAACATGCAGATCATTCCGTCCTGCCTGGGTCTTGCGTCCGTGGAGATGTCGATGACGACCGAACTCTACGGCGCTGATACCAACAGGGAGGCCATGGATGTGCTCCTGCGGCTCCAGCGGCTGCTGGCGTCGGCCTCGGCTGACTATGATGTGCTGGTCGTCGATGGAACGCCGAGCCTGGGGGTCCTGACAACGAACCTGCTGTTGGCCGCCAACCTGATCGTGACACCCGTTCCCACGGAGATCACGGACTATGCGTCGACGGTGGCGTTCAACGAGCTGGTGGCCGACCAGCTGGCGAGTGTCCAGCGCCTGGCCGAGACGCTGGATATCGATGTCCGGTCGCCCGAGATTTTCTTCCTGCCGACCCGGTACAGCCAGGAGGGCACACAGAGTCTTGGCAGCCAGGAAGTGCTGGCGCTGATCCAGGAGACGTTCGGTGACCGGGCACTCAGCACGCCGATCAAAAAGCACGACGCCGCGGTGAGCAACCTGACGCTGTTCCGGCGGACGGCGTTCGATGTCAACGCGACCAACCCGGCCTGCGGCAACACCGCCAGGAACCATGCGGTGGCCAACTTCCGGGCGGTTTTCGAGGAGATATTCGAGCGGGGCATCGCGCCGCTCTGGCCGCACGGCACTGACTTCATGCGAGCAACGGACACCAGGGGGAGCAAGGCATGACCACCAAGAAGAGCAAGACGCGCGACCTGATGCGTGGCCTCCGCACACCGGCCAAGCCGGCCGATCCCGATGCCTACACGGTCGATCGGGGGCCGCTTCCGCGGACCGTGCCGAGAAAGCCGGCGGAGAAGGGCGCCACTGCCACAGCAGGCGGGCCGGAGCCCCGCGAGTTCCCGCGCGGTGTCAACAAGCTCGGCCCCTCCGAGCGCTTCGGCCTGTCGATCCCGGGGGCCGGCCGCCTCCTCATGTGCAAGCTCAAGCTGCTGGACCCGGATTTCACGGACCCCGCCCCGGAGAACCCGCGCGCCCAGGCCCTGCTGCGAGAGGATGACCCCGACATCCAGGCCCTGGTCGCGAGCTTCGAGGAGCAGGGCCAGCAGCAGCCGGCCCTTGCCGACCGCAACCCCGACACGGGTCGCTGGGAGGTCATCTACGGGACCCGCCGGCGCTTCGCGGCGAGCATCGTTGACGCGCGCCGCCGGGAGGAGGGCGGTTTCCCGCTGATCGCCTGGGTCCCGGAGGAGCCCGGGGTGCTCACTCCGGCGGATCGCCAGACACTGGCCATCAGCGAGAACGAAGATCGCACTGACCTGAGCTCCTGGGAGAAAGGGCAGCTGGTGGCCAAGCTGACCGAGGAGGGGACGTTGACGGACACGGCCATCGCAAAGCTCCTGCGCTTGTCGCGCAACAAGTTGGGCGGCTACCGGGCGATGAGCGAGATCCCCGCCGAGATTGTCGAGCGGCTCGAGTCGCCGCAGCTGCTTACTGCGCGCGGCGCCGAGCGACTGGCAAAGCTCGCCAGCGAGGCGGGCAATTACGACACCCTCCTGCAACGGCTGCCCAAGGCGCCCGAGCGGTTCGCTTCCATGCCCGAGCTCCTCGCGGCGGCCTCACCGAAAAAGGTGGAGAAGGGCGGCCTGAAGACCCGCGGCAAGCAGGAGATCAAAGCCGCCGATGGCACGACTCGCTTTGCGGTCGGACGGGTGCGCGGCGCCCCCGGTCGCCTCAAGATCGACGCCTACGGCCTGGACGACGACGGCATTGAGGCCGTGCTGAACGCCCTCGAAAAGCTGGCGAAATGACCGGCAGAACAGGGGGCCGTGCACCCGGGTGCATGTCGAGCGTAACCCACTGATAAAAAAGGATTTTATTTTAAAAATCCGCGCCAAACTGCCATTTTTGCCACCCTGCCGCCCCGCCACCCCTGCCGGGGCGTTTTTTTATGTATAACAAGCAGTTAGCTGTCTTCGCGCCTGCCAGTCCGGCCCTAGCGGGCCGCCGCGGGTCAGGGAATGGGGGAGGGCGCCTTCCCACCCCCGCAACGGCTGACCCGGCCGCCGCTAGGGTGCCCCGACACTCATCGCGGAGGCACCCCCATGGGCTTCTACTCCTGGCTCACGGCCGACACCCACGAACCGATCAACAACCGTTATTCCCGCACGCCCCACGAGCGCCCGGTGTACCTGCTTCGCCCCGACGGGCCGCCCATCGAGGAACGGGCCTATGAAGGCTACGGCGTCTTCGGCGGGCACCGCGCCGAGATCGTCCTGGCGACGATGAACCTGCCGGAGGACCACGGCCTCGGCACGACCGATCTCTTTTTCGTCGGGTCCCTCCTGAGCACCACCAGCGGGGTCTATCACACGGAACACCCGGGGTTTCCGCTGGTGGCATCCTCGCTGCACGTGCCCAACCGCGCCGTCGCCGATGCCATCGCGCCGTTTATCGGCGGGGGTACCATCCGCACGCCATTCGCCCGCTATGACGAGCCCCTGGAGGCCTTCGAGGGGCGCCCGCCCAACTTCCTTACGCGCCACGCGTTCTGGCAGCGCGCGCCGTGGACCGTGCCCCGACCCCTCAAGTTCTCCTTCGACCCGGCGGCCCGCTATGGGGACCTCCCCGCGTCCCCCGGCGACCCGAACCAGGGCTACTTCTTCTAGCGGGCTCCGGCCCACGCCATGTTCCCCGTGGAACATCGTTCCACGGCTGAGACGGATTGCGCCGCTCTCCGGCGCCCGTTGACGGGCCCGGGCGGGCAGGGGAGGGGAGCGAGCCCAACCTGAACCCCATTTCCATCTGCCCGGCGGGTGCGGCGCCCGGGGCCTACGGTGCATCGACACCCAACCAACAGGCCGACTGCGGCAAGAGGAACGACGCGATGGACACCCGGACGATCAACGAGTACCAGGCCGACCTGCAACGGGAGATCGAGCGCGACCAGCGCTTCCTGCGCGACGCCAAGGCCACGGCGATCGCGGCGATCGAGGAGGAGCGACTGGCCGACGCTGCCGCCGCCCTCGACCACGCCCGCCACTACGGGACCGAGCTGCAGGGGCGCCGACGGGCCGCCGCACTGCTCGCCACGCTGGCCCAGGACCTCGCGAAAGACGCCGACCCGCGCGCCCTGAGCCAGGCGGCAGCCCAGAGCCTCGCAGGCTAGGCCCGACAGGATCGCCCGCGCCACCCACCGGCGCGGGCCGCACGGGTCCGCGGGCGCCTAGCGGCCCCGCGACGGCGAAAACGGTGGGGCAGGGCAGGGGGCGGCGGTTTCCGGGCGCTGCGCCGGGCCTGCCGCCACGGGCTAGGGTCGATCCTCATCCACAGCCCACCGCGAGCCCGCCATGCTGCAGAACTTCCTCGGGGCCTACCTGGCCCACCAGAACCTGGCCGCCTTCGCCAACTTCCCCGGCTGGTCCGACCCGGACGTGCAGGCCGCCCTGGCTGACCTCCCGGACGACATGATCCCGCCCGACCTCGCCGCGGGCCTCGAGCGCGCCACGCTCACCGCGTACTACACCCCCCCGCCCCTCGTCGAGGCGATC
>PAVA01000063.1 GCA_002712945.1 Citromicrobium sp.
CGCGCGCCTTGATCGCAGCGAACACCTCGAGCCCGTCCATCGGGCTGCCGTGGAGCCATACGTCGAGCAGGACGAGGCTCGGCCGACGCTCGTCGACCATGCGCAGCGCCGTGCCGCTATCGCCCGCAACGCGGCACTCGTAGCCTTCGTCGGTAAGCACGCCCGAGACGAGTTCGCGAATGTCGCGTTCGTCGTCGACGACCAGAATATCGAGCGCCATCAGCGCCTCCTTCCGAATGATTGCATCATCATGCGGCGTGTTCCTCCGAAGAGATGGACGTGGAATGTTCGGGATTGCGGGCGAACCGCAAGATTACCTGCGTGCCCCGGTCGGCCACCGGCGCGAAGCTCATCTCGCCGCCATGCTCCTCCACGATCTTGCTCACGATCGCGAGACCGAGGCCTGTGCCCTTCTCGCGCGTGGTGACGTAAGGCTCGGCGATCCGGTCGCGCTCGGCGGGCAGGCCCACGCCATTGTCGCTGATGACGATGTCGACCGCGTCCTCGCCCGGTTCGATGGCGGCCACGATCTTTCCGGCGAAATCCTCGCCCTCCTCCGCCGCGCGCGCCTGCACGGCCTCGACCGCGTTCTTGAGCACGTTGGTCATCGCCTGGCCGAACTGGTGTCGGTCGCAGCTGAGCGGCACATCGCCTTCGGGCGCGTCGATCTCGAACGCGATATCCGGGTGCGCAACCTCCTGCAGGAACACCGCCTGGCGCACCAGATCGAGCGCATCCTCATCGCGAAACACGGGCTTGGGCAGCCGGGCGAAGGAGGAGAACTCGTCGACCATCTTGCGCAGGGTACCGACCTGACGGACGATGGTGCTGGTCAGTTCGTCGAACAGCGGATCGTCGCTGTCGACCTGCTTGCGATAGCGGCGCTTGAGCCGCTCGGTCGCGAGCTGGATCGGGGTCAGCGGATTCTTGATCTCGTGCGCGATCCGCCGCGCGACATCGGACCATGCCGCGCGCCGCTGGTCGAGCAGCTGGCGGGTAATATCCTCGAAGGTGATCACATGCCCGCCCGTTGCGGGCGCGATCCGCACCGCCAAGGTCAGCAGGTCCGGCCCCTTGTTGATCGTCACGATGCCGCTTTCGGCCCCCTGCTCCAGAACGGCCGCGATCTGCGGCGCGACGTCCTCGAAGGATCTGCCCGGCCCTGCTTCGTCCGGGTCGTCGAACAGGAGCATGCGGGCTGAGGTGTTGATCAACTGGATCCGGCCGGCCTCGTCGATCGACACGATCCCTGCGCTCATCGATTCCAGCACCGCCTCGATGAAGGCGCGCCGCTCGTCGAGCTGGCGGTTGGCCTGGACCAGATCGTCGGTCTGCGCCTCGAGCTGCGCGGTCATGCGATTGAAGGCCCGGTTGAGCAGGCCGATCTCGTCCGCGCCGGTGCGTCCTTCGATCCGCAAGGCGAAGTTGCCCGCGCCGACCTTGCGCGCCGCCGCGACCAGGTCTGTCAGCGGCTCCACCTGCCGGTCCGCGAAGCGCAGCGCGAACCACACCGCGAAGGCGACCAGCGCGAGACTGACAAAGAACAGCGCCAGATTGAAGCGCAGCTGGAGCGCGCGGGCCCGCTGGGTAAGATCGCGGTACTGCGCCATGATGCCGGTCGCGAGCTGATAGTTGTTGAACTTGATCGCCTCGGTACTGCGGGCGTTGTAGAGATAAACCCCGGCCTCGCGATCGATCGGCGTGATCGCCTCGATCCGCTCGGGGCTGGCGTAAACCACTTCGCTTTCGCCACTTTGCAGGCGTTCCAGTGCGCGTTTCCCCGCCTTCGCCGGTTCGTTGCCCGCAACGATGCCGATGGCAACCGCAGTGTTAACCGAGCCGTTGGGGAACGCCTGCAAGATCGCGCTTTCGCTGATATCGCGCCCCTGCATCTGGTAGGTATAGTCTTCCAGGAACTCGCGGCTGGCAAGGTCGGCGGCGGTCCGCCCCTGCAACAGGAACAGCATGTCGCTGGACATGGCGCGGGTTTCGCGCGCGACCTCGAACTGGTTTTCCTCGAAATAGCGCACGGCCAGCTCGTTGGTGCTCTCGAACAGCCCGCGCGAGGAACTGGAGAACCAGAAGTCGACCCCCGACTGGAACAGAACCGCAGCGAACACCGCCACCAGCAGGGTCGGCACCGCGGCGATCAGCGAGAACACGAAGACGAGGCGCACGTGTAACCGCGCCGTGCTGCCCGCCGCGCGGCGCAGCGCCAGTCGCCGGCCGAGCAGCACCAGCAGCGCCATCGCGGGAAGGAGCGTGCCGACCAGCAGGATCGAAATCTGCCGCGTGGGCAGGAGCTGGGTCTCGTCCGGCGTGTTGGAAAACGCCGTCCAGGTCGCGAAGATCATGATCACCAGCGCGACCGCGGCGCCGATTTCCAGCCAGCGGAACAGGTTTGCACGCCGCGACGCCACGACGATGCGTCGCGCGAAGCGTGAACTGCGTGTCCGTCTGGTGAGAGCCGTCATCGTTGCGAAGTTACAACATCGCTGTTGCGAAATTACAAGTTACAATGGCCGTACGTCTCACTTCGCGCCGCAATTGGGCAACGCTTCATGGCGATTGGCGTGCCTGTCAGGCTGCGTTGCGAACCAGGAAGGGCTCGTAGAACCGCTCGATCTCGCCCAGCACCTGCGCGGGATCGTCGATGAAATTGACGGCCTTGCGGAACTCGGAGGAGCCGTAAAGGCCCTTCACATACCAGCCCAGGTGCTTGCGCGCGATCTTCACGCCGACTTCGGGGGTGTAATGATCGAGCATCCGGCGGAAATGCTCCACGACCACAGCATATTGTTCGTTCAGCGGCGGATCGGCGCGCTTCTCGCCCGTGTGCCACCAGTGCATGATCTGGCCGAGCAGCCACGGGCGGCCATAGGCCCCGCGCCCGATCATCAGCCCGTCCGCGCCCGATTGTTCGAGCGCTTGCGCGGCATCCTCGACCGAGCAGATATCGCCATTGACGATTACGGGAATCGAGACCGCTTCCTTCACCTTGGCGATGAAGGACCAGTCTGCGCTCCCCTTGTACATCTGGTTACGGGTGCGCCCGTGGACGGTGATCATCTTCACGCCGAGGTCTTCGGCAATCCGGGCAAGCTCGGGCGCATTCAGGCTGGCATGGTCCCAGCCCATGCGCATCTTCACAGTGACGGGAACATCGACCGCCTTGACGGTGGCTTCCATCAGCTTCGTCGCCAGCGGCACCTCGCGCATCAGCGCACTGCCCGCCAGCTGACCGACGACCTTGCGCACCGGACAGCCGAAATTGATGTCGATGATCGCCGCGCCGTTGCCTTCCTGCAGCTTGGCGGCTTCGGCCATGCTTGCCGGGTCGCAGCCGACCAGCTGCATGGAGACAGGCTCCTCGATCCGGTCCCACGCGGCCTTTTGCACACTCTGGCGGGTCTCGCGGATCGCGGCTTCGCTGGCGATCATCTCGGTCACGTTAAGGCCCGAGCCATAGCGGCGCACCAGCGTACGGAACGGCATGTCCGTCACGCCGGTCATCGGCGCGAGGACCACCGGCGTTTCCACGCGCACGTCGCCGATGGCGATCGGCTTGGGGGCCGAAGGAGGGGTTGGTGCTTCAAGCATGGGGAAGCGCGGCAAATAGTGGATTGCCGCCGCTCCCGCAAGCGCGTAGCCCGCAGGACGCGATGGCAACCCCCTCCCGCACGACCGACGCCCCGCCCCGTTTCGCCGCGATCATCGTTGCAGCGGGCAGTGGCTCGCGCGCCGGGCGGGCAATTCCGAAGCAATACGTGCGCTGGCGCGGCAAGCCCGTGCTGCGGCACTCTGCGGAGGCGCTGCTGGCTGCGGGAGCCGAGCCGCTGGTGGTCGCAATCGCGCCCGACGCCGCCGACATGGCGCGCGAGGCGCTGGCGGGGCTCGATTCCATCATCCTGATCGACGGCGGCGAGACGCGCCGTGCATCGGTTTCGGCAGGGCTGGAGGCTCTGGCGGGCGAGACGCCCGAACGCGTGCTGATCCACGATGCAGCGCGCCCCACCCTGCCCCAGCCGGTGATCGACCGGGTGCTGGCTGCGCTCGAAGAGCATCCGGGGGCCATCCCCACGCTGCCCGTGGTCGACACCATCGCACGCACCGAAGATGGCGTGATGACCGGGCAGGAAGACCGCGCCGCCCTCGCCCGCGTGCAGACCCCGCAAGGCTTTCGCTACGCCGATATTCTCGCCGCGCACCGCGCGTGGGACGACGCGACCGAACCGACCGACGACGCACAGGTATTGCGCGCGGCTGGCGGCGAGGTCGCGGTCGTCGCGGGCGACGAACGCCTCGCCAAACTCACATTCGCAGAGGATTTCGCCATGCAGGCACCGCCCGTCCGCACCGGAACCGGCTTCGATGTGCACCAGCTCGCAGCGGGCGAGGAGTTGTGGCTCGGCGGCATCAGGATCGAGCATGACAAGGGCCTTGCCGGACACAGCGACGCCGATGTCGCGCTGCACGCGCTGGTCGATGCCATCCTCGGCGCGATCGGCAACGGCGATATCGGCACGCATTTCCCGCCGAGCGACGCGCGCTGGAAAGGTGCGCAATCGGGCCGCTTTCTTCAGCATGCCGCATCCCTCGCCAACGAAGCCGGATACCGGATCGGCAATCTCGACCTGACGATCATCTGCGAGGCGCCGAAGATCGGCCCGCACAAGGATGCGATGCGCGAAAAAATCGCCGAGTTTGCCGGTGTTCAGGTCGATGCTGTCAGCGTAAAGGCAACCACGACCGAAAAGCTCGGCTTTACCGGGCGCGGCGAAGGCATTGCCGCGCAGGCGGTCGCGACGCTTATCAGAGAGGACTTCGAGTGAATCTGCACCTTCGACTGGCCGCGAGCGCCGCCGCGATCCTCTCGCTCTCGCAGCCTGCTCTGGCGCAGAGCGCGGATTGCGTGCAGCCGGGCGATCTCGCCGATGCGACGACCTATACAATGCCGCTGTTCGTCGAAGCCCTGCAGTCGAAATGCGGCGAGGCCCTGCCTTCGGACAGCTTCATCCGCGCGCGAGGGGCCGATTTCGCCGCCGGGTTCGCGCCCTTGCGCGAGAACGCATGGCCGGGCGCGCGGCGGGTGCTGGTCCACTTCATCGAAAGCGAAACCGGGGCCAGCCTGCCCGAGGGCGAACAGGGCAACCAGGCCGCAGGCGGCGTGATGCTGACTCTCATGAAAATGGAAGGCGACGAGCTGCGCCCCTTCGTCGACGCCCTGGCAACCCAGCTGATCGCGGAGGAAATCAAGCCGGGGACGTGCAGCGACGTCGACGCGGTTCTGCCCCTGCTGGCCCCCCTCCCCGCGGAGAACTACGGAATGCTGGTGTCGACGATCCTCGGCTTCGTCGCGAAGGAAGACGATACCATCAAGATTTGCGCCGCCGACTGATGTCCGACGCGCTCCTCCCGCCCGACGTCATCGAGCTCGCCACCCGCGTGGTGGAGGAAAACCGCGCTGCGGAGCGCAAGATCGCGCTGGCCGAGAGCTGCACCGGCGGGCTCGTGTGCGGCGCGCTGACCGAAATTCCCGGCTCCTCCACCGTGCTCGATCGCGGCTTCGTCACCTATTCCAACAACGCGAAGATGGAACTGCTCGACGTTTCGCCGGACATTATCGAAACTTTCGGCGCGGTCTCGATCGCGTGCGTCTGGGCGATGGCAGAGGGGGCGCTCGCCCACAGCGACGCCGACGTGGCGGTGGCGATCAGCGGTGTGGCCGGGCCCGGCGGTGGCACGCCGACCAAGCCGGTCGGCACGGTCGTATTCGCGCGGGCCTTCCGCGGCGACGAGCGCGAACCCGAGGGCGAACTCAAGGCTTTCGGGGATCTCGGCCGGGCCGAAATCCGCCGTCAGGCGACGCTTTGCGCGCTGGAGCTGCTGCTGCCGTAGAGCTCGTCGGCGCGTTCCTCGAACGCGGTCATCATCCGGCGAAAGGCGCGGTCGAAATAGGCCCCGGCCAGCGTCTCGAAAATCTTGTTCTTGAAGGTGAAGTCGACGCAGAAGTCGATCTCGCACCCGCCCTCGACCGGATCGAACCTCCAGTCATTGTCGAGATCGCTGAGCGGCCCGTCAATATAGTGGACATTGATCGCGTGGGGCCGGTTCTTCTCGACCCGCGAGGTGAACTTTTCGCGGATCGCCTTGAAGCCCACGACCATGTCGGCAACCATCTCGGTCTCGCTGTCGGACTGGATCCGCGTCGCGATCACCCAGGGCAGGAATTTCGGATAGCTCTTCACGTCCGCGACCAGATCGAACATCTGCTCGGGCGTATAAGGCAGCGTGCGCTTCTGGTGGATGCCGGGCATTACTTTGCCTCTGCGCGGGCGGCCTCGCGAGCCAGGCGTTCCTCGCGCGCGGCCTTCATCTGCGCGAAATCGTCTCCCGCGTGATAGCTCGAGCGGGTCAGCGGGCTCGACGCGACCTGCAGAAAGCCCTTGGCGCGGGCAATCGCACCGAATGCGTCGAACGCCTTGGGGGTGACGAAATCCTCGACCTTGGCGTGCTTGGGCGTCGGCTGGAGATACTGGCCGAGCGTGACGAAATCGACATCGGCGCTGCGCATGTCGTCCATCACCTGATGCACTTCGAGCCGCTGCTCGCCCAGCCCCAGCATCATGCCCGACTTGGTGAAGATCGTCGGATCGTGGCTCTTCACCTCCTCCAGCAGCCGGAGCGAGGCGTAGTAGCGCGCGCCCGGACGGATCGTCGGGTAGAGCCGCGGCACGGTTTCGAGGTTGTGATTGAACACGTCCGGTCCGGCGGAGCAGATCGCTTCGATTGCGGGCCGCATCTTGCCCCGGAAATCGGGAGTGAGAATCTCGATCGTCGTCTCGGGCGTCTCGCGCCGCAGCGCCTCGATCACCTTCACGAACTGGCCCGCGCCGCCATCGGGCAGGTCGTCGCGGTCGACCGAGGTGATGACGATGTGCTCGAGCCCCATCTTGCCGGCCGCGATGGCGACATTTTCGGGCTCCATCGGGTCTACCAGGCGCGGCATCCCGGTCTTGACGTTGCAGAAGGCGCAGGCCCGCGTGCAGACGTCGCCGAGGATCATGACCGTCGCGTGCTTCTTCTCCCAGCACTCGCCGATGTTCGGGCACGCCGCTTCCTCGCACACCGTATTCAGGCCGAGATCGCGCATCAGGCGGCGCGTTTCCTGGTAGCCCTTGCCGACCGGCGCCTTGACCCGGATCCAGTCCGGCTTGCGTGCGCGGGGCGCGCGGTTCTCTTCGGGCGTGGGTGCGGAGGAGAGATCGTTCATGCCCCGCCATCTAGGGCCCACGTCCGCATGAAGCAATGGCGCGGCGCGCGGCGCGCGCGGCTTGCCAGCGGGGCGCGCCTCGCCCATGTGCAGGGCATGTCAGAAGCCACCCTCAAAAACATCGCCCTGCTGATCGACGCGGACAACACCACGCCCGACGGGATCGACCCGGTGCTGACCGTCATGGCCGAGCTCGGCCAGGTCAATATCCGCCGCGCCTACGGAAACTTCGCGAAGGACAATCTCGCGCGGTGGGACAAGATCACCAACAAGTTCGGCATCCGCCCGCAGCAGCAGTTCGACGTGACGCGCGGCAAGAACGCCACCGACATGGCGATGACGATCGACGCGATCGATCTGCTGTATCAGGGCAAGGTCGACGGGTTCGGGATCATGACCTCGGACAGCGATTTCACCCCCCTCGTCACCCGCCTGCGGCAGGACGGGATCGTGGTCTACGGCTTCGGCGAGGCCAAGACGCCGATGGCCTTCCAGTCGGTCTGCACCCGGTTCATCGATATCCGCAAGCTGATCGCGACCAATGCCGCCGATCGTTCGAACGATCGCAAGAAGGGCGCGAAGATCGAGTCCGACGTTGTCGACGACGATCTGCTGGAGCTGATCACCGCCGCTTATTCGGAAGCGAAGGGCGATGGCGGCTACGCGCGGCTTTCGCTGCTCGGCCAGATTGCCGGCAACCGCTCAAGCTTCGACGTGCGCAATTACGGCTTCAAGAGCCTGAAGGAGATGTTCGATTCCTTCGACAATTTCGCTGTCGAGAAGCGCGACGACAACCAGATCTACGTCAAGCGCCTTCGCTGACCGGCGCTCTGCCGCATGAAAAACGGCGCGGAAGGTTCCCCTCCCGCGCCGCATTCTTCGCTTGCGCGATGTCCTGACTAGCTGGCGGCCGTCCCGCCACCGGCCTGCTGCTCGGCATAGGTGGCCCACAGCTTCGCGATGGGCGCGCGGTTGCCCTGCACCTGGCCGAACGTTTCCTGCGCCGCCGCGTAATCGCCGGCCTTGGCCTGCGCGATACCGAGGCGGGTCAGCGCCGTGTTGCGATCGACATCGGGACGAGTCAGCGCCACTTCGTAGAGCTCTGCAGCCTTCGCCGGCTGCTCGAAATTGAGGTAGACGTCGCCCGCGGCCACCGCGAGACTGGCGCTCGCGCCGGAAGCCTTGGCGTCGCTTTCCAGCTCAGGAAGATCGGCGCGCAGACCGGCAACCCGCTGCTTCGATTCGCTCACCGCCTCGTCGACGAAGACGTCACCCGACTGCAGCAGACCCGCGCTCAGCCCTTCCTGAGCGACCGCGCCCACTTCGCCGGGGAGACGACGGAAATTGGCGGCATCGATATAGTCGGTGTAGTCGCGTGCCTCGCGCATTGCGTTGGTCGCCCGCAGCAAACGCAGAAGATCGAGCATTTCGGCGTCCGAATACTGGCCGTAGTTGCGCTGGATGGCGATCGCATCGCCCCACGAGGTCGCGCTGGGATAATACTTCGCCAGCAGCAGGCTGAAGTTCGTCGCATCCTCGTACATGTCGTTGTTGTAGGCGATCGTCAGACCGCGCTTGAGCAGCTTTTCGGCGGGCGCCTCCCCTGCGGCAACCTGATCGTTCACTTGCGCTGCGACATATTGCAGCCCGCCTGCCGTATCGCCTTCCTGCGCGTAGGTGCTCGCAATGAACTCCTCCGCGTCGGGGACGTCGTAGCCAAGGGCGATCGCTTCCTCGATCCGCTCGCGGGCAGCCGGGTAGTCCTTCAGGTTATAGGCCAGCTGCCCAGCGATATAGGTATATTGCGGCAGGGCCTCCTCGGGCACCTTGCCGCTCCCGATCATCATTTCCATCGCTTCGCGCTGCAGCTCGGTGTTTTCGAGCTTCTGCGCGATGTTGTAGAGCGTGCTGGAATAGGCGAAACGGTCGTCATCGGTCTTGACGGTTGCTTCGACGGCGCGGGCCTGCTGGAGCAGCGCCTCGTAATCCGGATTCTCCGCCTTCATGGCCTCGTCGACCGGCGCGAAGGCCTTCACGAAGTCATCGGAATAGTTCGCGCGCTTCTGCGCATAGGCGGGCGTCTCGAACGCGGTCACGCCCAGCGCGCCCACGCTCATCAGCGCAGCTGCGATCGCAAGCCTCGAAGCAGTGCGGGGGCGTTTTGCGAAAATCGGCATTGGTCTCTCCTGTTCAGCGCCGCGCGGGGCGCGGCCGTGTGTTTTCGTGTCTCGTTGAGGATAACGCGCGGCCTATGCGATAGTGCCGCGAGAACGTCCAGATGGTGCCGGTCGCCGGTTGAACACTGGTTGAATGGAAGCGTCCCATAAAAATACGCCGAAGACCGCCAAAAATGTGGAAAAAGAGCGTGTAACAACCCATGTGGGAACGCTCTTGCTGGCACCCCCTGCAGCTTTCCCCTAGCCTCCCCCGACTGCGCGCGAGACGCGGCCGAAAAACCTAGATCGAGCGGATTTTTCTTGAGCGACGAAACCGACACCCTGCCCCTGCCCAGCCCCATGGGCGAGTATGACCGCATCGACATCGTCGATGAGATGAAGACGAGCTATCTCGATTACGCGATGAGCGTGATCGTGAGCCGCGCGCTGCCCGATGTGCGCGACGGGTTGAAGCCGGTCCATCGCCGGATTCTCTTCGCCAGCCAGGAAGGCGGCTTCGTCGCCGGGCGGCCCTATCGCAAGAGCGCCAAGATCGTCGGCGACGTGATGGGTAACTACCACCCGCACGGCGACAGCGCGATCTACGACGCGCTCGCGCGTATGACCCAGAGCTGGTCGATGCGAGTGCCGCTGATCGACGGCCAGGGCAATTTCGGCTCGATGGACCCCGATCCGCCCGCCTCGATGCGTTATACCGAGGCGCGGCTGGAGAAGGTCGCCAACGCGCTGCTCGACGATCTTGACAAGGACACGGTCGACTTCGCCGAAAACTACGACGGTTCGCGCGAAGAGCCGACCGTCCTGCCCGCCGGCTTCCCCAACCTGCTGGTCAACGGCGCGGGCGGGATCGCGGTGGGCATGGCCACCAATGTTCCGCCGCATAATCTCGGCGAAGTGATCGACGGCTGCATGGCCTACATGGCCAATCCCGGCATCACGTCGGAAGAGCTGATCGAGTACATCCCCGGCCCCGATTTCCCCACCGCGCCGCTAATCCTCGGCCAGTCGGGCGCTCGTTCCGCCTACCTGACCGGGCGTGGTTCGATCATGATGCGCGCGCGGCACGAGATCGAGACTGGGCGCAACGATCGGCAGAGCATCGTGCTCACCTCGATTCCCTTCCAGGTTGGCAAGAACATGCTGGTCGAGAAGATCGCTGAGGCCGCGAAGGACAAGCGGATCGAGGGTATCGCCGACATCCGCGACGAAAGTTCGCGCGAAGGCGTGCGCGTGGTCGTGGACCTCAAGCGCGATGCCTCGCCCGAAGTCGTGCTCAACCAGCTGTGGCGGTATTCGCCGGCACAAGCGAGCTTCCCTGCCAACATGCTCGCGATTCGAGGCGGACGGCCCGAAGTCTTGTCGCTGCGGGACATCATCCAGGCCTTCATCCAGTTTCGCGAACAGGTCATCACCCGGCGCACCAAGTTCGAGCTGAACAAGGCGCGCGACCGGGCGCATATCTTGCTCGGCCTGGTGGTCGCGGTGTCCAACCTCGACGAGGTGGTGGCGATCATCCGCGGATCGCCCAACCCCGCCGAAGCGCGCGCCAAGCTGCTCCGCAAGGAATGGCCGATCGGCGACATCGCGCAATATATCGAGCTGGTCGAAGCGATCGACCTGTCTTCCGAACAGGAAGGCGGCACCTATCGCCTGTCCGAACGGCAGGTGAAGGCGATCCTCGATCTGCGGCTCCATCGCCTGACCGCGCTCGGCCGCGACGAGATCGGCGACGAGCTGAAGGAACTGGCGACGAAGATCGAGGAATACCTCGCCATCCTCGCCGACCGGCGCAAGCTCTACCAGGTCATGCGCGAAGAGCTGGAGGCAATCCGCGAGCAATACGCGACGCCCCGCATCTCCGAAATCGCGCCTGCATGGGACGGTCTCGAAGACGAAGACCTGATCGAACAGGAAGACATGGTCGTCACCGTCACCCATGGCGGTTACATCAAGCGCACGCCGCTGCAGGCCTTCCGCGCACAGGCGCGCGGCGGCAAGGGCCGCAGCTCGATGGCCACCAAGGACGAGGATGCGGTGGTCGAGATGTTCGTCACCAGCACCCACAATCCGGTGCTGTTCTTCACCAATGCGGGCCGGGTCTACCGCCTCAAGGTGTGGAAGCTGCCCGAAGGCGGGCCACAGACCAAGGGACGGCCGATGGTCAATCTGCTGCCGCTGGGCGAGGACGAGCGCGTGACCAACGTGCTCCCCCTGCCGCAGGACGAGGCCGAGTGGAGCGAACTCAACATCGTCTTCGCGACCGAGCAGGGCATGGTCCGTCGTAATTCCATGGATGCCTTCATCAACGTGCCGTCGAACGGCAAATACGCGATGGGCTTTGCCGAGGGCAGCGGCGACCGGCTGATCGGCGTGCGTCTTCTGAACGAGGAGCAGGAGATCTTCCTCGCCTCCGATGCGGGCAAGGCGATCCGCTTCGCCGCCACCGACGCGCGCGAAACCAAGAGCCGCACCGGCATCGGCGTGCGCGGCATGAAGCTGAAGCCCGGCGAAAAGGTCGTCAGCCTCGCAGTGCTCGATCCGCTGACCAGCGACATGGAAACGCGCGAGGCCTACCTGCGTGCGGCGGTGTGGAAGAACAATGGGGCCGAGCACACTCTGCCTGCCGAGCTGGCGCAGGAGATGGAAGAGAACGAGGAGTTCATCCTCACCCTCACCGCCAATGGCTACGGCAAGATCTCCTCGGCCTACGAATACCGCACCATCGGGCGTGGCGGGCAGGGCATCGCCAATATCGGCGAGCCGAGCAAAGCCGACCGCAACGGCCCCGTGGTCGCGAGCTTCCCCGTGCGCCATGGCATGCAGCTGATGCTGGTGACCGATCAGGCGAAGCTGATCCGCCTGCCGATCGACTTCCGCCATCTCATCCCCGGCGGGTTCGAGAACCACAAGGGCTGGTCGATCTACGGGCGCGGATCGTCGGGTGTGAAGGTGTTCGACGTCGCCAAGGGCGAGCATATCGTGGGCGCGGCACGGATCGACGAGGATGCCGACCCCGAGAACCCGGCCGAAGAAGCGATCATGGACGAGCGGATGGCGCGCGAGGACCAGACGACCACTCCGCACACCACGCTCGACCGCGACGACCCGCCGCCGACGGACGTGTGAGGTCACTCAAGGCAATTTTCGCGTCAAGATCCGCCTCGGGTATCCCGATGTTCTCGGAGATATGCATTCATCAGTTCAACTAGATGGTCCGGGTCTTCTTCCCACAAGGCAGGAAGAGCACCATCCGCGCCAAGCGTCCGATTAAGCTTCATCCAGGCCGTGCGATTTGCTTGCCCGGGCCTGAAATTGAAACCGACCATGCGGGTTCTGGTATGGCCGGTGCGAACTGCGTGCACAAAAATCTCTTCAACATCCCCCCACGCAACGAAGTGCGGGTAGATTCGTAGGCCGCGGTTCAGAGTGAAACCATCGCGATCAAGCCTCAACATAAAGGGGCGTATCGAAACGATGAAAAATACGATCGCGCAAAGGCCGAAGAAAATGAGGCCGAACCATGCCCAAAAGGCTGAGGCGTCCGTATCCCCGACCATCACTATCCCAATCGCAACAAAGGCGAGGGAGCCCGCCAATCCTACAAGGCTTTTGCCCCTTGCGCCCCTGAACTCTCTTGTTTCGAGCACTAGCGCTCCCCTGGAGTCTTATCGCCGGAACCGTCGCAGCGCCTGCACCACGCCGGTCGCGATCAGCAGCTGGCCGCCATAGTAGCAAGGCCAGACGAGCAGGTCGGGCAGCGGCGCGAGATCGACCGGCCCGAAGCGGCTGAAGATCAGCCAGTCGGACAGGACGAACAGCAGCGCGCCCAACCCCACGCGCCATTGCGGAAACAGGCTGAGCCATGCCGCCATCGCCATACCGCCGAGACCGAGGCCGTAGAGACCGATCAGCACATCGCCGCTCAGCCACCACGAGACCAGCGGCACCGCGAGAAACAGCAGCGCGGTCCCCCAGGTGCGCGCCGTGCCCGGCTCGGGGCGCGGATAGCGGCGGTAGAACAGAATCGCGACGAGGTGGCTGGCTAGGAAGGCCGCCCCGCCCGCGATCAGCGACAGTTCCAGTGCGGCGTCGCCCAGCGCGCTCAACGCCAGCGCCAGCACGAACAATCCGGCGCGCAGCCCCTTCGTGCGCTGCGCGGCATAGAGCGCGAGGAAACCCACTGCGGCGGTCTTGATCAGGATCATCCAGATACCGCCGAGCGCGGTCTGCTCGAGCAGCGGGTAGGCAACCCCTGCGAGCAGGCTCAGCGCAAGCCAGGGCCGGTGCTGGACGAGGGCGCGGCGACGGGGGATCGGAAAACTCCTCTCAGGTTCGCAGTTGGTTGCATGTCGCGCAACATCGATGCGGTGTAAAGCGTTAGGCGATGCGAAAACCGATGCTAGGGTCGTAGCAGGACACAGGGAGTTTCGCGATGGCCGCTACCCGATTTCCCAAGCATCTTCTGAGAGATGTTCGCTGGCGCGATCTCGTTCCCATGAGCCGGTGCGAAGGGTGCCGCGAATGCACCCTCCCCCTTCCGTGGCTCGGCGCAAGCTGGCTCGCGGCGGCGTTCCACCTCTGGCCCGTCGCGCTGGTGTGCGCTTTCATGTTCTTCCTTGTCGCGCTGCGCCTCAACCACGAGGCGATCCATCACAATCTCGGCTTCGGGCCGCGCGGCCACCATCTGGTGATGCACGCGCTGAGCGTGGTGATGATCGGGTCGAACCACTCGGTCGCGTTCAACCACCTGCGGCACCACAAGCACCTCGACACGCCGCAGGATATCGAGGGCAAGTGTGGCCACATGGGCCTGTGGCGGGTGCTCGCCTACGGCCCGAAATTCCCGATCGAGTGCCATCTGGAGACGTGGCGGCGCGGCGGAAAAGTCTGGCGGCGGCGGATGGCGATCGACCTCGCACTCAATTGCGTGCTGCCTGTGGTGGCGCTGATCTTCGCGCTCGATTTCCTGTGGTTCCACCTCGCCGCCATGCTCGTGGCGCAAAGCCTGACGGCGCTGTTCGCCGTGTGGATTACGCACCGCGGCGGAAACGGACACGCGATGATCGCGCGCACGCAGCGCAGCACGCTCGTCAATTTCGTCAGCTACAACATGTTCTTCCACCTCGAACATCACCTCTTCCCCGGCGTGCCGACCAAGCGCCTGCCCGAACTGGCCCGACGGCTGGACGAGGCTGCGCCCGAGATCGCGGAAGGCGCCGGCCGCGTGCTCGGCTGATTGCGATGGCGAGCCGCAGCGCCTAGGTGCGCAGCGATGGCATATGACGTACACATCATCGGCGGCGGGCTCGCCGGGTCCGAAGCTGCGTGGCAACTCGCGCAGGCAGGGCTGAAAGTGCGGCTGTCCGAAATGCGCGGGAGCGGCGAGACGACGCCTGCGCACCAGACCGACGGCCTCGCCGAGCTGGTCTGCTCGAACTCCTTCCGCTCCGACGACAGCGACAAGAACGCGGTCGGCCTGCTGCATGACGAGATGCGGCGGCTCAACTCCGTCGTGATGGCTGCGGGGGAGAAGGCGCGCGTGCCTGCGGGCTCGGCCATGGCGGCGGATCGTGACGTGTTCTCCGACGAAGTGCAGCGCACGCTCGCCAA
>PAVA01000064.1 GCA_002712945.1 Citromicrobium sp.
AAGCCGACGGTGCTGTCGAGCTGGGCCGGGCCCACGCCCGGCGTCGTGAGCCGGGGCGGCAGCGTATTGCCCGCCTTGCTGGTCGTGCGGCTGGAGGGCGAAGGCCTGGTCGCCGAGAACGCGCGCGAACTGCAGGGCGTGCGCTGGTTCATCGCCCACGAAGGCGCGCATTTCTGGCTCGGCCAGACGGTGCGCTACGAATCCTCCGCCGATGGCTGGATTACCGAGGGCGGGGCGAGCCTGCTTGCCTACCGGCTGATCGAACGGGTCGATCCGGCCTATGATGCAGGCGGCGAACTGGCGCAGGAATGGCAGACCTGCCTCGACATGTCGGTCGCCAAGCCGCTCGCCGAAGCCGATGAGCGCCGCGATTACGATGCCCATTACGCCTGCGGAACCGTGCTCGGCATGGTCGCGGAGGGCGCGGCACAGAAGAACGGCGGACGCGATTTCTTCGATTTCGTGGGTGCGCTCATCGACGCCAACCGGGAGGATAGCGGCGGCGACGGGGTTGTCTCGGTCGACGAATGGCTGGGCCAGCTCGTCGCGGAAAGCGGCGATGCGCAGCTGGGCGAACAGGTCCGGCAGTTCGTTTACGAGGGCACCGACGATCCGCAGGCCGTCCTGTGCGCCATGCTCGCCCGGGTCGATCGCTCCGCGCCGGGATGTCCTGCGACTTAGTGACAGGTGCGGCGTCTGCGCGCCCTTGCATTCTGCGCCCGGATCGTGAGGGAGGGCGCATGACCAATTGCGCAAACACCATCGGGCCCGGTACCATCCGCAACGTCGTATTCGATGTCGGCAACGTGATCGTCCGGTGGGAGCCGGAGGCTATCGTCGAACTCGCCTTCGGCAAGGATCTGCCCGACGGGATCACCAGCCGCGAGCTGTTCGGCGGGGACATCTTCCGCGCGCTCAATCGCGGGGCGATGAGCCTGACCGAGACCCAGCGCATGTATGGCGAAAGGCATGGGTTCGACCGCAAGACCACCGACCGGCTGGTCTCCGCGCTTTTCGAGAGCTTGCACCTGATCGAGGAAACGCCGAAGCTGATGCGCCGCCTGAAGGCCAGCGGCTACGGCATCTATGCGATCACCGACAATGTCCACGAGATCGTCGCCTACCTGCGCGGGCGCTACGACTTCTGGCCGCTGTTCGACGGCGCGTGCGTCTCCGCCGATCACTCGACGCTCAAGCCCGATCCGCGCATGTATACCTGGCTGACCGAGACCTACGATCTGGTGCCGGGGGAATGCGTGTTCTTCGACGATCTGCAGAAGAACGTCGACGGGGCCAAGGCGGTGGGGATGCAAAGCTTCGTCTTCACCACCACCGCGCAAGCCGAGGCGGACCTGCGCTCCCTCGGTGTCGACCCGGACCGCAAGCTGGAAGCGGCATGAGGGACGGCCTGAGAGACAGAACGTGAGCGAGGACTGGGCCTTTACCCGCGATTTCACCGCCGCGCCCGGCGACATCGACGAGCTTGGCCATGTGAACAATGCCCGCTGGGTCAGCTGGATTCAGGATATCGCGGTCGCCCACTGGCACGCGGTCGCGCCGCCCGAACACCAGGAAAAGTACATCTGGGTCGTGAGCCGTCACGAGATCGACTATCGCGGCAACATCACAGCGGGCGAGGTCGCGCACGGCCGCACCCGCGTCTCGGGGAGCCCGCGCGGCGCACGCTTCGACCGCGAGGTTCAGTTCGTGGACGATGCAGGCAAGGTGCTGGTCTCGGCGCTGACCCGCTGGGCGATGCTCGACCGCGAGACCATGCGCCCGCAGCGGATTACTGCGGAGATTGCGGCGCCGTTCTCCACTTCGTCACCCCGGGCTTGACCCGGGGTCCCGCTGCTTTCGCGACACTCAGACCAAAGAATCGAACAGATCATCCCACTTCGGGTTGGCCTTTTCGACCAGCTCGATCTTCCAGCCCGGTGCCAGCGCTTGAGCCGCTTCTCGTTCGCGATGGCATCGACAATGCTGTCGAACCGTTCCGCCCAGACGAGCCGTTTCAATCCGTGCCGCGCGCAAAAGTCCGCTCCGGTCCCTTCGCGGTGCTGCGACACCTTGAGCGCCAGATCCGCGGTCACGCCGACATATAAGGTATCGCCATAGCGGTCGGTCATGATGTAGACCCAGCCACCGGATGTTTCGTGATCCATGCAAGGAAAGGAGGAGAAGCGGGACCCCGGGTCAAGCCCGGGGTGACGAGCTAGTAACGACGATGGCGATCAGGTATCGTGAACGGTGACTTCCACCGCGCGGTCATCCTCCCAGCGCACGCTCATCACCCATATATCGAGAAAGCTTGGGCACAGTGGCCAGAACTCGCCCCACTCACGTTTCTCCGGCATGCCAAGCATCTCGATCAGTTCTTTGCGCGATCTTCCCTCCACTCCAATTCGAAACTGTAGATCGGCCAGCATTGCGCAACGCGAGTTGTCCTCGGGCCAAGCGCCCGCTTCGGTCGATTTCCAAACTTGGGAGTCGAATGGTCGTGGGAAAGCCGATGTGTAGGCAGAAAAGCTCAGCCAGATAAAGGGAAGCAACAGCAGAACGAAGGCAAGCACGATGACCAGCAGGCAACCGAGCCATCGAGAACGAGCGTCAGAGTAGGCCATTGATGTTCGTGCTTTCGTCCTCTGACACTGGGCTTTGCGAAGCCCCCTCCTACACCCCCGCCACCATTTCCTCGCTCATCGCCCACAGCCGCTTGGCGGCGTCTTCGTCCACGGCGTAGGGCTGGACCTTGTTGTAGCGGCTGGGATTGTCCGGGTCGGCCAGCTCCGCCACATCGCAGTCCTCGCAATATTCGCCGCCACGCTCCTTCAGCGCAGGGCTGGTCGCGGCCCATAGCGTGGTCGATGCGCCCTGGGTCGGGGTCTTGAACATCCTGGCGGCCTGCTCGGACAGCTCGCCATCCTCGTTCATCCAGCCCAGCGCCACCAGTTCCTCGTTATCGAGGTGGCGCTGCAGCGGCGTGTGGATGCCACCGGGATGAACCGAGAAGGCGCGCGCGCCTTGTTCGGCCAGCCGCTTGTTCATGCCGACCGCGAACAGCGCATTGGCGGTCTTGGCCTGCCCGTAGGCCTGCCATTTGTCATACTCGCCATCGTTCCAGTGCGGATCGTCCCAGCGGATATTGCTCAGCTTGTGCCCGGTGGAGGACAGCGCGACCACGCGCACGTCGCTGTCCGGCTCCTTCGCGGTCTTTTCGAGCAGCGGCATCAGCGCCTGCGCGAGCGCGAAATGGCCGAGGTGGTTGACGCCGAACTGCTGCTCCCAGCCCGGGCCCACGCGGGTCAGCGGGCAGGCCATGATCCCGGCATTGCAGATCAGCAGGTCGAGCCGGTCGTGCTCCTTGGCGAAGGCATCCGCAAAAGCGCGCACCGAAGCGAGGTCGGCGAGATCCATCTCCATGATCGCGACATCGCCGGCAACGTCGGAAAGATTGCCCACTGCCTTCGCATGGTTGCGCGCGGGCACGATCACCTTCGCGCCCGCTCCGGCGAGACCGCGCACGGTCTCCACCCCGATGCCCGAATAGCCGCCGGTGACGATGGCGACCTTGCCGGAAAGATCGATGCCTTCCAGAACCTCCTGCGGTTCGGTGGTCCGGCCGAAGCCCGAATTGGTCGGTTGCTGCGTGCTCATCGTCGTCTCTCCCCGGCTGGCGCCGTACCGGAGAACCGATACGTCGCAGGTGGCATGCCGGGAATTGTAATCGGTGATGCGGGGCGATGCCACCATGGGCGGCTCGCCCTGGCAAACGCGCCGCTTGCCTGTGTCAGGCAGCGAAGGCCTGGTGGTCGTCCCTTGGCGGCTCGCCGAAGACCAGCGATTCCCGGAGATAGCGGTTACGCCCCTCGTTCTTCGCCCGATAGAGCAACTTGTCCGCCCGCAGATAGAGCACTTCGAAGGGCAGCCCCGCAGCGTCTTCGCCCGATGCCTCGACCACGCCCATGCTGGCGGTGACAGGCCGATCCATCTGAGGAAGGGTGTCCGCAATCCGTGCGGTGATCGCACGGCGGCGCCGCTCCGCGCGCAAGGTCGCATCGGCTCCGCGCAACGCCAGCATGAACTCCTCGCCGCCGAGCCGCACGGCGATGGTGTCCTCGTCCGGCGCAAGCGCGCTGGCGGTGGCGATCAGCGCCTCGTCGCCGATCTGATGACCGAAGCGGTCGTTGATCGCCTTGAAATGGTCGAGATCGATCAGGGCGAAGGTGGTGAAGCCACGCTCCATCAGGCTGGCGTACTGATTGGCAATGCCGCGCCGGTTCAGCAGGCCGGTGAGCGGATCGCGCTCGGCAAGGTTTTCCATCTCGGCCGCCAGCCGACGAGCCCGGTCGCGATCGGACCGCAACATCAACGCCCGGTCGGTCACGCCGATCGCGACGACGATGATCTCCCAGACCATGGCGTAGTAGACGATGAGGAAGTCGGTTTCGAGGAATCCCGCGAACCCGAGCCCTTTCATGGCCATATCCGTCACCAGGACCATCGCGAAGGACCAGCCGACCAGCTGGTAGCGGACCCAGCGACTCCCGCGCCGCAGGGCCTGGGTGAAAGCGGCGAGCAAGGCCGTCAGCACGACGAGCTGGGCCAGGCCGAACAGCATCGGGCTTTGTATCACCCCTGCGTTCAATCCGCCCGCGACGAGAATGCCGATCCCGCTCCAGCGCAGCACCCTGCGCATGGGGGGCGACAGCGCATCGCGTTCGATGAAGTCGCGCGCGAACTGGCACGATGCGAACATGATCAGGACATAGCCCAAGCGCTCGAACACCAGGAACACGGCCAGATTCCAGGAAAACCAGCTGGCGGCGAGGCCACTTGTCATTGCAATCGTCAGCGCCATGCCGACGCACATGGTCGCATACCACGCCACGAAGGTTTGCCGCAGCGCGAAGGCCAGCATTGCCGCGAGGATGCAGGGGGCGAGGACGAGACCCAGCAGCAAGGCTGCGAAGACGAGGTCGTCCACCAATCCTGCCGGCCTATCGGCACTCTCCAGAAGGCGAATCTTCGGCGCGTCGCGGAACTTGGCATAATTGTCGATCCGGACGATCACCGTGGCTTGCGGATCGCCGACATCCGGTAGCGGCAGCATGATGTCGTTGAGGTTCTTGAGGCGCACCTCGTCCGGGACGAGCCGGTTGCTGGCGATCCGGCCGTCGCTCGCGATCCGGTAGACGGTGAGGCTGTCGAATGCCCGGGCTTCCATCGCGAAATAGCGAAAATCGGCGTTGCCCGCAGCGTCGAAGCGCAGCCAGTTGAAGCGCCCAGCGCCCAGGGCATTCACCTCGTCGCAGACCCATCGCGGATCGGCGCGAACGCTTTCGATGGAGAGGTCTTGCGAGGTCGCGAAGACGCAATCGGGATCGAGCTGGGCGGCGGATGCGGGCGCGGCCAGGCACGCGCATGCCAGAGACACCAGTATCCCGATCCGACTCAGCAGCCACCCCATGTCGTCCTTCTAGCGAGATGGGGTTAACGAAGCGGGAAGGCTAAGCTCGGGTCGTCGCCCGCCTGCCCGCTCGCTCGCTTCAGGCCAGCGCCTTTTCCACCGGCACGTATTCGTAGCCGAGGTCTTCGGCCACCGCCTTGTAGGTTACCTTGCCGTCCCACACGTTGAGCCCCTCGGCCAGATGCGGATTGGCGCGCATCGCGCCCTTCCACCCGAGGTCAGCGATCTGCAGCGCGTGCGGCAGGGTGACGTTGTTGAGCGCGTAGGTGCTGGTGCGCGCGACCGCGCCGGGCATGTTGGCGACGCAGTAATGGACGATCCCGTCGACCACGTAGGTCGGATCGTCGTGGGTTGTCGGTTCGGAGGTCTCGAAGCAGCCGCCCTGGTCGATCGCGACGTCGACCAGCACTGCGCCGGTCTGCATGTCGGACAGCATTTCTCGCGTGACCAGCTTGGGCGCCGCCGCGCCGGGGATCAGCACCGCGCCGATCACCAGGTCTGCGCCGCAGACCGCCTCGTATAGGTTGGCGGCGTTGGAAAAGCGCGTCTTGGCGCGCGATTCGAAATGCGTGCCGACGCGTTCGAGCACTTCGGGATCGCGGTCGAGGATCGTCACGTCCGCGCCGAGGCCGGCGGCCATCTGCGCGGCGTTGAAGCCGACCACGCCGCCGCCGATCACCACGACCTTGCCCGGCATCACGCCCGGGACGCCGCCCAGCAGCACGCCGCGCCCGCCATGCGCCTTCTCCAGCGCGCTCGCGCCCGCCTGCACGCTCATCCGCCCGGCGACCTGGCTCATGGGCTTCAGCAGCGGCAGCGAGCCGCCCCCGAACGCACTGGGCCCGGTGACCGTCTCGTAGGCGATCGCGGTGACGCCCGCGTTGACGAGGTCGACGGTCTGTTCCCTGTCGGGCGCGAGGTGGAGATAGGTGTAGAGGATCTGGCCTTCGCGCAGCTTCGAGCGCTCGCCCGGCTGGGGTTCCTTCACCTTAACCACCATCTCGCACTCGGCGAAGATGGGATCGGGGCCGTCGACGATTCGCGCACCGGCGGCTTCGTATTCAGCGTCGGTCGCGTCGATGCCGAGGCCGGCACCGCTCTCGATCCAGATCTCGTGCCCGTGGCGCGCCAGCTCGCGCGCGCTTTCGGGCGTCAGTCCGACGCGGTATTCGTGGTTCTTGATTTCCTTGGGGCAGCCAATGCGCATGGGGTGGGGCCTTCTTTACGTTTCGTCCCGCTCTGCAGGTGGGCGCTCGTTAGGTGGGCGGGCGCCGCGCGGCAAGGCCGGGCTTTACGCAACGTCCACGCGCGGTCATGCAACTGTCACAAGGGCGTGGTTAGGGGCGGCTTTTGACGTTACCATGCCTTGATCTGAGGGAGAGGCGACACATGAAATTCACACACCTCCTGGCGCTGGCAGCCACTGCCGGCCTGATGCTGACCGGCTGCAACAATGGCGGCGGTTCGCGCGAATCGATCCGCGCGGTCGGTTCCTCGACCGTCTATCCCTTCGCCAAGCAGGTCGCCGAGAGCTTCTCGCGCTCCAACCCGGACCGGCGTTCTCCGCTGATCGAATCGACCGGGACCGGCGGCGGCATCGCGCTGTTCTGCCAGGGCGTCGGCGCGGATACGCCCGACATGGCCAATGCCTCGCGCCGGATGAAGGTGAGCGAGTTCGAGACCTGCCAGGCCAATGGCGTGACCGAGATCACCGAAATCCAGGTCGGGCTGGACGGCATCGCCTTCGCCAGCACCGAAGGCGGCATCATGATGGATCTGACCCCGGAGATCGTCTACCGCGCGCTCGCCGCCAATCCTTACGGCAAGGAGCAGACGGCGCAGACCTGGCGCGATGTCGATCCCTCGCTGCCCGACGCGCCGATCCTCGTCTACGGCCCGCCGTCGACCAGCGGCACGCGCGATGCGCTCAAGGAACTGGTGCTGACCCCCGGCTGCGAGAGCAATGCCGAGATGGCCGCGCTGAAGGAAAGCGACGAGGACGCGTTCGAGCGGACCTGCACCGAAATCCGTTCCGACGGCAAATATGTCGACCAGGGCGAACAGGACAATCTCATCGTCCAGAAGATCCAGGGCAACCGCAACGCCGTGGGCGTCTTCGGCTATTCCTATCTGGAAGAGAACGAGGGCCGCGTGCAGGGCCTGCCGATGAACGGCGTCGAGCCGACCTACGACAATATCGCCAGCTTCCAGTACCCCGGTGCGCGCCCGCTCTACATCTACGTCAAGAACGCGCACCTGCAGGCGATCCCCGGCCTGCAGCAATATCTCGACCAGTGGCAGCAGATGTGGGAGCGGGGCGGCCCGCTCGCCAAGATCGGCCTCGTCGCGCTGCCCGCGGGAACGATGGAGACCATGGCCAAGCGGATCACCGAGCATCCGGTGCTGACCGCGGCCGATCTGGAAGACGACACCGACCTCGAAGCCGAGCGCTCCGAGGCCGAGGCGGCGGCGGCCGCCGAGTAGGCTTCGCTTCGCCTAAGGGAAAAGACCGCCGCGTTCGTCCGGGCGCGGCGGTTTTTTTGTGGGCGGCGAGGATGCCCCTGCCTGAAACGTTTGGGGGCGTGCCCTCCCGGCCAGACTCAAGCTGTCGGCACCGTTCCCCCGTCGATGACATATTCCGTGCCGGTGATCGTGCCCGCCCTATCGGAGGCGAGAAATGCAATCAGGCTCGCGATCTCCCCCGGCTGCGAGGGCCGACCGATCGGAACACCGCCGAGCGATTGCATGATCATTGCCTTGCCCGCCTCGGTATCGACGCCGTGCTCCGCTGCAAGCCGTTCGGCGAGCGCGGTCGAGGCTTCGGTCTCGATCCAGCCGGGCGACACGCGAACCACTCTCACGCCGCGGGGCGCAACCTGCTTGGAAAGGCTCTTGCTGTAGGTCGAAAGCGCAGCTTTCGCCGCCGCATAGGCCGTGGTCGCCTCGGGCAAGGGCAGTTCGCGCTGGATGGAGGTGACATGGATGACCACCCCCGATCCGTGCGCGACCATCGCCGGGACGAGCGCGCGGTCCAGACGGACAGCGGGCATCAGGTTGAGGTCGATCTCCTTGCGCCATTGCGCATCGTCGAGCGCCTCGAAACCACCTGCCGGAGCGGACGAGCCGCCGAGCATGTGGACAATGATGTCCACCCCGCCCAGCCGCTCGCGCACGGCGTGGGCAAGCGTCTCGCAGCCTTCGGCGCTCGTCAGGTCGGCAGCGACGAAGCGCGCGCGCTCGATCCCGGGCGGCATGGTACGCGCGCTCGTCAGGACATCGGCACCGAGTTCGCGGAGAAGCGCGACCGTTGCCTTGCCCGCCCCGCGCGTGCCGGATGTGACCAGCGCGCGCTTGCCCGCCAGGGTCAGGAAGGGCGTCATGGCGCGATCTCCAGCCGTGCGATCTTGTCGCCCTCGAGGACGAACCGATAGTCGAGGTCCACGGGGCTGCCGGGAAAGTTGCCGACGAGACGGCTGGTGACTGTAATGCGTTCGCCCTCTTCGACGAGCGCAAAGGGCTCCACGGTATAGGTGTACTGCGTGGAGGCGTGGGCCATCCAGTTTCTGATGGCATCGCGACCCTCATAGGTGTTGCCTTCGTCGACAACGGTCGCGCCTTCGGTGAAGCATTCCGACAGCGCCTGCGCATCGCCCTTCTTGTCGGTTACGAAATAGGCGGCAATTGCCGGGGGCAGTTCGATGGTCATGGCTCAACTCCTCTTGGGTGGAGTGGCCCAACTAGAACATTGCCTTGATCCGGATAATCGGGATAATGCTGGATGTGGCATTTCGGAAATCGGGATAATGCGACGCCATAACCTGAGCGATTTCGATGCCGTGCTCGCGGTCAGCCGGCGGGGCTCGTTCCGCGCCGCCGCGCTCGATCTCGGCATGTCGACCAGTGCGCTCAGCAACGCCGTCGCCAAGCTGGAAGGCCAGCTCGGCGTGCGGCTGTTCAACCGGACCACCCGGAGCGTCGCGCTGACCGACGCCGGGCGAAGGTTCGTCGAACAGCTCGGACCCGCCCTGCGGGACATCGATCAGGCCCTCGACACCGTCCGATCGCAACAGACAACCCCGTCCGGCACGCTGCGCATCAACACCTTTGCCACGGCGGGGCGCGAGATTCTCGAGCCGCTCGTCCTCGAATTCCTCCACCGCTACCCCGAGGTCCGGATCGATCTGGTGACCGAGGGGAATCTGGTCGACATCGTGGGGCAGGGGTTCGATTTCGGCATTCGTAGCGAAAACCTCGTCCCCAGCGACATGATCGCAATTTCGCTGGGCCCGCCCAGACGATATGCCGTGGTCGCTTCGCCCGGCTATTTCGATCACCGCAAGCCGCCCCGCGTTCCATCCGACCTGCTGGCCCATTCCTGCATCCGCACACGGCTGCCCGACGGGGCGATTTTCCGCTGGCAGTTCGAGGCAGATGGCGAGCCCGTGCAGGTGGATGTCGATGGGCCGATCACGCTCGACGAAGCGAGCCTTGCGCGGTTGGCGGTGCTCCGCTCGATCGGCATCGGCTTCTTCATGGAAGCCGACGTGCGCGAGGATATCGCGGCCGGTCGGCTGGTGCGCGTGCTGGAGGACTGGACCCCGCCGCTATCGCCGCTGTGCCTCTACTATCCGAGCAGGCGCAATCCCCCGGCTGCGTTTCGCCTTTTCGTCGATCTGGCCCGCGAGCTCGCACGCTCGGTGCAATGACCGGGGGCGAATACGTCGCCGGGGCGAGCGCCCCGCGTGACTGCAGCCAGGGGCCGGCTCCGTCGCATACTCCCGCCACTGTCCTACATCCCCCGCGCGCGCTATCGTCCGTGCCGCTCTTTCACACCGTCGATCCGCGCCGAAACCCGCTCTCATGGGCCGGGAGGTTTTTGGCCCTTGGACACTGTGTCAGGTGTGTCAGGGGCTCCCGGTTCGCGACTGCCCGTGCCGTACAAAAACGAAGGACCCGGGCGCGGTGGGTGCGCCCGGGTCCAGGGTTCGATCGATCCCTCGGGGGGGAAGGCAATTGGATCGGTGGCCGAACCCTTCTCGTGCTTTCGATGCGTGGTTACATCGAAAAACTGATCGAAGCGCGCAGCGCGTAGCCGATCCGTTCGTTACGCTCCTCGGCCGAAAGCTCGCCCGCGATGGTGTAGGAGGCGTCGCCGCCCACGCCGCGCAGCCGCGCGAACCAGCCGCTGCTGCGCTGCTCGGGGGTCAGGGTGAAGCTGTCGCCGTCGCCGAAGCGGGCGGTGGTCGCGCCCAGCTCTCCCGAGAGGATCTCGCGCCAGCCGCCTTCGGCCTCGATTCGCAGCCAGTTCGTGTCGCGGCGGCTCATGCCGATGAGGTCGAAGCCCACAGCGCTTCCCAGATTCACCGCCAGCTCGTCGCTGGTGCGCTCCTCGATGGTGAGGTCCAGCGCTTCGCCGCCGGTCTCGGCATAGCCGTCCTCGCTCAGACGGACATAGTCGATCGTCACCGAGGGGCGGACGAAGAAGTACTGCGAACCGCCCTCTACCGAGATGCCGGCGATGAAGCTGGTCGCGTTGCCCGACCACTCGCCGTCCATCGTGCGCGAAACCGTCTCGCCGCCGCTGGTGCCGGTGAAATAGCGGGCGCCGTCGAAATCCGCGAAGCTGTAGGAGCCGCGCGCGAAGCCCGAGAATGCGCCCCAGGTGCCGCGCCAGTAGAGCGCGCCCTCGTAGGCATTGGCGATGACGTTGTTGTCGGCCAGCGTGTCGTGCCGGTTCCACAGCCAGGTTGCGGTCGCGCCGATCGTCCCCAGGCCCGTCGCCAGTTCCGCGCCGCCCGAAAAGCCGAGCCCCTCGAGGTCGTATTGCGCCGTGTCGCCTTCGTCCTTGCCGGAATCCCAGCCCGCGAAATCGGCCACGATCCGCAGTTTGCCCTCGCGTTCGATGGGCCCTTCGGGATTGGCGAGGCGGCGGGCGAAGGTCCGGATGCCGAGGCTGAGGCCGTCGAACGCGCCCCCGGCGTGATCGGGGAGCGTCTGGGCGACCGCAGCGCGGAATGCCTCCTCCTTGGTGATGTCGAGGAACACGCCCGCCACGTCGTCGTCTTCGGCCAGGGCCACATAGAGCGCGTCGTAGGTCTCCGCCTGTGCCCGGCTGAGGCCCAGCTCTTCGGTCGCCTTGCGTTCGATATCGACCAGCACGAGACCGGCAGCCTGGTCCACGTCGAGCAGGGCATCGTACATGAAGGGAACGAGGGTCACGTCCGAATCCAGATCGGCGGCGCCCGTGAGAGTGCCGGCGCTGATGACGGTGTACGTGCCTTCGGCCTGCGCAATGTCGGTCAGCCGCAGCCTGAGCTTCGCGCCATCGTCGAAGCTCGCATTGCCGGTGACGGTGAGGGCGCTCCCCTCGGCGGGATCCTTGCTGAGCGTGGCGACCAGCACGCCGGTCGAGCCGACCGAGAGGCTGGCAAGCGTGGTCGGCGTCTGGAGGTCGAGCACGCCGCCATCGAGGGCGACCGCCACATTGTCGCTGCCGATGAAGCGGCCCTGGAACAGGGCATTGTCGCTCAGGAGGACACTCGCGGCCCCGCCTGCGAAATCGGCGCTGCCGACGAAACGCGCGGTTCCGGCAAGGCTCAGCTCGTCGGCCTGGCCGCCGAAGCTTGCCTCGCCTGCAAAGCGCGCATCGCCCGAGAGGACGAGCCGGTCGATGCCCGCGCCGAAGGACACGTCGCCCTCGGCGGTGCCGTCGAGCAGTTCCAGCCGGTCGGCGCCGCCGCCGAACAGGATGTCGCCCTTGATGGCGGGCGCGGTCACGCCCGATGCGACGACGGTCTGGCGAACGACGGCCCCGGCGCCCACGCTCGACAGGTCGATCGCGATGTTGCGGCCGCTCCCGGCCTCGGCCCCGGTCGCCTCGATCTGGCCGCTGTTCTCGACCAGCTGCAGCGTGCCGCTATGATCGACGATCGCGGCTGCGGTTCCTGCCTTGGCAAGGGCGCTGGCCTTGATCGAGCCGCTGTTACGAAGGAAGGGAAGGTTCGCGCCGGCATCGATGGCGACGGCGGTCGCGCCCGTGGTCCCGCTGCCGCCGCCGGACGCGGAAATGCTGCCCGCGTTGCGCAGTTCCGGCGTCGCCGCACCCGCGCCGAAGCGCAGCGCGGTGGCATTGCTGTCCTTCGAGGTGGCGACGACGGATCCGTTCACGGCGACTCCGCCCGCAATCGCGACATTGCCGCCGCGCCCGCCGATGACCATGCCGTTGCCGTCGACCCCGGCATAGACGCCGTTGCCCGCAATCGCCCCGTCGACGATGATTCCGAACCCCGTCCCGGTTGCGGGGAGCGCGCCGATCGCGATGTCCCTGTTGGTGGCCCCGATGGCCACTGCCGGGGCTGCGCCATAGGAGGTGACCTTGGCGCTGCCTTCCTTGGCGTCCTCGATCCCGTCCTTGTCCTCGTCCGCATCGTTCGGGTTCGCGTCCTTCGGCGGCACGGCGAAGCGGATACCGCCCGCAACATCGCCTTCGACGACAATCGCGCTGCCGCCCTGGAGCAGATCGTCGGCGTCGAGCTTGCTCGGATCGCTCGGCGGAGTGACCGTGCGGTATCCGGTGGCCGCGATCGTCCCCTGCACCACCAGCGTGCCGCCCACATCGCCCGCGAAGCGCGCGCCGACCGCATCCTCGCCCGCCGCCGTAACCGTCCCGGCGAGCCGGACGTCGCCGGTCACGTCCTGCAGTTCGACGCCCACGGTGCGATCGCCGAGCACGTTCGTCTCGCCATTGTGGACGAGCTTGCCGTCGAGCAGCCCGCTTACCCTGATCCCGGCCGAATCATTGCCCTCGACGGAGATCTTGCCCGCATTGACGATATTCCCGGTCAGGTTGCCCCGCACGCGGATGCCGGCGCGATCCGTGCCGACGGCGAAGGGCCCGTCGGGATCGGAATCGTTGTCGACGTCGGTCGGCGTGTAGGTTTCGTCGACGGTGATGGTCCCGTTGTTGACGATATCCGACTGGCGGTCGCCGGTGGTCTCGATCCCGCTCGCGCCATCGGAATTGGTGACGATGATCTTGCCGTCATTGGTCGCGTCATGATCGCTGTCGACGACGATTCCCGAACCGCTCGTCAATTCGATCGAACCGTTCTGCGTCACCTTCACGTCATCGCCCGCGCCGTTCTTCAGCTGCGAGGTGCGGACGGTTTGCGTGCGTTTGGTGTCGATCGAGGTCTGGGCCGACAGGGGCAGCGCAAGGGTGGCCAGCGCGGTGCCGGCAAGCAGATAACGATACATGCATTTCCTCCGTCATTTGTCAGACGGGAGGACGGAGCCAGCCGAAGCTTTCCTTGGCACTGAATCGCAAAAAATCGATCGGCCGCCTGTGCGGTGGCTGGAACGCGGCTAGAACGCGAAGTCGAGACCCACTCTGATCGTGCGGGGGCGGAGCGGGGTTTCCTGCGCGCGCTCGACCGCGAAGGGCGTTCCCAGCGCGAACCTGTTGCCCTTCACGTCGGCCAGATTGGTGATGGAGAGCGTGCCACCGACGCGCTCGTTGCCGATCCGCACGGTCACTCCGCTGTCGAGATAGTCGCCCTGGGGATCGCCCAGTTCGGGGCCGATCCCCAGCCGCGACTTCCCGATATAGCTGGCCCACGCGCGCGCATCGAGATCGAGAGAGGGGTTGAGGGGACGGGAATATTCCAGCCCCACCCGCCCTGAAAATTCCGCGATGTTGGGGACGTGCGAGGTGCGCCCCATGGCAAAGAGCGGGAACGGGGGCTCGTCGATCGTGCTGCGGTTGACGCTCGCCCCTCCGGTCAGCCGCAGATCGGGGGTGAGGAACGCCCCTGCGCTCGCGCTGATCGTCCAGACGCGGCCGTCGCCGATATTGGCGGTACTGGGCAGCCCCGCCGCGTCGATGAAATCGGCCTGGATGTCGTTCCACCGCGTGTAGGAGAGATTGACAGCCAGGTCGAAGGGATCGCGCCCGGGCTGCCCGTGGCGCAGGCCGACTTCGAATGTTCGCGCCTCGTCGCGGTCGAACCGGCGGACGAATTCGCCGTCGATCGCAAGGCCGCCCGGCCGGAAGCCCTCCTGATAGCGCAGATAGAAGCTGGTTTGCGGGGCCAGCCGCGCCATCAGGGATGCCGAGGGAAGGAAGGCCGCCTGGTTGCGGCTCGCGGTGACGGCGGCCCGCTCTATCGCGAGGGCGAGCGGAACATCCTCCGCGCTGCCGCCCAGTTCCACGAGCGAATAGCGCCCGCCGAGCGTGGCGATCAGATTGTCGCGCAGGCGATAGGAGCCCTCGGCATAAAAAGTGCCTTCCACCACGGTGTTGAGCACTCCGGTGGTGGCGGCGCGCAGCAGCGGCTGCTGCAGGCTTCTGGTAAGTTCGGTGCGGTTGTCGACCAGGCTGAGCCCTGCGACCCACCCGAACCTTTCCCCGACCGGCTGCCACAGGCGGGTTTCGTGCGCGAGCATGCGCGTCTCGTTGCGCTGGACGAACAGCCGCCCGGGTTGCGCATCGGTCGAGGCGTCGTAGCGCTCTTCCAGAATCTGTCCGGCCACTGCCGTGGAGGAGCGCAGGCGCACCCCGCCGATACGGCCATCGACGACCAGCTGGCCGTGAAGGTAGTCCGCATCGGAGCCTTCGCGAACCCTCGCCGCGCTGTCGTAGCCGGGCTGGTTGCGCGCCGCATACTGGCTGTCGCGCGCGTGGGTGCTCTGGCCCAGGCCGACGAGGTCGATCGTCCACCGGGGCGCAACCCGGGTCCGCAGGATCGCCCGCCCCGAGAGGATCGAGGTTCGGTTGACGTCGGTCTGATCGAGAAACGGCTTGTCGATATAGCCGCCCTCGCTCACCGCATCGAGGCTGACGCGAAGCGCGGCGCTGTCGCTCGCGAGTGGCAGGTTGGCGACCACGCCGATATCGGCGCTGCCCTCGCCATGCTCGGTCAGCGCCCCGCCGAGCGTGCCGCTGGCGAAGGAGCTGCCCAGTTCGGGGCTGTTGGGAACCAGTCTGATGATGCCGCCGAGCGAGCCTGCACCATACAAGGTGCCCTGCGGCCCTTCGAGAACCTCGATCCGTTCGAGGTCCGACAGGCGAAGGTCGGGATCGGGCGCGTTGTAGCTCAGCCTGATGTCGCCCAGATATTGCCCGACGGTCGCCTGGGTAGGGCCGGTGAAGCTCGAATCCGCGATGCCGCGGATGAACAGCTTGTTGCGTCCGCTGCCGAGATAGGTCGAGGAGACCGTGGCAACGCGCTGGACGATCTTCTCGGTTCCGCCGGTACCGCCCAGCGCCAGTTCCTCGCCCTCGATCATAGAGACCTGTGCCGCCATTTCCTTCAGCGGCATCTCGCGCTTGCTCGCGACCACCACGATTTCGGGTGCGGTGGCAGTCGGCAACGGGGCGGGGGCCGGTGCCGGGGGCGGGCTCGGTGCGGTCCGCTTGGGGCCCGCCGCGCGGCGCGGGGGAGCGGCACGAACGGGCAGCGGGTCGAGCCGCCAGGCAGACGAACTGATGCGCACCGCGCGGGCGTTCGCCTCCCGCGCAAGCCGCTTCACCGCCTGGGCTGCCGACATCGTTCCGCGAATGCGGGCAACCTTCCGTCCGGCAAGGCTGGAGCCGTTGACGACGATGCTCGATCCCGTCTGGCGGGCGATGGCGATGGCCGAATCGGCGACCGTTCCGGCAGGCGCATCGATGCGCCGCTCCTGCGCGCTCGCCGGATAGGCGGCGCTCGCCACGATGGCCATCACGGGGGCCGCCACGAGAACGGAGCACGCGCGCATGGTCAGCTTCCGTCGAGTATCCAGACCTCGCCGTCCTGCCGGACGTCGATTCCGAGCAAGGGGCCCAGCGCTGCCGGATCCCGGCGCAGCGGCTCGATCGTGACGCTGCCCGATATCGAGCGGTCGCCGCCCGTTTCGGCAACGCGATAGGCGACGCCCGTCGCCCGGGTGAGGTCGCCCGCCACCTCGGCCAGCGGCGCATCGCGGAAGGTCAGGCGGCCCTGCCGCCACTCGCCCACCTGATCGATCGGCACGCGCGCCATCCGGTAGGTTCCCGCGCCCCGGTCGAAGCTCAGGACATCTCCCGGCTCGATGCGCGCGGCCGGACCATCGGGATTGTAGACCACCGCGCCTTCGGCCACGCCCACGGCGACTTCGGCCTCGCGGATATTCACCTCGAACACGGTGCCTGCGTCGACGAGCGTGGCATCGCCTACCGCAAGGCGGAACGGATCGGATTCGTCGTGGCGGATCTCGAACACGGCACGCCCGCTGTCGAGGCGCGCCTGCCGCTCGTCTTCGACCACCAGTTCGCTATCGCCCGACAGGACGACCGTGCTGCCATCGCCCAGCGCGATGCTGCGCGTCTCGCCCGGCGCGGTGCGATAAGTGAGCCCGGCGTCGGCGGCGGGCCACAACCACAGCGCGGCGACGAGGGTGAGACATGCGGCGAGGGCGGGCGCGAGCCAGCGGCGATAGGGCTTCCGCTCCTCGTCGTCCGACCACTCCGGGTCGTTTGCGGGCATCGTACCGAGCGCCTCGGCACCGGCCTCGGCGGCGATCATCGCCCGGTCGTAGGCCTCGGCATTGGCGGGCGAGGCTTCCAGCCACTCGGTGAACGCGGGCCAGTCCTCGAAGTCGGGCTCCGAGGTGCGCACCGCCCACAAGGCAGCCTCGTCAAGGGTTCGCTGATCAACCGCCATTCATGAATGCTCCTGGCAACATGACGGAGTCCTCGCCACTATTCCTCATCCAGCCGCTCCTTCAGCTCGGCCAGAACCCTGTAGACCTGCCGCAAATCGCTCTCGACGGTGCTGACGCTGACCCCGAATTCCTCGGCGATCGCGCGCTGAGGAACACCGTCGATCCGGCTGCGGCGAAAGATGCTTGCGGCTCTGGGCGGCAACTGCGCAAGCGCGTCTTCCACCTGTCTGGCGAATTGCCTGCCTGCGACCACGCGCTCGGCCGAGGGGCTGTCGGACACGCCGATGTGTGCGCCGCTGTTTCCCTCGACCCAGGCCGCCTCGCGCCGTTCGGCCTGCCGCGCGGAGCGGTAGCGGTCGATCATCACCGCGTTCGCCGTGCGGTAGAGGTAGGGCAGCGGGGCAGCGACGGGGCCCGGTGCGACGCGCGAAATCCTCAGCCAGACATCCTGCAGCACATCCTCGGCCTCGGCGCCCGCCCCGCGCGCGACGAGAAAGCGAAGGAGCGTGTCCCGGTTCGCCAGAAAAACGGCCTCTAGTCCGTCATGGGGATCGTTGGAATTTGCCAACGTCGGTATTCACTCGCTTGCGAAGACGTGCGGCTGCCCAGGTATCCCGAAGGCGGCCACCGGGGTTCGAGGCCCCGGTAGCACCAATGCCGCATGGTGGTCGATCCGTTATGTGTGCGCCCCTGTCGCAGAGGCATCGGGGGTGGCCTGCGACAGGGGCGGGGGGGAGGGCCCGATCTTCCGGTCTCAGGGCAGCGATTCCCCGCGCGCCTCCTGCGCGCGGGCGCGGACATAGGCGGCGACCTGTGCAAGCATGTGGTCGAATTCGCCTTCCACCGAGAACGCATGCCACATTCCCTCATGGACGATGAGGTCGGCATCGAGCCCGCTGTCCCACATCTTGCGATGCAGCCGCACCGTGTCGCTCATCAGCAGGTCGCGGGTGCCCGTAATCAGCAGGACGGGAACATCGATTCGCGTCCAGTCGGCGAAGAGCGGCGAGACGCCCGGATCGCGCAGGTCCCGGTTACCCGCATACAGCACGCCCAGTTCGTCGATCACGGCGCGGCTGCGACCGAGCAGCGGATCGTGGCAATCGAGGAGCGCGACAGTATCGCCCTCGTTCGTCAGATCGACCCAAGGCGAGTTGAGGACCGCCGAGGACGGCATCGGCAGCCCGAGCCGCTCGATTTCCAGCAGGAAGGCCGCGCCGAGCCCGCCGCCGGCCGAGAGGCCATAGACCGCCACCTGGGAAGCATCGTGCCGTTCGAGCAGGGCACGATAGGCGGCGACCGCGTCTTCCAGCGCGGCCGGGTAGGGCGCGTGCGGCGTCAGGCGGTAATCCACCGTAACGCTGGCCAGCCCCGGGCCGAGCGCGAAGGCGGCGGCGCTATAGAGCGATGCGTTTCCTCCGTTCAGGGCATAGCCGCCGCCATGGAGGTTGAAGACGATGGGCCCGTCCTGCGCCGTCCCGTTAGCCGGGGTGACGATCGCGCTGCGCACGCCGCCCAGATCGATCCACTGCACCTCGATCTCGCCCGCGCCAACCAGCCCGGCAATCCAGCGTTCGCCTGCGCGTGCAGAGCGCGTCTGCACCTCCTGCCAGCCTTCCGGGGTCGTCGGGAGGGCGGGGATGAAACGCCGATCCTCCCTCGAAGCGAGGTATTGCTGCGCGGCAGAGCCGATCGTCGAGGGCGGCGCAACCGGCGTGCAGGCCGCGCTGACGGGCTGCAAACCCGTTGTGGCAAGCGCGAGGGGAAGAATAATTTTCAACATGATGGTTTCCTCCTGGGCCGTCAGGCGATCTTGCGGAAAGTGAGCAGCTTGATCATTTCGGCGGACGAACCCTCGTAGAAGCCCGCTTCCCCGCTCCACTGGCGCGGATTGCGGAAGGTGCCGAAGATCATGTCGAACAGCGGGATATCGCCGTAGTTGTAGCCGTGGATCCCGCGCTCGTGATGGACCGAATGGCTCTCCGGCCGCGTCACGATGAAGCCCAGCCAGTACGGCGTCTTCAGGTTCGAATGCTGGAACATCGAACAGAAGGTCGCCATCACCGCGACGATGAAGGCCGCCTCTCCGGTCAGGCCGATGCCCAGCACCAGAGCCACGCTGCCGAGCAGCGCCCATCCCAGCATGTCAAGCGGGTGGAAGTAGAAGGCGCCCCAGATATCGACGCGCTCCGCACTGTGGTGCATCTGGTGGATCATGCGCCACAGCGTGTCCGAGCGGTGCATCGTGCGATGCCACCAGTAGACACCGAATTGCAGCGCCAGAAAGCCGAGCGCGACCTGCGCCCAGAAGGGCAGGGCCGAGGCGTCGACCAGCTGGTACTGCCCCAGCAAACCGTCCCACATCAGCGGGGCGAAGGTGGCGACGGCAAAGTAGAGGGCGGTGAAGGCGAGCCCCTTGAGGCGCCAGAAGCGCACATCGGGGAAGCTGCGGGCCCGCGCCAGGATGTCGAGCGCGGCGAACACGGCAAACATGCCGAGGGCGATCCAGTGATAGGGTGTCATCGAATATCTCCAAAGTCAGAATGAGGGGGGCGGGCTCGCGAAGGGGCGGCGGGTCTGCCGCGATCCCTTCGCGATTCTCCGCTCACAGGGGCACGGCGTTGCGGGCGAGGCGGCCCTGCTCGCAGGGGGCATTCCCGGCGGGCTCGTGACGGGCGGGACTGCGGGACGGGCCGCAGGCATCGCGCTCCGCACGCGGGCCGGCAGCGGCGGTCGCCCGGCCCTCCTGTGGCCAGGAGGGGGAAGCGACGGACGGGTGATGATAGGGCGCCAGAACCATCGCCGCGGGCGCAATCGCCAGCGTCACGAAGGAAAGCACGATGGCGAGGCCACCGGCGAGAACGTGGGGCCCCAGTTGAGGAGAGGGGTACATGAGGGGAACTCCGTTTGCTGCGCTCGTTCGGTTCGAGCAGCGCCTTTCTGCCGGGCATGCGGCGAGGATGCTTGAGAACCCTCTGGAATGTTCATGAGGCGGGAGCGAGCTTCCGGCCGGCCTGCGAAAGGACAGAGTTTTCCAGAAATTACAACAGGTTATACCTCTGTCCGCTCTCATGAAGAGACAACCCCGAGTTATGAGGAAGTTCTGAAATCGTCTGGGGCGACGACCGATTTGACCTCTCGACACATCTTCGCGATCGGCCCACTATTCGATTGCGATGAGGCTTGAAGACAGATTGGGCGAGCAAGCGGGCGAACGCTTCCTTATCGGTCGGGATCTGGTGCTCGACCGGCAGGACGAGCGCGCCTGGCTGGCGGGCAGGCCGCTGGTTCTCGGCGGGAAGGCGCTGGCGCTGCTCGAAGAGCTGATGCGCAACGCACAACTGCTGGTCTCCAAGGAACGGCTGTTCGAGGTTGGCTGGCCCGGCCAGGCCGTATCGGATGCGGTGCTCACCACCGCCATCCGCGAGCTTCGCCGGGCGCTCGACGATCCAGCGCGCAGTCCGCTCTGGATCGAGACCCAGCACGGCAAGGGCTACCGTTTCCTCCCGGCGGTGGAGGCAAGGGCCGTCCATCCGGGGTTGCGCGACGCCGGAAAGTCGCCGCCCCGGTCGGATGATCGAACCGGCACTGGCCCCAAGCCGCGCGCGCGCATTCTCCTCGCGGCGGTGCTGGTTCTCGCGGCCGGTGCTGCGCTCGTCTGGACGATCGGAGCCGGACCGGCAGCCGGGGACGAGACCGAGGAATCGCAGGTTCTCCACAAGTCCGTCGCCGCGCTTCCCTTCCGCGCGATCGATGAAGACGCGAGCGATCTGGCGAGCGGGCTGGACGAGGAGATCGCGACGACCCTTGCCCGGACGCCCGACATCCAGGTGGCGGGCGCGGGCGTGATACGACAGGTCGCCGAGGCGGGAGGCGAGGCGGACAGGATCGCCCGCGACGCGGGCTTCGGCCATATCCTGACCGGGAGCGTCAGAACCGAAGGCGATGCCGTTCGGGTGACGGCGCGCCTGACCGATACGGCAACCGGGCGCGAAATCTGGTCGGAACGCTTCGACCGGCCCCTGGAGGATATCATCGCGCTGCAGGAAGATGTTGCCTTCGCCATCGCCCGCGCAATCGGCAGCGTCATGGATCCCGAGCGCCTGCGCGAGATGACGCGGATCGGCACCCGCTCGGTCGAGGCCTATCGCGCCTGGCGCGCGGGCCGCGAACTGGTCGATCGTGCTGTGACCAACAGCGATCCTGCGCTGATGGATGAAGCGCGCGCTTTTTATGCGGAGGCGCAGAGGCTCGATCCCCAGTTCGCCCGCGCGCACTGGGAAGCGGCCTATATGGAGCTGGTTACGGCCAACACGATCTATTCGGACACCGCCGATATCGCGTCCGATACCGAGCGGCGAAAACGCTATATCGGGCACATCGAAGCGGCCATCGCGGCCGCGCCGAGCGATACGGACCGGCTTCTCTATCGTGCCGCCCGGGAAATGGCCGATCTCAATTACCGGCAATCGGTGCGCTATCTGGAAGACTATCTGGAGGAGCGGCCCGGCGATGAAGACATATGGTATTCGCTGCTGGAGCAGGCGCGGATCGCCGAGCGGTACGACCTGGTCGAAAAGGCCATCGAGAAGATCGTCGCGGATACGAGAAGCGCCGGTGCCTACCCGGTCATCGGTACCAATTACATGGCCCACAACCCGCGCCTCGCGCTGCGATACGCGCAGGAGGGGATGGAAGAGGCGCCGGACTACACCGCGCTGCAATTCCAGGCGCACAGGGCGTTCCTGATTGCAGGCAAGCGGGATACAGCCCGTCGCCTGCTGGGGAGGATGACCCGGGGGCAGTTGCCGCGATCCGTGCGCGACGGGGCGCGTATCCGGCAGCTATGCGCCGATGGCAAGACCGGCGAGGCGCAGGCTCTGGCGCGCAGCCTGCTCGCGGACAAGGAACTGCCCCTGGTGGTGCGGTGGTCGTCCGCGCTGACGGCAGGCCTCGACCGCGAAGCCGCTGCCGTTCTGGCGCCGCTCGAGGGCCGCGATGCGATGTTCACGCTGGCGCAGTTTCTCATCTATCGCGAATTCGACGCCGGGCAGTTCCCCGATCTTGCAGCGGCACTGGCGCGTAGCGGGATCGACCGGCCCCCGCCGGAAAAGCCCTCCTACGCGTGCAAGGTCGGGGCCGGGGCGGGCACGTCGTAGCTGGCGCTCCGGCGCCCGGCGCAGGCTAGAGCGGGTTGCCGTCCTTGTCGCGATAGACGTCGCGGCGGCCGACGTGGTTGGCGGGGCCGACCAGGCCTTCGCTCTCCATCCGCTCGATCCACTTGGCGGCGGTGTTGTAGCCCACGCCCATCTGGCGCTGGAGCCACGATCCGCTCGCCTTCTGGTTCTCGAACACGACCTGGCAGGCCTGCCGGTACTTGCGCTCTTCCGGGTTGTCGCTCGCGGTCAGCTCGTCCTCGAAGGCGAAGCCGCCGCCGCCATCCATGGGCTCTTCGGTCACGGCATCGACATAGGCGGGCGAGCCTTGCTTGCGCCAGTGCTCGGCCACGGCCTCCACTTCCTCGTCGCTGACGAAGGGGCCGTGGACGCGGGTCAGGTTGCCGATATTGGGCTTGAACAGCATGTCGCCCTTGCCCAGCAGCGTTTCCGCGCCCTGTTCGCCCAGGATGGTGCGGCTGTCGATCCGGCTGGTCACCTTGAAGCTGATCCGGGTGGGCAGGTTGGCCTTGATGACGCCGGTGATGACGTCGACCGACGGGCGCTGCGTCGCCATGATCAGGTGGATGCCCGCCGCGCGCGATTTCTGCGTCAGGCGGCGGATCAGGATCTCGATGTCCTTGCCCACCACCGCCATCAGGTCGGCCAGCTCGTCCACGATGACCACGATTAGCGGCAGCTCTTCGTAATCGAGTTCGGTCTCCTCGACGATTTCCTCGCCCGTTTCGGGGTCGTAGCCGGTCTGCACGCGGCGGCCCAGCGGCTCACCCTTGGCCTTGGCCGCGCGGACGCGCTCGTTGAAGCCGGTGATGTTGCGCGCGCCCACCTCGCTCATCTTGCGATAGCGCTGCTCCATCTCCTCGATCGTCCACTTGAGCGCGCGGATGGTCTTCTCCGGCTCGGTGACGACGGGCGAAAGGAGGTGCGGGATGTCCTCGTAGCTCTTGAGCTCCAGCACCTTGGGATCGACCATGATCAGCCGGCACTCGGCGGGCGTGAAGCGGTAGA
>PAVA01000065.1 GCA_002712945.1 Citromicrobium sp.
ACCAGCGGCCCGGTATCGCGCAGCCAGACATCGCCGTATGTCCGCCGTTCGAGCGTGACGTTAGCGGCGACCAGAGCTTTCGCACGCGCCTCGTTCGCCGCATCGCGGACCAGCAGGCGCACTTCCTGCCCGCTCTCGGCGACCGCGCTGGCGAATCCGGCGATCTCCTCCTGCGCCTGCGCGAGGGGCTCGCCCCATTCGGCCGGATCATGCGGAAAGCCGATCCACAACCACTCCTGTGGTGCCCATTCGGGCGGGAGGCGCACCGCGCCCCCCGGTTCAGCCTGCGTCACGGTGCGATCGGCAGCCCCGCTCAGCAACCTTCATTGGTTGCCGCGCAGCTTTCGTCGCGGATGCCACGGAATTCGTCGCCTTCGACCCAGTTGGGCCAGCTGGTCGACATCGCCATCATCCGGCCGAGGCGATAGTAGAGCTGCAGGTCGGCCATCACGCCCGACCAGTCCCACTCCTCGTCGAACTCGTCCTTGGGCCCGTGATAGCGGTTCTCGCGATACTCCGCAGCAATCGCCTCTCCCGCCTCGCGACCGCCCTCGATCAGGTCTTCCCCGCCGTCGATATAGAGCATCGGAACGCCCTGCTTGGCGAAGGGGAAGTGGTCGGATCGATAGTAGTAGCCCGCTTCCGGGGTCGGGTTGTCGGTCGCCACGCGACCATCGGCCTCCAGCGCCGCTTCCAGAAATTCGTCGAGCTGCGACTTGCCCGGCCCGACTACGGTCACATCGCGCGACGGGCCCGCGATCAGGAAGGCGTCCATGTTGACCCCGCCGACCGTCTGATCGAGCGGAAAGACCGGGTTCTGCGCGTAGTAGGAGGAACCCAGCAGCCCCTGCTCCTCTGCGGTGACAGCAAGGAACACGAGGCTGCGGTCCGCCGCGCCTGCCTTGGCGTGCGCCTCGGCCAGCGCGACCAGCGCTGCCGTGCCGGTCGCATTGTCGACCGCGCCGTTGCAGATGTCGTCGCCATCATCGGCGGGGGTGCAGCGGCCGAGGTGGTCCCAATGCGCGGTGTGGAGCACGTATTCGTCGGGCCGCTCGGCACCGGGCAGGATGCCGATCACGTTCTGCGACATGTATTCGCGGCTCTCGTTGGCGAAGCTGGTGGAGGCGTTCAGCCCCAGCGAGACCGCCTCGAAATCCTGGCTCTTCGCTGCTTCCTTCAGCTTGCCGAGATCCTTGCCCGCGGCCTTGAAGATCTGTTCGGCCACCGCGTTCTGGATCCAGCCGTTCATCTGTGTGGGCTCGGGCGCATCCTCGCCGCGCTGCGGATAGGCCTGCGGGCCCGACCAGCTGCTTTCGACCACGTTCCAGCCGTAGGAGGCGGGCTCGGTCTCGTGGATGATGAGCGCGGCGGCGGCACCCTGACGGGCGGCCTCCTCGTACTTGTAGGTCCAGCGCCCGTAATAGGTCATCGCCTTGCCGTTGAACGGCCCTTCGAGGTCTTCGCTGTCGAAGTCGGGATCGTTGACGAGGATGACGGCGGTCTTCCCCTTCATGTCGAGCCCTTCGTAATCGTTCCAGCCGCGCTCGGGCGCGTTGATGCCGTAGCCGACGAAGACGAGTTCGCTGTTGTTGATCCGCGTGCGCGGGGTCTCGCGGTAGCTCACGCCGACCCAGTCCTCGCCATAGTCGAAGGCCATGCCGTCGCTGGCGCCCCCGGTGATCGAGAGCGGCGCGAAATCGCTGCCGGTGATCTCGACCAGCGGCACGTCCTGCGTCCACGATCCGTTATTGCCGGGTTCGAGCCCGGCGGCCTTGAACCGCTCGGTCAGCAGCTCGACCGTCATCCGGCCGCCTTCGGTGCCGGGCATGCGGCCCTCGTATTCGTCGCTCGACAGCTCGCGCGTCAGATCGACCATCGTGTCCTGCGAAATCTCGCCCTCGCCGATTTCCGGGATGTCGAGCGCGGCGTCGTCCCCCCCGCCCGAAAGGACGGCGGCGTCGCAGCCCGCAAGGGCGAGGGCCATGGTGGCCACGGCTAAGATGCGTTTCATGGCTTGGAAATCTCCGGAATCTTCTCGTCGCGCGCTTGTTGCAAACCCCACGCGCAAGAGCAAGGGAGCGCGCTTGCAAGCGGGCGGCGCGGCGGGCAGGGCAGACCCATGGCTTCGCGGGACGATCACGACTGGACCGGCGCGATTGCGCGGGCGCGGGAGAATGCGCCGTTCCTCGCCCGCAGCCTCGACCGCCTGCCGGATCTTGCCGATCTGCTGGCCTCGGGCGATGCCGATGCCGCTTTCGAATATTGTGCGACGGCGGGCGAGGGCGTGGAAACGGGCGTGGCCCTGCGGCGCGAGCGGCTGGCGCTGGCGCTGACGCTCGCCATCGGTGATCTCGCGGGGGCCTGCTCGCTCGACGATGTGATGCAGCGGCTGTCGTCCTTCGCCGACCGTGCGCTCGACCGGGCGATTGGCGACGCCGCGCGGGTGCGCACCAAGGGGGAAGGCACCGACGGCTTCTTCGCACTGGCGCTGGGCAAGCATGGCGCGTGCGAACTCAACTACAGCTCCGATATAGACCCGATCCTGCTGTTCGATCCCGAGGTGCTGGCGACCGGCGAGCGCTCCGGCCCCGCCGAAACCGCGCAGCGCATGGCGCGCGACATCCTCCGCCTGCTCTCCGACCATACCGAGGAAGGCTATGTCTTCCGGGTCGATCTGCGGCTGCGGCCCGCTGCGGAGGTGACTCCGCTCGCGGTGGCGGTCAACGCGGCGCTCTCCCATTACGAAAGCGCGGCGCTGGCGTGGGAGCGCGCTGCCTTCATCCGCGCGCGTTCGGCGGCGGGCGACGTGGCGCGGGGCGAGCGCTTCCTCTCCCATATTCGCCCCTTCGTGTGGCGCCGCAGCGTCGATTTCGGCGCGATCGACGAAATCGCGCAACTGCGCCTGCGTATCCGAGAGGCCTATGGCGGCGAGCCCAGGCTGGGCCCCGGCTTCGATCTCAAGCGCGGGCGTGGCGGCATCCGCGAGATCGAGTTCTTCGCCCAGACCCATCAACTGATCCACGGGGGCCGCGACCCGCGCCTGCGCAGCAGCGACACCCGCGCGGCCCTGCGCGCACTGGCGCGCGCGGACATCGTCGAGGAGGAAACCGCCACCAGGCTTGCCGAGGCCTATGCCCGGCTGCGCGTGGCCGAGCACCGCATCCAGATGCTCGAGGACCGGCAGACGCATGCCATTCCCGAAGGCGAGGCGCTCGACCGGCTCGCCCGGCTCGACGGGTTCGCCGATGGCGAGGCGCTGCTCGCCGATCTCGACCCGCACCTGACCGCGACGGCCGAGGCGTTCGACGCGCTGCTTCAGGCGAGCGAGACCGGCGCGGTGGGCGACCGCCCCGTCGGCGAACTGGTGAACGCCAGCCCGCTGGCCGGGCAGGACAACCTCTCCGAACGGGTCGCGGGCTGGCTCGACGGGCGCTACCGCGCACTGCGCAGCAGCGACGCGCAGACCGCCTTCCGCCGCCTGCTGCCGACCCTGCTCGAACGGTTGGCGCAGTCTGCCGAACCCGATCGCGCGATGGTGCGGCTGGAGCGTCTGCTGGAAGCCATGCCGAGCGGGATCAACCTGTTCCGCCTGCTCGAAGCGCGGCCAGCCCTGCTCGACCAGTTTCTCGACATCATCACGCTCGCCCCGCCGCTCGCCAACGATCTCGCGCTGCGTCCGGCGCTGTTCGACGCGCTGATTGACCGCTCGGCGCTCGACCTGCCCGAAGACGTGCCCGCCCTGCGCCGGAGCATGATGCGGGCCGAGCCGCACGGCAATTACGAGGCGCTGCTCGACCGGATCAGGGTGGTGACCGGCGAACAGCGCTTCGCGCTCGGCGTGCAATTGATCGGCGGGGCGCACGACCCGCTCGACATCGCGCGCGGTTTCGCGATCGTGGCCGAAGCGGCGCTGCAGGCGGCATTGGCGGGCACGGTGGAGGAGTTCGAGCAGGCGCATGGCCGGATCGAAGGCAGCGAGCTGGTCATCCTGGGCCTCGGGCGGCTGGGGGGCGAGGCGCTGACCCATGCCTCCGATCTCGACATCGTTTACCTGTTCACCGGCGACCATGCGGCGGAAAGCGACGGCGCCCGCCCCCTCGGGGCCACGCGCTATTTCAACCGTCTGGCCCAGAGGGTGAGCGCCGCGCTGAGCGTGCCGACCGCCGAGGGTCCGCTCTACGAGGTCGACACGCGGCTGCGGCCGCAGGGCGCGCAGGGGCCGCTGGCGGTCAGCGTCGAGAGTTTCGCCCGCTACCAGCGCGAATCGGCATGGACGTGGGAGCACATGGCGCTGGCGCGGGCGCGGGTGGTCGCGGGATCCTTCTCCGCCCGTGCGAGCGTCGACGATATCGTCCGCGAGGTGCTGTGCGCGCCGCGCGATCCGGCTGCCCTGCGCGAGGATGTGCTGCGGATGCGGGGCGAGATGGCGACGCACAAACCGGCGAAGGGCCCGCTCGATGTAAAGCTGCTGCGTGGCGGGCTGGTCGATATCGAGTTCATCCTCCACTTCCTCCAGCTGCGCGATCATGTCGCGCTCGATCCGCGCCTGTCGAAAGTGTGCGAGACACTGGTTCACGCGGGCACGCTGCCGCAGGCTTTCGCCGATGCGCATGATTTCCTCACCCGGCTGATCGTGGCCGCGCGCCTGCTCGCGCCCGATCTCGCCGTGCCGCCGGGCGCCGCGGGCGAGGTGCTGGCGCAGGCCTGCGGGTGCGAGGATACCGACGCGCTCTTGCACCGGGTGGGCGAGGCACGGCAGGAGGTCGCCCGCACCTGGCAACAGGTATTCGACGAGAAACTGGAGATCGAGACATGAGCGTGAGCGAAGGCGACACGATGCCCGATATCGCGATGGTGCGGCACGATGGCGAAGAGGTGAAGCCGTCCGACTATCGCGGGCGCAAGCTGGTGATGTTCTTCTACCCCAAGGACAATACGCCCGGCTGCACGACCGAGGCGAAGGATTTCTCCGCATTGAAGCCGCAGTTCGATGAGGCGGGCGTGGCGCTCCTCGGCATCAGCAAGGATTCGAGCAAGAAGCATCAGAACTTCATCGCCAAGCACGATCTGACCGTCGATCTCGCGACCGACGCCGAGGAAGGCGGCCTGTCGGACGGACTGGGCGTCTGGGCCGAGAAGAAGATGTACGGCAAGACCTTCATGGGCATGGTCCGCAGCACCTATCTGGTGGACGCCGACGGCAAGATCGCGCGCATCTGGCCCAAGGTGAAGGTCAAGGACCACGCGCAAGAGGTGCTCGCCGCCGCGAAGGCAATGTGACCGGCGAGACCCGTCCCTCCCTCGCCCGCGCGCTGCGCGCCGCGCTGCTGACCGGCCCCGCGCGGGCGAAGGTCTTCGCCGCGCGTGAGGTCGCGCGCGACTGGCGGCTGGGGCGGCTCGAGCCGGTCTTCGATGTTGCCATGCCCGACCGGCCTGCGCGGCCTGCGCGGCCCGAGCTGCTGCCGCCCGGCGCGATGCCCAAGCGCGGCAAGGGCGGATCTCTGCGCGGGCGAATCGCGTTGTGGCATGCGCTCGCCCATATCGAATTCGTCGCGATCGACCTCGCGCTCGACATGGTCGGGCGCTTCGGCGCGCAGATGCCGCGTGATTTCGTCGACGATTTTCTGGGCGTCGCGGCGGACGAGGCGATGCATTTCGCGCTGCTGGAGCGCAAGCTGGCTGCGCTCGGTTCCTTCTACGGTGCGCTGCCCGCCCATGCCGGATTGTGGGAATCGGCGCATGCCACCCGCCACGATGTCGCCGCGCGGCTCGCGGTGGTGCCGATGGTGCTGGAGGCGCGCGGCCTCGACGTGACGCCCGCGACGCTCGCCCGGGTGCGCGAACAGGGCGATCTCACGGGGGCCAGGATTCTCCAGCGCATTCTCGACGATGAAATCCGCCACGTCGCGATCGGCACCAGGCACTTCGTCGCCCACGCGCAGGCACAAGGATTCGACCCGCCAAAACACTGGCAGGGCCTTGTTAACCAACATTTTCGAGGGGTGCTTAAGCCACCGTTCAACGACTCGGCGCGTTCCGCAGCCGGTTTGTCGCGCGACTACTACGGGGCGCTTGCCGTCTTAACCTGAGCCCGCCTAAATCACTAACAGACGAAGGCGGGATAGGTTCCCGTCACTTTTTGAGGGGTCTCGGCGCACCGCAGGATCGTAGGCGCGCCAGGGATTCGGAACCGCGAAGCACGCGAGCTTCGCCGCCGACAGAGGGACGGACATTTGCTGACCACTGATCGACTTTTCAGCCGTGCGAGCATTCTTTGCACCGCGGCTTTTGCCACTTTCGCCATGCCTGCCCAGGCCAATACGAGCGCGGCGGCGGCCGTCGATGTCTCCGAGGCGACCGAAGAAGCACAGAGCCCGCTGGGCAATGGCGATGCCCAGTTCCGTCAGCTCTTCGCCAGTTGGCAGACCTTCGACATCGAACGCACCGAGCCCGCCGTCGCCCTGCCGACCGTTTCGGTGCCCTCGCGCATGCCGCTGGAAGATGCCCGGATGAGCAGCGGCTACGGCATGCGCAGCCATCCGGTTCTGCGCAAGCGCAAGCGGCATAATGGCGTCGACCTCGCCGCGCCGACCGGCACCCCGATCTATGCGACCGCCGACGGCACGGTCCAGCGGGCCGACTATTTCGGCAGCTACGGCAATTATATCCAGATCGGCCATGGCAACGCCATCGAGACCCGCTACGCCCATCTGTCGCGCATCATCGTCGCCGATGGCCAGGAAGTCCGCAAGGGCGACCTGATCGGTTTCGTCGGCTCGACCGGCCGTTCCACCGGCCCGCACCTGCATTACGAAGTGCGCATCGACGGTCGCCCGGTCGATCCGCGTCCCTTCATGGTCGAAACCGAAGCGCAGGAAGCCTTCCGCCTCGCGATGGGCCCCGGTGGCATGGGCGGCGGCGACGAAGAATAGGCCGCACTCCGCTATCGGGCCGCAGGGCGACCCAGCGAAATACGAAAAAGGCGGTGCTGCGGCGCCGCCTTTTTTGTTGCACCTGCCGCGGACATGCGTGAGATTGGTTGCTGGGAGAGACTTATGCATCCGATCACGCACGCGGCCACGCGGCCCGAACACGCGGCTATCATCGACGCGGCCACCGGCGAGACAGTCACCTATGGAGAGCTGGACGCGCGGGCCAACCGCATCGCGCGCTGGCTACGCGCACAAGGGGTTACGCGCGGCACGAGTGTGGGCCTGCTGCTGGAGAACCGGCCACTCTATCTCGAAGTCGTCTGGGCGACCCAGCGCATCGGTGCGATGCTGGTGCCCGTCTCCACCCGGCTGACCGCTCCCGAAATCGCCTATATTCTGGGAGATGCCGAATGCTCGCTGGTGCTCACCTCACCCGCTTTCGCGCAAGTGACGGCGGAACTCGCGAAGGCCGCGCCCGACCTCGCGATCGTCGACGTCGACGATGACGGCTTCACCGGCGCGGTCGCGGCCCAGTTGTCCGACCCGATCGAGGACGCGGCGCCGGGGCAATACATGCTCTATTCCTCGGGCACGACGGGGCGGCCCAAGGGGATCATGCCGCCACCTCCGCCGAGCGAGGATGTGACCGCGCCGACCGCGCTGGTCGGCCTGGCGACGATGGGCGTGGGCATGCCTGCCGATGGCAGCGTGGTCTATCTCTCGCCCGCGCCGCTCTATCACGCCGCGCCGCTCGGCTGGTGCAGCACGGTCCACCGGCTCGGGGGCACGGTCGTCATCATGGACAAGTTCACGCCCGAGGGCGCGCTCGCCGCGATCGAGCGCTACCGCGTTACCGACAGCCAGTGGGTGCCGACCCACTTCGTGCGCATGCTCGGCCTGCCGGAGGAGGAGCGCAATCGCTACGACCTGTCCAGCCACAAGCGCGCGATCCATGCCGCGGCGCCGTGCCCGGTGCCGATCAAGCGGGCGATGATCGAGTGGTGGGGGCCGATCATCCAGGAATATTACGCGGGCTCGGAAGGGATCGGCATGTCGCTGGTCAAGAGCGAGGAATGGCTCGCCAAACCCGGCACGGTCGGGCGGATGATCTACGGCAAGGCGCATGTCTGCGGGCCGGACGGAGAGGAACTTGCGCCCGGTGAGACGGGGCTGCTGTTCTTCGAGACCGAAAACCTGCCGAGCTATCACCGCGATCCGGCCAAGACCGCCGAGGCCATGCATCCGCGCGGCTGGATGACGCTCGGCGATATCGGCCATGTCGACGAGGACGGGTTTCTGTTCCTGACCGATCGCAAGAGCCACATGATCATCTCGGGCGGGGTGAACATTTACCCGCAGGAAATCGAGAACCTGCTGGTCTCGCACCCCGAGGTGCTCGACGCGGCGGTGATCGGTGCGCCCGATCCCGATCTGGGAGAACGAGTGGTGGCGGTGGTCCAGCCGAAGGACATGGACCGCGCCGGGGAGGCGTTCGAGCAGGACTTGCGGGCCTATCTCGAACCGCAGCTCAGCCGGGTGAAGATGCCCAAGGCGTTCGACTTCCGGGCGGACCTGCCGCGCGAGGCCAATGGCAAGCTCTACAAGCGCGAATTGCGCGACGAATATGCGCGCAGGGCGGAAGCGGAGGTCGACCCGGCCTGAGCGCGGCAGCTTCGCGCCGGCGCTCTATCCCAGCAGACGCCGGGCCATCGCCCGCACCTCGTCGCCCATGTCCTCGCGCTGCAGTGCGAGCGCGAGGGTCGCCTCGACGAAGCCGACCTTGCTGCCGCAGTCGTAGCGCGCGCCGTCGAAGGTGACCGCGTGGAACGGCTGCTGGCCGATCATCCGGGCCATCGCGTCGGTCAGCTGGATTTCGCCGCCCGCGCCTTTGCCTTGCGTTTCGAGCACGCGCATGACCTCGGGCTGGAGGATATAGCGGCCCGAGATGATCTTGTTGGAAGGCGCCTCGGCGACCGGCGGCTTCTCGACCAGCCCGGTCACCTCGGTCAGCGTGTCGCTTTTCTCCTCGCCGGGCGCGATCACGCCGTAGCTCGAGACGGTCTCCTGCGGCACTTCGAGCACGCTGATGAGGTTGCCGCCGACCTTCTCGTAGGCATCGACCATCTGTTTCATGCAGCCGCTGCTCCCTTCGCGGCCGATCATCAGTTCGTCGGGCAGGAAGATCGCGAAGGGATCGTCGCCCACGATCGCCCGCGCGCACCAGATCGCATGGCCCAGGCCCAGCGGCACCTGCTGGCGCACGGTGATGATGTCGCCGGGCGTGGCGCGGGTGGAATCGAGGATCGCCAGATCCTTGCCGCGTTCCTCCATGGTCTGCTCGAGCTCGAAGGCGATGTCGAAATGTTCGACGATCGCGGTCTTGCCGCGCCCGGTGACGAAGATCATCTGCTCGATCCCCGCCTCGCGTGCCTCGTCCACCGCGTACTGGATCAGCGGGCGATCGACGATCGCGAGCATTTCCTTCGGGATCGCCTTGGTGGCGGGGAGGAAGCGGGTGCCGAGCCCGGCTACGGGAAAAACGGCTTTCTTGATCGGTTTGTGCGCCATGGCCTGCGGGTATGATGGCCGCCCGGGGGCGGGTCAATGCCAGGGCGCCAAAGCCAACAGAAGCCAACAATGATCAGGCAGCGACCGGGGACCGGCTTGTCTTGCCGCGCATGCCCGCTAAACGCTCCGGGATGGACAAGCTACGCATTACGGGAGGGCAGCGGCTCTCCGGCACGATTCCGATTTCCGGTGCGAAGAACGCGGCGCTCACGCTGATACCCTGCGCGCTACTGACCGACGAGCCGCTCACGCTGCGCAACCTGCCGCGGCTGGCGGATATCGACAGCTTCCAGCATCTGATGACGCAGTTCGGCGTGGCGGTGAACATCGCGGGCACGCGGCCCGAGGATTTCGGCCGTGTCGTCACCTTCGAGGCGACCCGGCTGACCAGCACGACCGCACCCTACGATCTGGTACGCAAGATGCGCGCCTCGATCCTCGTGCTTGGGCCGATGCTCGCGCGTGCGGGCATCGCGACCGTCTCCCAGCCGGGCGGTTGCGCGATCGGCAACCGGCCGATCGACCTGCACCTGCAGGCATTGGAAGCGCTGGGTGCGGAGATCGAGTTGGCGCAGGGCTATGTCCGCGCGCATGCGCCCGACGGCGGGCTGCCGGGCGGCGAATTCGACTTCCCCTTCGTGTCGGTCGGCGCGACCGAGAACGCGCTGATGGCCGCCGTGCTCGCCAACGGCACCTCCACCTTGCGTAATGCCGCGCGCGAGCCCGAGATCGTCGACCTGTGCAACCTGCTGGTCGCGATGGGCGCCGAGATCGAGAATATCGGCCAGTCGGACCTCGTGATCCACGGCGTCAAGCGGCTGAACGGCGCGACCTACAAGGTAATGGCCGACCGGATCGAGGCGGGCTCCTATGCCTGCGCCGCAGCGATCACCGGTGGCGAGGCGCGGCTCGAGGGTGCGAAGGCGGACGATATGTCCGCCACGCTCCACGCGCTGCGCAATATCGGCGTCCATGTCGAAAGCGATGCCAAGGGCGTCCATGTCGCGGCGGACGGCAAGCTCAAGGCCGCCAACCTCTCGACCGCGCCCTATCCGGGCCTCGCGACCGACATGCAGGCGCAGCTGATGGCGCTGCTGACGGTCGCCGAAGGGACGAGCGTGCTGACCGAGACGATCTTCGAGAATCGCTACATGCACGTGCCCGAACTCAACCGGATGGGCGCGAATATCGAGGTGTCGGGCCGCACCGCCATCGTCCACGGCGTCGAGGGGCTGACCGGGGCCGAGGTAATGGCGACCGATCTGCGCGCTTCGATGAGCCTCGTGATCGCCGCGCTCGCGGCGGAGGGCGAATCGCAGATCCGCCGGATCTATCATCTCGATCGCGGTTACGAGCGGCTGGAAGAAAAGCTGCAGGCGGCGGGCGCGCAGATCGAGCGCGCAAGCGACGAGTGATCCCTGGGGTCGCAGGTGCGGATCCATGGCCTGCAACCCAGAATCCCCGGACCCAAAGTCGCGCTCCGACGTTCGCTGGACAGAACCAATTTTGGAGACGTGACATGGGTCTGATTCGTACCGCAATCCTCGGTGGCCTGGGCTATCTCGGCTACAAGGCCTACAAGAACCACAAGGACGAGAACGGCGTGGCTTTCGCCGAAGGCCAGCCCGAAGGCCAGTTCCGCGAGGCGGGCTCGGGCGCGACCGCGACCAAGGGCGACACGATGAGCAGCACGGACGAGGCGCTCGACGAGACCTTCCCGGCGAGCGACGCGACCGCGAAGTACTAGGTATCAGGTGCGGAGGGCGAGCTTTCGGCCCTGCCCTCCGTTCTCAACCGCCCCACCAGAAATTGCCGGATGGCGCTGGCGAGCCCGGTGGGTTCGTCGGCTTCGAGCCGTGCGGCATCGACCCGCGCGACCACCGCGTTGATCGGCACGCCGTCGCTCTGCGCGGCCTCGCGCAGCAGATCCCAGAACACCGGCTCAAGCGTGATGCTGGTCTTGTGGCCGGCGATTTCGACCGACCGTTTGACCGGCGGGTGATAAGCAACGGATATAGGCACGCGTAAGTGCTAGCCGGTCCACCTCAATCCTTCGAGCAATAACGGCCGCCCGGGAACCCCATCGAACTGGGCATCTGGTAGCATCGCTCGATCTTGATCTTCGGTGTCACCGGCCCGGTATTCGCGCGCCCGGCGGCGGCTTCCGCACGGAAGCGCCGCAGGTTTTCGGCGGCCTGCGCGTTGCCTTCGGCCTCGCGGCGGCGGCTTTCGGCGGTCAGCTGCTGTTTCAACGCGGAGTACTGCCCATCCCATGACCAGCCCGCCATCGACCACAAGGGCTGATTCTCGATTCCGCGAAGACCCTCGAGGCCGCCGGCCAGCAGGAGCTTGCCCAGTGTTTCCTGGTCGCGGCGGCCTTCGGCGAACAGGTAGTTGATCGCCTCGGCATAGGAGCCGTCGCTACGCGCTTCCGCCAGTACCTTGTCGTAAAACGCCCGATTCGTGTTCCAGTCGACGATGTCCTGCGCCCGCACGCAGCCACCCTCGCGACCGAGCGAGCACGCCTTGCGATAGAACGTCAATGGCTGGTCATATTGGCCCGGATTGAGCTTCAGGTATTCATAGCCCGCGAATTCGCACATGACCGCATCGTTCAGCCGACAGGCCCGCTCGAAGATGTCGAGGCGCCGCTTGGGATCGGTGATCTTGGCGCTCCATTGCGAGGTACCGGCAGCGGTATAGGCCGCGAACAGGCAGACCCGATCGTCGCCGCGCTCGCATCCGCGTGCGACATATTCCGGGAAATCGGGGTGGTTTATGCCCCCGTTCCCGCTGGTGTCGTAGTAGATCGCGGACGCGAAGACGCTGCATGCCTTGGCGTCGCCCAGATCGCATGCCTTCTTGGAAAAGCTGCGCGCCTTGAGCTTGTCGAGGGGCGCGCCCTCCTTGCCATTGTTCCAGCGCCAGGCCGCGTCGAGGCAGGCTGCCTTCGAGCCGCCATTGCACGCGGCCTCTACCTGGGCGGCAGACATCTCGGACAGCTTTTGCTGTGCCCCGGCAGGCGAGGAGGCCCACAGGGCCGCGCCCGCGAACAGCGCGAGGGTCGCCACGATATTCAGATGCAATTTCATGCCCTGCTCCCGCTTTCGTATCCGAACCGGGCGCTGAGGCCCAAGTCCGACGTTAGTGAAGGGAGACTATCCTGGGATCGGGCGCTGACAATAGATCGATCGTCATTGTCATCTTTACGACAATGATTGTCACAATGACTAATACATATGCTGGCCGCCATTGATGCTCATGGTCGAGCCGGTGACGAAGGAGCCTTCGTCGGCGGTGAGGAAGGCGACCCCGCGCGCGATCTCGTCCGCCTGTCCCAACCGCCCGACCGGGATCTTGGCGACGATCTTGGCCAGCACCTCGTCGGGCACGGCGGCGACCATGTCGGTGTCGATATAGCCGGGCGCGATCGCGTTGACGGTGATGCCGTAGCGCGCGCCTTCCTGCGCCAGCGCCTTGGTGAAGCCGTGGATGCCCGATTTGGCGGCGGCGTAGTTCACCTGGCCGTACTGGCCCGCCTGCCCGTTGATCGAGCCGATATTGACGATCCGGCCCCAGCCCCGCTCGCGCATGCCGGGGAAGCACGCCTTGGCCATGTTGAAGCACCCGCCCAGATTGACGCGCATCACCTCGTTCCAGTCGTCGAAGCTCATCCGGTGGAGCGTGCCGTCGCGCGTGATCCCGGCATTGTTGACCACGATGTCGACCGGCCCGTGCTCTTCGGCAACCTTCGCGCAGCCTTCCTGGCAGGCCTCGTGGTCGCCCACGTCCCACTTCATCACGGCGATGCCGGTACGTTCCTGGAATTCCCGTGCGCGCTCGTCATTGCCGGCATAATTGGCGATCACGGTGCGGCCCTGTTCTTTCAGGGCCAGACTGATCGCTTCGCCGATACCGCGCGTTCCACCCGTCACCACCGCGACACGTGCCATTGTGCTCTCCCATGTTTTCCAACCCTTATACCAGCCGACGTAGCGTCAGCCATGCGCACGGGCAAAGCAAAACGGGTCTGGCGATATTTTTGCGGGGTGGGGCGCGGGCCGGTGGAGCGCTACGGCCGACCGATCAGAACCGCAGCTGGGTACCGATATAGACCGACTGGCTGTCGTCCACACCGTCGGTCAGCGGCGAAAGCCGGTCCTGCTCTTCGGACAGGCGCACCCCGGCGGTCACGTCGAGATTGCGCGAGACGCGGTAGGCGCCGCCGAGATCGAGCTGACGGTCGCCCCGCCCTTCGAGCGTGCGCGGCGCGCGGCCCGGCGTGCGTTCCTGGTCGACCGAGATGCGCGGCTGGAACCGGCTCGGCTCTTCCTTGGCGCCCTGCGAGGGCCGGAATTCGGAAAGATCGGGCATCGCGATTCGCGAGACCGACTTGGGCAGCTCGGTCGCGGGCTTGGTGAAGCTCTGATAGCCGCGGGCCACGCCGAGATCGAAGGCGGACGGCGCAATCGCCACATCGCGGCGACCCGGTTCGCTGCGGGTCGATTCGATGGCCGAGCGAATCGAGATCGCACGGGCCGTACGGTCATCCACCCGGACCGCGACCGTCACGGTCCGGTCGGCGATGGACTTGCCCGCAGCAGGCGTGAAGGGCAGCGCCTCGCGCCGTGCGGCGTAGCGTTCCATCACGCGGCGAGCGAGGTCGGGATCGACGGTGGCAGGGGTAAACCGGGCGCCGCCGCCCGCAACATCGGAAACGAGCGAGGGCGCGGTCGCTTCGGCCAGGGCAACGCCGGCCGCAGGAATCGCGGCGAGCGCCAGCACCCCGCCCAAGGCGGGGGCAAGCAGCTTGCGCAATCGCAGAGCGTTTCTCTTGCCCATATCCCTACTCTATCACCGCCAGACTTACGGCGGATGAACACCCCGCCAACGTGCGGAGCGCCCTGTTCGATCCCATTGTTAGGTTTTCCGCGCGCGGCTTGCCAGCTTTTCCACAGGGCCCGGGCCCGCTTGCGGCAGAGGTGTTGCAAGAGACACACATTCCCACCGTCGAGCCCGTCGTCGCGCGTCCGGGTTCAGCATGCATACACCGCGCCGCGCCAGCTTGGGCGATGCAGGCAGGCGTGCCCTTGCTGAGGCCGGTTCGCGGCGATAGAGGCTTTCGGGTGCGCGGTCTGTCCGACCGATCCCTTTCGCATGTTTCATTGGAAAGCCGACCACCATGATCAAGCGCCGCCTCCCGATTGTTACCGCCAGCCTTCTCGGCACCTGCGCCGCGCTTTCGGCCTGTGCCGGCGGGAACGACCTGCCCAGGGCCGACATGGCCGCCAGCCAGGTGACCACCATTGGCGTCAATTCCTACCTCTGGCGGGCGAGCCTCGAGGCGGTGAGCTTCGCGCCGCTGCTGCAGGCGGACAGCGCGGGCGGCGTCATCGTGACCGACTGGTACGCGAACCCGGAAAACCCGGGCGAGCGGGTCAAGCTGACCGTGTCGATCCTCGATCAGGATCTGCGCGCCGATGCCCTGCGTGTCGCCGCCAGCCGCCAGGTCAGCCAGGGCGGCGCCTGGGTCGATGCGCCGGTGCAGGCCGCGACCGTGCAGAAGCTGGAAGACATCATCCTGACCAAGGCGCGCGAGCTGCGCCGTCAGGCGATTTCCGGCTGAGACCCTCACCACCCTTAAAAGACATGCAGGCATGAACGATACGCGCTTCGACCCGTCCACCGCAGACGGGCGCTGGCAGAAGGCATGGGACGAGGCGGAGTGTTTTCGCGCCGATAGCGGAAGCGACAAGCCCAAGACCTACGTGCTCGAGATGTTCCCCTATCCCAGCGGGCGCATCCATATCGGCCATGTGCGCAACTACACGATGGGCGACGTGCTGGCGCGTTACAAGACGATGCGCGGGCACGAAGTCCTGCACCCGATGGGGTGGGACGCCTTCGGCATGCCGGCGGAAAACGCCGCGATGGAAAAGGGCGTCCATCCGGGCAAGTGGACCCGCGAGAACATCGAATCGATGAAGGCGCAATTGAAGCGGCTCGGCTTTGCGCTCGACTGGAGGCGCGAGCTCGCCACTTGCGAGCCCGAATATTACGGGCACGAGCAGTCGCTGTTCATCGACCTGTACGAGGCGGGCCTCGTCTATCGCAAGGAAAGCGAGGTCAACTGGGATCCCGTAGACCAGACCGTGCTCGCCAACGAACAGGTGATCGAGGGCAAGGGCTGGCGTTCGGGCGCCGAGGTCGAGAAGCGCAAGCTCGCCCAGTGGTTCCTCAAGATCACCGACTTCGCGCCCGATCTGCTCGACGGGCTGGAGGGTCTCGACAAGTGGCCCGAGAAGGTCCGGCTGATGCAGGAGAACTGGATCGGCAAGAGCCAGGGTCTCGAATTCGCCTTCGACCTGTCGAACGGCGAGAGGCTGCCCGTCTATTCGACCCGTCCCGATACCATCTACGGCGCCAGCTTCGTTGCGGTTGCGCCCGATCATCCGCTCGCGCGCAAGGTGGCCGAAGGGGACGACGGGGCGGCTGCCTTCATCGCCGAATGCAAGCGCGGCGGGACCACGGCTGCCGCGGTCGAGACGGCGGAAAAGCTCGGCTATCTCACCGATGTCACGGCACGGCATCCGATGATCGGCGGGCACGATATGCCGGTCTTCATCGCGAACTTCGTGCTGATGGATTACGGCACGGGCGCGGTCATGGGCGTGCCGGGCCACGACCAGCGCGACTTCGAGTTTGCCCGTAAATACCATCTGCCGATCCTGCGCGTGATCGGCGCGACTGCTGCCGATGCGGATCGCCCCCTCGGCTCGGCAGCGGAATCGGGCGAGGGCATCCTCGTCAACTCCGGTCCGCTCGACGGGCTCGATGTGGAAAGCGCCAAGCGCAAGGTCATTGCCCGCGCCGAGTCCGAAGGCTGGGGCGAGGGCAAGGTCGTGTGGCGCCTGCGCGACTGGGGCGTTTCGCGCCAGCGCTACTGGGGCACGCCGATCCCCTTCGTCCATTGCGATGCATGCGGCGTGGTGCCGGTGCCCAAGGACCAGCTGCCGGTCGTCCTGCCCGAAGATGTCGACTTCCAGACGCCGGGTAACCCGCTGGAGCGCCACCCGACCTGGAAGCATGTCGCCTGTCCGCAATGCGGCGGCGAGGGTCGGCGCGAGACCGACACGCTCGACACCTTCGTCGATTCCTCGTGGTATTTCCTGCGCTTCGCGAGCCAGCCCGACGATCGCCCGTTCGATCCGGAAGAGGTCAATGCGTGGCTGCCGGTCGAACAGTATATCGGCGGGATCGAGCATGCGATCCTCCACCTGCTCTACGCCCGCTTCTGGACCCGTGCGCTCGCCCGGCTCGGCCAGATCGGCTTCGAGGAGCCCTTCGCCAGCCTGTTCACGCAAGGCATGGTGACGCACGAGACCTACTACCGCCGCGAACCAGACAATGGACGCGTGGTCTATTTCGCGCCCGAGGAAATCGACCGCGACGGGAAGGGGGCGACGCTGAAGGAAGACGGCTTCCCCGTCACCGTCGGGCGGGTGGTCAAGATGTCCAAGTCCAAGCGCAATGTCGTCGATCCCGACACGATCATCGCGCATTACGGCGCGGACGCGGTGCGCTGGTTCATGCTGTCGGACAGTCCGCCCGAGCGCGATCTGCCCTGGTCCGAAAGCGGGATCGAAGGCTGTGCCCGCTTCGTCCAGCGCGCGTGGCGGCTGGTCGGCGAACACGACCCCGAGGCGAGCGGCGAGGATGCGGAGCTTGCGCGCAAGACCGCGCGCACCGTCCACGATGTCGCCGAAATGATCGAGGCGCTGCATTTCAACAAGGCGGTCGCCCGGCTCTATGAACTGGTCGCGGCAATCGAGAAGGCCGAACCGTCCGCCGATCGCACGCAGGCCATCGAAACCCTGTTCCCGCTGCTTGCGCCGATGATGCCGCACCTTGCCGAAGAGGCGTGGCATGCGATCGGCAAGCAGGGGCTGATCGCCGAGGCGCCCTGGCCCGAAGTGGACGAGAGCCTGCTGCAGGACGAGGCGGTGACCATCGCCGTCCAGCACAAGGGCAAGCTGCGCGATACGCTGACCGCGCCTGCCGGGGCCTCGAAGGAGGTGCTGGAGGAAATGGCGCTGGCGAGCGAGAAGGTGCAACGCTCGATCGACGGGGCGGAAATCCGCAAGATCATTGTGGTGCCGGACAGGCTGGTCAATATCGTCACCTGATGCGATTCGTTTTCTGCCTCCTCGCGACCCTTGCGCTGTCGGCCTGCGGGCTCCAGCCGATCTATGCGGGCGCGAGCGGCCAGGGTGCCGTCGCGGACCTAGGCGCAGTCGAGATCGCACCGATCGAGGGGCGGACCGGGTGGCTGGTCGCCACCGCGCTGGAGGATCGCGTTTCGCTGCGGAACAGCGACGCCACGCCGCGCTATCGCCTCGACGTGCAGCTCGACGAGAGCCTCGAAAGCCTCGGCCTGCTGTCCGACGAAACCGTCAGCCGCGAGCGCCGCATCCTGCGCGCACGCTATCAGCTGGTCGACCTGTCGAGCGGGGCTATCGTGCTCGACGCGACGGCAGGATCGGACGCAGGCATCGACGTCGTGTCGAGCGATTATGCCACCATCGCTGCCGAGCGCGCTTCGGCGGAACGGCTGGCCGAGGTGGTCGCGGACCAGATCGTCACGCGGGTTTCGCTGGCGCTGCGTCGCCGCAACTGATCGCATGGCCCGCAGCCAGTCTTCCAAAACCCAGTCGTACAAGGCGAACCAGAACAGCTTCGGTCGCATGGCGGGCGAGGCCGCGCGCGAATGCCATACCTTCTTCTTCTGCGGGCCCGACGAGAGCGCGGCGTCTGCTGCGGCGGCGCGGATCGTCGCCGGGCTGGCCGATGCGGGCGAGCGGATCGACATGTCGGGCGCGGACCTGCGGCGCGACCCCGTGAGGCTGGCGGACGAGGCACGCTCCTCCTCGCTGTTCGGCGATGCCCGGCATATCCTCGTGCGCGCGACCGGCGAGGAGGCGCACGACGCGCTCGAAATCCATCTCCAAGCGGAGGGGGAGGCGTGCCCGGTGCTGGTCGTGGCGACGTCCGCGACCGACAAGTCGCGCAGCGCGAAGCTGGTCGCCGGGGCCAAGGGCACGCTGGTGGCGATGTTCTACCCGCCCAACCTGCGCGACATGGCCGAGACCGTGCGCGATCTGGCCGACCGCAACGGATTGCGGCTCGACGGCGATCTGGCGCAGCGAATTGCGCGCGCGTCCGGGCTCGACCGGCGGCTGGCCGAAGCCGAGGTCGAAAAGCTGGCGCTCTATCTCGATGCCGCGCCCGATTCACCCAAGACGGCGGGCCTTTCGGCATGGGACGCGGTCGGCGCGACGAGCGAGGAAGACGGGTTCATGCCGCTCGTCAATGCGGCGCTAGGCGGCCATGCCGGGCGCTTGCCGGGCGAACTCGCGCGGCTCAACACGCTCTCGCTCAACCCGGTCGGCGTGGCGCTGGCATTCGAGCGGCGCGCGGCGCAGCTTGCCCAGCTTTCGGCCCGGATGCGACCGGGCGAGGATGTCGGCTCTTTCGTCGAGGCGCAGAAGCGCGCGCGGCGCATCTTCTTCAAGGATGAGCGCGACCTGGCCGAGCAGCTGCGCATCTGGCGGGGCAAGCGGCTCGACCGGCTGGTATCGCGGCTGACCGCGCTGCATCAGGCGCTTCTCGCCAACAGCCAGCAGGCCGAATTGCTGCTCAGCCAGGAAATCGCGTGGATCGCGCGCGCCGCGTCGCGCTAGTTTGAGGCGGCACCAGCCCGCACCCCCGCCCGGCCAACCCATCGGTAGTATCTTGTGGGTTGGCCGCCGTCCGGGGGAAGCTGTCCCCCGGACACCTTCCCGATCCCGAACGCGGGTGCGGGCCGGCACCGTAGCCCCAAGAAAATATCAGTCCTGCGGGACCGAGAAGGAGCCGGTCACCCGACCGTCCTGCGAGGAACTGCCGACACCGTCGATGCTGGAAAGCCCGCTCCGCAGGTCGATCGTCAGCCGACCGCCATTGAGCGTGTCGCTGCCCCGGCGCAGCCGCACATCGCCGGTCATGGTGATGACGCGGCGGTTGAAATCGTACACCGCCACATTGCCTCGCGCGCTTTCGTTGCCGCGCGTCACGGTCACGCCGCCGGTGGCCGAAATGCGCTGGATGCTGAGCGCGCCACTATCCGAATAGTCGACGATGGTGCGCCCCGCCGTCAGATGCAGGTTGGCCTGATCGATCTCGACATTGCCCGAAAGGACCACGCGGTTCTGCCGGTCCTGCAGCTCGATGCGATTGGCGGCGTAGTTGACCGGCGCGTTGGAATTGTGCGCGGCAATCGCCTGCGCCTGCGCCTGCAATTGCAGGCCCGCGACCGTGCATGCCGCCAGCACAAAGCCCGCCATGCCCGATCGCAGCGCGAGACGGCCGTGGGCGCGGGTGAAACCTGATGCAAGGCGGCGGATCATCGCATGCTCTCCAATGCGCCGGGCACCATGCGCAGGCGCGCGTTGCCGTCAAGCGTAATCGTGCGGGTTTCGAGGTCCACCCGCAGGCTGTCCGCCGAGAAGGTGCCCGCCGGAACCGCGCCCGAAACCCCGTCGCGACCGACCAGCAGCTGTTCGCGCAGATCGACCGAAACGCCGCGTGCAGTCAGGCGGTAGCCGTCGGTTGCCTGCAACATCACCGGGCCGCGCACCTCGAGCACTTCCTCGTCGATCGTGTAGTCCCCGCCTTCGGCCGCGATCTGCGCGGGGCCGTCCTCCAGCAGGATGCGTGCGAGCACCTGGTCGAGCCGGACGATCCCCTCCGCGCTCGACCGCTGGACGGCTTCCTCGGCACTGAGCGAGAAGGGGCGGCCCTGCTTGTCGGAGCCGCGATAGGTCGCCTTGTCGATCCGCATCCGCTCGTCGATCTGCTCCACCTTGTCGCGGTCGAGGATGAAGGACACCTCGCTGCGCGGGGATAGCGGCGTGAGGACGAGGAAGGCGACGATCGCGCCCGTCGCCATCGGCAGGCCGATCGCGAGGATCTTGATCAGCCGATCGTGGAAGCCGCCAGGCGCTGCCTGGTGCTGCCGCCCGCGCCGCTGCGCGCGCGCTTCCTTCGTTTCTTCGACCGGATCGTGATGCATGTGGCTCGGCTCTCGGCCCTACTCGTGGCTGAAAATATCCGCATTCGGCCAGCCGGCAAGGTCCAGCCGGGCGCGGGTCGGCAGGAAATCGAAACAGGCCTGCGCAATCGGCATACGCTGTTCGCGCAGCAGACGTTCCTCGAAAATGTCGCGCAGCCGGTGGAGATAGCGCACGTCCGAGGCGGCATATTCGCGCTGTGCCTCGTTGATTTCGGGCGCGCCCCAGTCCGAGCTTTGCTGCTGCTTGGAAATATCCTCGCCCAGCAACTCGTTGACCAGCATCTTGAGGCCGTGGCGGTCGGTATAGGTGCGGGTCAGCTTGCTCGCGATCTTGGTGCAGAACACCGGCGCGGCGGTGACGCCGAGCCAGAACTCGATCGCCGCGAGATCGAAGCGGGCGAAATGGTAGAGCTTCACCCGCGCGGGGTCGGCCAGCACGGCCTTGAGGTTGGGCGCATCGAAGCTGCTGCCCACGCCGAAGCGCACCAGATGTTCGTCGCCCTGCCCGTCGCTGATCTGGACGAGGCACAGCCGGTCGCGGTGGGTGATGAGGCCCATGGTCTCGGTATCGACGGCCAGCGCCGCACCTTCGGCGAGCACGCCTTCGGGGAGGTCTTCTTCGTGAAAATGGACTGCCATTGAGAGTGAATTTCCTGCCAGGGATGGGGACTGGGCCGGAGCCCTTGTAAGACACCACGGCCCTAGGCCGATTGGGAAAAGAGGGAAAGGGCGTCTGGCGTGCTGCGCGCGCCCGTCATAGCAAAGAGCGATGTCCCAGGATCTTCCCGCAAGCTGGCGTCCCGTGCTCGAGCCCGTGCTGGCAAGCCCCGAATCGCGGCGGCTGGGGGGCTGGCTGCGCGCCGAGGCCGAGGCGGGCAAGACGATCTTTCCGCCCGAAGGCTGCCGCTTGCGCGCGCTCGAACTGACCCCGCTGGACAAGGTGAAGGTCGTGATCCTCGGGCAGGATCCCTATCACGGGCCGGGGCAGGCGATGGGACTGTGCTTTTCGGTGCCCGACGGGGTGCAGCCGCCGCCCTCGCTCAGGAACATCTTCAGAGAGCTGGCGGATGACTGCGGTATCGCGGCGCCATCGACCGGCGATCTGACGCCATGGGCGGAGCGCGGAGTGCTGCTCCTCAACAACTCGCTGACGGTCGAGGCGGGGCAGGCGGGCAGCCATGCGGGGCGCGGGTGGGATGCGATCACCGATGCCTGCGTCGCCGCCGTAGCCGAGCGCGCCGAGCCCAGCGTGTTCATCTTGTGGGGCAGCCATGCGCAGAAGAAGGCCTCGCGGATCGCCGAACTGAACGAGCCCACACGCCATTGCGTGATCCGATCGCCGCACCCCAGCCCGCTCTCGGCGCATCGCGGGTTCTTCGGCTCGAGGCCTTTCAGCCGCGCGAACGCCTTTCTGGAAGCGTGCGGTCGCGGTGCGATCGACTGGGGGCTGAGTTAACTGGTTCTGACCACCGGGTTCGCGCTAGCGAACCTGCAGATTACGCCACATCGTCGAGGCGCGACAGGCGATCGAGCGCCGCGCGCATTTCCCGGTCCACATCGAGGCCGGGCGGGGGCGTCATCGGCGCAAGTGCCGATTCGTGGCGATGCTGCCCCGAACGCGGCGGAGAGACATTCACGACCTCCTGCGGCCTTTCCTCGCCCTGCAGGGCACGGGCAAGCCGTTCGACCAGCTCGGCCACGCCCAGTTCGTTGAGCGTGGGTTCCTCGGCGCGCGGCTCGGGCCATCGCGGCGGAGGCGGGGGTGCGGCATGGGCGCGCGGTTCGGCGATCGGTTCGGCGCGAGGTGGAGCTTCGAACGGTCGATCTTCCTCCGCTTCGGCCTCGGCCTCGAAGGGGCGAGGGGCCACCGGCTCCTCCTCGTCTTCGCGCACGAAATCGGCGAAGGGGTTGTAGCGCGAAGGGCGGGGCGGAGCGGTTGCCGGGTGGGGCGGCTGCCGTGCTCCATCCCATTCCTCGTCGCCTTGGTCGGCAAAGGCGTAGCTGACGGGCGCGGGCGGAGCGTCCGCTTCGTCCTCTTCCGGGTGCTCGAATTCCGTCAGGTCGTAGGCGTCGGCATCGCTCCATGCGGATGCGAAATGCGGGTCGTCGATCGGTGCCCGCACGTCGTCGTCCGGTACCGTCTCGTCGAAGGCGCTCTCGTCGAACGCGGTTTCCTCCGAGGCGGGCTCGCTCTCGTGCTCGTCATCGTCGTCGTCGACCGAGGGGAGGCCCAGCGCAGAGCGAATATCGAGCGGGGGCCGGGTGCCGCTTTTGCGGGGCTTGGGCGGCGCGGCAGCGGAAGACTCGGGGCTCTCGGTGCGCACCTGCCGCGCGATGAACAGGCCCATCAGCAGGCCGATGCCGGCCGCGCCCAGCGCGAACACGAGCCGGGTCTGCGGGCCGAACGGCGCGGCACCGCCCAGCAGCATGTCGAACAGGACGGGGGGCAGGAACAGGCAGCCGCCGCCGAACAATGCGGCGAACCACAGGGCGACAAGCGCGGGGAATGCGGCGCTGGAAGTCAGCCCGCCTTCCTTCGCGTCGCTCTCGTCCGGTATGTGATCCTGCTCGGCCAAGCCGCCTTCCTTCATCTCGGGGCCCCCTGGCGGGCGTGGGCGCCGTCGGTTGAGGGCATCCACGCCGCACTTCCGGGCGACCGATCCACCGTCCGGCCTAGCAGGCGATGGTAAACGTCGAGATAACGTCTGCTGTTGAGCGACCAGTCGCGACTGGTTGCGATATAGTCCTGCGCGCGCTGGCACATCGCGGGCCAGGCATCGCGATTGTCGAGCATGTTCGCCAGCGCCTGCGCCACGCCTGCCGGATCGTCGGCGGGGAACAGCACGCCGGTTTCGCCGTCGGCGATCAGTTCCTTGTGGCCGCCGACATCGGACGCCGCGACGATGCGCCCTTGCGCCATCGCTTCGAGCGGCTTCAAGGGCGTCACCAGATCGGTCAGGCGGCTCTTCTTGCGCGGGAAGGCGAGCACGTCGATCAGCGCGTAATAGCGCGCGACCTCGTCGTGTCGCACGCGGCCGGTGAAGATGATCGCCTCGCCTGCCGGGGAGGCGGCGGCCTGCGCACGCAAGGCCGCGTCCTCGGGCCCGCCGCCGACCAGCAGCAGCTTCGTATCGGGATGGCGCTCGCGCAACGCAGGCAGCGCGGCGATGAGGTCGTCGAGCCCCTCGTAGGGGTAGAAGCTGCCGATGAAGCCGATCACGGGGCCATTCCCGAGCGCCAGTTCCTCCGCCAGCGCGGGATCGCGCGGCGCGGGCGTGCCGAACTGCGTCAGGTCGACCGCATTGGGCGAAATGCCGATCTTCCCGGGCGAAAAGCCGCGCGCGACCAGATCGCTTCGCAGGCCTTCGCAAATGGTGAAGACGGCGTCGGCGCTGGCCACGGCCCGGTTTTCGAGCGCGCGGGTCAGGCGGTATTTGAGCGATCCCTCGCGTCCCGTACCATTGCCGACCGCCGCGTCCTCCCAGAAGGCGCGAATCTCGTAAACCACCGGAATGCCGAGCTTTCTGCCCGCGCGGATCGCGGCGAGACCGCACAGTGCGGGCGAATGGGCATGGAGCACCGCGGGGCGCCAGCTCTGCGCGAGGGCGACGATGGCATCGGCATGGGCCGCGATCTCGCGCCATTCGCGCAGGCCCGGCGGGCCGCCGACGGACCGCGTGGTGCGATGGAAGCGCAGGCCTTCGCAGGTCTCCTCCGCAGGCCCCTCTGCCGAATGGCGTGGCCCGGTAATCCCGCGCACCTCCAGCCCGTCCGCGAGCTGCGCACGCATGATGGCCTTCGTGCGGAAGGCATAGCCGCTGTGCAGCGGCAGCGAATGGTCGAGAACATGAAGAACGCGCATTGCGTGGCGCTGCCTAGCGCGGATGTGCTTAACGGGCCGTCAACTCCGCGCTGCTAGCGCTTCCGCGCGATGCTGGCGCGTGGTGTGGCCGGTGCCCGATGGCGATGAGACAGGAGCCCGTCACCCCGTGATCGACATGATCGTCATCGTTTCGATCCACGGCCTCCTGCTGCTGGCGGGCTATCGCCTCATGCTG
>PAVA01000066.1 GCA_002712945.1 Citromicrobium sp.
CCACCTCGCGCCATTCGCCCTGTATGGTCGCGGCTGGCGGCAACAGGTTGATGGGGCATAGCGTGGTCTTGACCTGCACCGAAAGCGGCGGGAATCTAATCGGCGTGGGCGTGGCCAGCGCGCTGGGCGCGATCGAGACCTTCCTGCACGAGGAAGCGCGCGCGGGCCGCCGTTGCCTGCTGATCGTCGACGAGGCGCAGAACCTCAGTTTCGAGGCGCTGGAAGAACTGCGGATGATGAGCAATTTCCAGCTCGGCTCGCATCCGCTGCTGCAACAGCTCCTGCTAGGCCAGCCCGAATTCAAGCAGATGCTCGCCCAGCACGACCGGCTGGAGCAGCTGCGCCAGCGCGTGATCGCCGCGCACCATCTGACCGCGATGGAGCCGCAGGAAATCGCGCCCTATATCGAGCATCGGCTCGCGCTGGTCGGCTGGAAGGGCATTCCGTCCTTCGATCCCAAGATTTTCCCCGCGATCCACGAGGCGAGCGGCGGCATCCCGCGCCGGGTCAACCAGATCGCCACCCGCCTGTTGCTGATGGGCGCGGTGGAGCAGCGCAGCCAGATCGACTGCGCGATGCTGACCTCCGTGGTCGAGGAGATGGCGCGCGACAACCGGAGCGAGGAGGGCCCGGCACCGGGCGAGGGCAAGCCTCGCTTCGCCAGTCCGGCCCCCGATCTCGCGCCGTCACCTGCGCCGTCCTTTGCAGCACCTCCACCGCCGCCCGCTCCCGCAGCGGCTCCGGCATCCTCTGCCGCAACGAAGCGGGAGGACGAGCCGTCCAGTCCGCCGAAGGGCGAAGACATGGACGACTTGCGCGCTGCCATCGCGGCGCTTTCCCGCGCGATCGAGGGGAGCCCGCGCAATACGGAGGATCCGCTCGCCGAGCGCGTGCACGCGCTCGAATCGCGGCTCGAAGAGCAGGAGCAGAGCGTGCGCTACCTCCTCCAGCTGCTGATCGAATGGCTCGACAAAGAGGGGCGCAAAGCCGCCTGACCATGGACCTCGCGCCCTCCCGCCAGCCGCAGCCGCCGGGCCAGCCCATCGTCAACGGCCTGTCGGTCGATGTCGAGGACTGGTTCCAGGTCGGCGCGTTCGAGAACACCATCGCGCGCGGTGACTGGGACCGTTGCGAGCTGCGCGTCGAGCGCAATGTGGAGGCAATACTGGCCCTGTTCGATCGGGCAGGCGTGAAGGCAACCTTCTTCACGCTCGGCTGGATCGCGGAGCGTGTGCCGCACACCATCCGCAAGATTGCCGAGGCAGGCCACGAACTCGCCAGCCACGGCTACGATCACCAGCGCGTCTTCACCATGGACCGCGCGGCATTCGCCGAAGACCTGCGCCGGTCGCGCGGCACCCTGGAGGATGCGGGCGGGGTTGCCATTACCGGCTATCGCGCGCCGAGCTTCTCCATCGATGCGCGCAATCCCTGGGCGTTCGATGAACTGGCGGCGCAGGGCTATGCCTACAGCTCGAGCGTCGCGCCCGTGGCGCACGATCACTATGGCTGGCGCGAGGCACCGCGTTTCGCCTTCCGCCCTGCCGATGGGGCGGAGCTGATCGAGCTGCCGGTGACGACGGCAATGCTCGGCGGCAGTCGCGTTGCGGCGGGCGGGGGCGGCTTCTTCCGTACGCTTCCCTATGCCTTCTCCCGCTGGGCGATCGACCAGGTCAACCGCGCGGAGGGCGAGCCGGCCATCTTTTACTGCCACCCGTGGGAGGTCGATCCCGGCCAGCCGCGTGTCGCCGGGGCGCCGCTGCGCTCGCGTATTCGCCACTACACCAACCTGTCGGTCATGGAGCGCAAGCTCGAACGCCTGCTGGGCGATTTCGCGTGGGGACGGGTCGACGAGATCGCTGCAGCCGCATCGCGCGCCATTCCCAGGGAAGCGGCATGAACGCGCCTTTCATACCCGACCACAAGAGCGACCCGGCCAGCATCGCGCTGGCCGATCTGCATGATGCCCGGCAGGCGCGCCGGATTGCGGCTTTCGTGGAAGAGCAGGGCGGCAGCCCGTTTCACCTGCCCGAATGGCTGGTCGCCATCGAACGCGGCACCGGCCAGCAGGCCTGCGGGATCCTTGCCGAGCGGGCAGGGCGGATCGTCGGCTGGCTGCCGTTGACGCTGGTTCATTCACCGCTGTTCGGGCGCGCGCTCGTGTCCAGCGGCTTCGCGGTGGATGGCGGGCCCCTCGCGGTCGAGGCGCGCATCGCGGACAGGCTGGCTCGGGCCGCCAGCGAGTTTGCCCTGCGGCGCTCCTGCGCCGAGGTCGAACTGCGCGGCGGAGCGACGCCTGCAGGCTGGGAGCACATTTCCGGCAAGCACTGCGGCTTCGTGCGCGACCTTGCCGAGGACGACGAGGCGCAGCTTCTCGCAATCCCGCGCAAGCAGCGCGCCGAAATCCGCAAGAGCCTTAAGAACGATCTCGCGGTCACCGTGGGCACCAAGGAGAGCGACCGCGCGGCGCACTACGCCTGCTACGCCGCGAGCGTGCATAATCTCGGCACGCCGGTTTTCCCGCGCAGCCTGTTCGATGCCGTCCTGCGCGCTTTCGACGGGCGCGCCGATATCCTCACCGTTTGGGAGGGGGACGAGCCGCTCGCCAGCGTGCTGACGCTTTACCACCAAGGCACCGCCTACCCGTTCTGGGGCGGCGGCGTATGGCGCGCGCGCGATACCCGCGCGAACGAGCGGATGTACTACGCGCTGATGTGCCACGCGCGCTCGGAGAAAGGCTGCACGCGGTTCGACTTCGGGCGCTCGAAGACCGGCAGCGGGCCCTTCCACTACAAGAAGAACTGGGGGTTCGAGCCGGAACCGCTCGCCTATGCGCGCTGGACCGCGCCGGGTTCGCAGGCGCGCGATGTCGATCCGACGAGTGAGGCATACGCTCGCAAGATCGCACTTTGGAAGAAGCTGCCGCTTCCCGTCGCCAACGGCATCGGGCCGTTCATCGCGAGGGGGCTGGCTTGATGGGAGAGACGCTGTTCCTCGCGCACCGCGTGCCCTTTCCGCCCGACCGGGGGGACAAGATCCGGTCCTACCACGTGCTGCGCGCGCTCGCGGCGCTCGGCCCGGTCCATGTCGGCACGTTCGATGATGCGTCCGGGTTGGGCGAGGAGTTCCTCTCCGGGCTGGCCGCGAGCCACTTCCTTGTGCCCCACCGCAAGTCGGACATGCTGGCCGCCGCCGAAGCAATGGTGAAGGGCCTGCCCGTCAGTCTCGCTGCCTTCGCGCATCAGGGCCTGCGCGAATGGGTGGAGCAGGTGCTCCATTACCGCCCGATCGACGCGATCTACGTCTTCTCCGGCCAGATGGCACAATATGTCCCGCCGCATTTTCCGGGCCGCACCGTGCTCGACCTGTGCGATGTCGATAGCGCCAAGTTCGAGGCTTACGGCAAGACGGGCCATGGGCCCAAGGCGTGGGTCCACGCGCGCGAAGGGCGCTTGCTCGCGGCGGCGGAGGAGCGTTTCGCCCGCGCTGCCGATACCACGTTGCTGATCAGCGAGAATGAGGCAAACCTGTTTCGCACGCGCCTCTCGACCCTCAACCAGATCGACCTGAAGGTGATGCGCAACGGGATCGACGCGCAGTTCTTCGCGCCCGAGGCGGTCGCCCCGCAGCCGACATTGTTCGGACCCGGCCCCAACATCGTCTTCACCGGGCAGATGGACTACGCGCCCAATATCGCGGCGGTCGAGCGGATGGTGCAGCACATCCTGCCGGGCATCCGCGAGACGCATGCCGACGCGGAATTTCATATCGTCGGTCGCGCGCCGACGCCTGCGGTCAAGGCGCTGGGCAGGCGCGAGGCCGTCACCGTGTGGGGCGAGGTCGCCGACGTGCGGCCCTTCCTTGCCGAGGCCGATATCGTCGCCGCGCCGCTGACCATCGCGCGCGGTATCCAGAACAAGGTGCTCGAAGCGATGGCGATGGCGAGGCCCGTGCTGCTCTCGCCCGAAGCCGCGACCGGAATCGATGCCGAGGACGGCACGCACTTTGCGGTGGCCGAGGGGGACCGGATGATGATCGGCCGCGCGCTTTCGTTGCTCGATGATCGGGCGAAGGCAGAGGCGATGGGGCAGGCGGCGCGTGCCTTCGTGCTAGCCGAACAGTCCTGGCCCGCCATGCTCGCGGGGCTGGCGGATCTGCTTCGCCCGCCCGGCGCCGATCCGGCCAGCGAAAGCCCGGACGATGCAGACCAAGCGCGCGATGCCGCCTGAACTGGCCCCCGACGCCCGCCGGTCGGCGCTAACCGGCTTCCTCGAGCGCATTCCCGCAGCATGGGCGGGCGCGCTCGGCTGGCTGGCACTGACATGGGCAGCGGCCCTGCTGCTCACTGCGCCGCAATGGGTCGACATGGCGCGCCAGTGGCTGACCGTGTCGGCCTATCAGCACATCCTGTTCGTCCCGCCGATTGTCGGCTGGCTGGTGTGGAACCGGCGCGAGGTGCTCGCACAGATGGCGCCGCAAGCATGGTGGCCCGGCGTGCCGCTGGTGTTCGGCGCGCTTGGCGTGTGGATGGTCGGCACGCTCACGTCGCTCGATATCGTGGCGCAGGCGGGCGCGGTCCTGATCCTGCAGACAGCGACCCTTGCCATGCTGGGTCCGCGCGTGGGCGCGGTGCTGCTCTTCCCGCTGGCCTTCGCCTGCTTCCTCGTGCCGTTCGGCGAGGAAATCGTGCCGCCGCTGCAAATGCTGACCGCCGAAATGGTGATCTTCCTCACCCATCTCAGCGGTATCCCTGCCCGGATCGACGGCATCTTCATCGACACGCCCGCGGGCCTCTTCGTGGTCGCGGAAGCCTGCGCGGGCGTGCAGTTCGTGGTCGCGATGCTGACGCTCGGCGTGCTCGCGGCGAAGATCGGCATGGAGCGCTGGCCGCGCCGGATCGCGCTGCTGGCGCTGTGCCTCGTCGTTCCGATCCTAGCCAATGGCGTGCGCGCCTGGGCGACCATTGCGGTGGCGCAGGTCGTCGGGGCCGAGCGCGCCGGAGGGTTCGACCACATCCTCTACGGCTGGGTATTCTTCGCGCTCGTCGTCGCGGTGGTGCTGGCGCTGGCGTGGCGCTGGTTCGATCGCGACCCGCAGGCCGAGGCGCGTGGCGCCGCGCGGCTGGCAAACGATCCCCTGGTGCGTGCGCTCGACCGGCTGCCTGCGCGGTCCAGCACGCTCGGCCCGCTGATTGCCGCGCTGGTTCTTCTCGCCGGGCTGTGGGCGGGGCTGGCACACGCTGCGGGCACCCCGGCAGCGCCTTTGCGCGCACCCCAGATTCCGGGCTGGACGCAAGTCGACGCGGGGTCCGACCTTGCTTGGCAACCGCGCGGGGCGAACGTACGCCAGCGCCTCCATGCGGTCTACCGGGATGCTGCTGGCAATCGGGTCGATCTCTACCTTGCCGAATATGACGGGCATGGCGACCCGACCGCAGGCGCGGAAGGCGCGGTACCGCCCGACACGCCGTGGCGTCGCGTGGGACCGGCGGAGGCTGCGACGGCCATGGAAGGTGCGGTCCTTCGGGCCGGCACGGCCGAGCGCAGGCTGGCCTGGACCAGCTATGTCGCCGCAGATGCCGCCACCGCCGATCCGCTCGCCTACCGGCTCGAAGGGCTGGGCGCGCGGCTTCTGCTGCGTCCCGCGCCGCGTTACCTCGTGATCTTTTCCACACCCGAAAACGGCGCGAATGCAGGTTCGCGGGCACTGGCCAGCTTTCACGAGGCGAGCGGCGGGCCGGCCCTGGTGGTCGCGCACTCGCTTTCCCGTTAGAAACACCGGTCATGTGCGGCATTGCTGGCCTGTTTACGCGCGACCCGGCCGCGCTGGTCGATCGTTCGATCCTCACCGGGATGCGCGATGCCATGGTCCATCGCGGTCCCGATGGTGCGGGTCTGTGGCTGGCCGAGGGTGTCGGCCTCGGTCATCGGCGCCTGTCGGTGATCGACGTCGAGGGGTCGCCCCAGCCAATGCATTCTCCCGACGAGCGATCGGTGATCGTCTTCAACGGCGAGATCTACAACTACCGCGCGCTGCGGCGCGAGTTGCGGCAGCTGGGCCACAATTTCCGCACCGAAGGCGATACCGAGGTGATCCTGGCGGCCTGGCGCGAATGGGGCGTCCAGTGCCTCGACCGGCTGGAGGGCATGTTCGCCTTCGCGCTTTACGATCGCAACACCCGCAAGCTGTTCCTCGCGCGCGACCGTTTCGGCGTGAAGCCGCTGTTCACCGCGACGCTGCCCGATGGCACCTTTGCCTTCGCTTCCGAACTCAAGGGATTGCTGGCGCATCCCGCGCTCGAACGCAAAATCGATCCGCTGGCGATCGAGGACTACTTCGCGTGGGGCTATGTGCCCGATCACCGATCGATCCTGGCGGGGGTCGAGAAGCTGCCTGCAGGCCATTACCGGATCGTCGAGCGGGGCATGGCTCCGCGCCCGCCGGTGCGCTGGTACGACATTTCCTTCCTCGATCGCCATCGCATGCACGAGGCGGACGAGGCCGAAGCAATCCGCGACAGGCTGTGCTCCGCGGTCGAATCGCGCATGGTAAGCGATGTACCTCTCGGCGCGTTTCTCTCCGGCGGGGTCGACAGTTCCACGGTCGTCGCAATGATGGCGGATTTCGCCAAAGATCGCGTGACCACCTGTTCGATCGGGTTCGACGTGCCCGACCTCGACGAGACGGCCCATGCCCGGCGGATCGCATCGCAGTTCGGGACCGATCATCACGAGCGGATCGTCGATCCCGCCATGTTCGGCATGATCGATCCGCTCGTCGCGATGTTCGACGAACCCTTCGCCGATGCCTCTGCCCTGCCGACCGCGCAGGTCTGCGCGCTCGCCCGCGAGCATGTTACGGTCGCGCTGTCGGGCGATGGCGCGGACGAGGCTTTTGCGGGCTATCGCCGCCATGTCTTCCATGCGGCGGAAGAACGCGCGCGCAGCTGGCTTCCCGCAGGCCTGAGGCGGGCCGCATTCGGTACTCTCGGTACGCTCTATCCCAAGGCCGACTGGGCGCCGCGCCCCTTTCGCGCGAAGGCGACCCTGCAGGCGCTCGCGATGTCGGGCGAGGAGGCCTACGCGCGGGCCCTCTCGATCATGGGGCCGCATGACCGGCAGCGGATATTCTCCGACCGGATGATGGGCGAGCTTGGCGGGTATCGCGCCGAGCAGCCGCTGGTCGAGCTGATGCGGGGCGCGCCGGGGCGCAACGGGCTCGACCGGGCGCAATATGCCGATCTCAAGTTCTGGCTTCCCGGCGATATCCTGACCAAGGTCGACCGGACGAGCATGGCGGTCAGCCTCGAGGCGCGCGAGCCGCTGCTTGATCATCATCTGGTGGAGTTCGCCGCGTGCCTTCCGCAGGCGCGCAGGGTTTCCGGCACGGAGGGCAAATTCGCGCTCAAGCGCGCCATGGCGGGCGACCTTCCGGGGGATATTCTCCACCGGGCCAAGCAGGGTTTCGTGCTGCCGATCGCCCAGTGGTTCCGCACCGATCTGAAGGATGCCGCCCGTGCTGCGGCGCGCAGCGAGCGCTTGCTCGACACCGGCTGGTTCGAGCCTCAGGCACTGTCGCGCCTCGCCGAGGACCATATATCCGGTCGGCGCGATCACGCGCGCGAATTGTGGCAATTGCTCATGCTGGAGCGGAATTTGAGTCTTTTGGGCAACAAATAGACTCGGCCCAGCGCAAAAATGTCCCGAATGGGGCGGTATGGTAAATAAATCATTGCCGCCGAGTCACCCCATAGCTTAGCCTCCCCCTTGCAAGACGGACTTTTGGTCCGTCCCGCCGAGGCTAACGAGGGTCGCATGAACCGGGTCAGCACCAATTTCGAGCAGCACATCATCCTCGACGAGTCGGGTGATCCGATGGTGCTCGAGGGGACGCCGGTCATTTCGCCGGAGCTCTTCTCGCTGCGCGAGCTGCGGGTGGAGTACGACGCCGACACCAAGGCGCTGTGGACCCACATGGTCCCGACCGGGCGGCCCAGTTTCACGCCTGCGATGCTGCACGATTTCGAGCGCTGGCAGGACCTGATCGAAGGCAATTTCGGCGAGGACGACCTGCGCTTCCTGGTGCTGGGCAGCCATGCGCCGGGCGTATTCTGCTATGGGGGCGATCTGGCCCTGTTCCGTCAGCTGATCATAGAGGGCGATCGCGACGCGCTGGTCGATTACGGTTATCGTTGCTGCCGCATCCTCCACCGCAACATCAATACGCTCGGCCTGCCGCTGCTGACCATCGGCCTGGTGCAGGGCGATGCGCTGGGTGGCGGGCTCGAAGCGCTGCTGTCGTTCGACTTCATCATTGCCGAGGAAAGCGCGAGCTTCGGCCTGCCCGAAATCATGTTCGGCCTGTTTCCGGGGATGGGGGCGCATGCCTTGCTCAGCCGTCAGCTGGGCACCGTCGCGGCCGAGAAACTGGTCACGTCGGGCAAGAGCCTGCCTGCGAGGGACATGCTTGCGCTGGGCCTGGTTCACGAGGTCGTGCCCGACGGAGCCGGCGAAGAGGCGGTCCAGTCTTTCATCGAGAAGAACGCGCGCCGCCATGCCGGGCTGCTCGGCTCGCGCCGGGCGACCAAGCGCTACTGGGATCTCTCGCTCGCCGAACTGACCGAGATCACCGAGATCTGGGCCGACACCGCGCTCAAGCTGACCGAGCGCGATCTCAAGCTGATGGCGCGCCTCGCAGAAAAGCAGCGCCGCGGCGCGAAGCAGGCGCCGGTTCCGGCCTGATCCGCTAACGCGAGTCGACCAGCACGACCTCGGCGTCGTCCAGCGCCTCGACCTTCAGCACGCCTTCGTCCTTCGTCGCGATCCCGTCGCGCGGAGCGGCCTCGACACCGTTGACCCGGATGCGCCCGGTCGGCGCGACGAGGTACTGGTGGCGCCCCGGCGCGGCCTGCCACTCTGCCGTCTGCCCGGCTTTCAGCGTCGCCGCGGCGACCTTCGCATCGGCGCGGATCGAGAGGGCATAGTCTTCTTCCGGCGTCCCGCTGGCGAGCACGACGAAACCGCCATCGCGGCTCACCTTCGGGAACTCGCGCTGGTCCCAGCCCGGAGCCTCGCCCTGGCTGTCGGGCAGGATCCATATCTGGAACAGCGTGGTCGCCTCGTCCTCCAGATTGTACTCGGCATGGGTGATGCCGGTGCCCGCGCTCATCACCTGAACGTCGCCCGCACCCGTGCGGCCCTTGTTGCCGAGCGAATCCTGGTGCGTGATCGCGCCGGTCCGCACGAAGGTGACGATTTCCATGTTGTCGTGCGGGTGGGGCGGAAAGCCGCTTTTCGCCGCAATGGTATCGTCGTTCCACACGCGGATGCGGCCCCAGCCCATGCGCTGCGGGTCGTAGTAGCTGGCGAAACTGAAGTGGTGGCGTGCGTCGAGCCAGCCGTGGTTCGCCGCACCGAGGCTGTCGAAGGGACGAATATCGATCATGATGCTATCTCACATCGGCGGGGTTGTAGGGCCGCCGGGAACGAGAGGTATCTGGGGCCCGCCGGGGTGCGCTTCAAGCGTCGCTGCAATGGCCCAGCGCCATGTATTGCGCGCTGCGCATTTCCTCCAGCCGGCTGACGGTCCGTTCGAACTCGAACTGCCCGTCACCGGCGGTGTAGAGCCGGTCGGGCGCGGCTGCGGCGGTGGCGAACAGCTTGACCCGGCATTCGTACAGCGCATCGATCAGGGTGACGAAGCGCGCCGCCTCGTTGCGCATGTCCGGCCCCATCTGCGGGATGCCGACGATGATGACCGTGTGATAATTGCGCGCGATCGCCAGGTAATCCGCCGCGCCGCGCGGCGTTTCGCACAGCCGCTTGAAACTGAACACGGCCACGCCCTTGAAGCTCTTGGGCACATGGAGGCTGCGCCCGCCGCCAAGGTCCAGATCGGCGGAGGGCACCACGTCGGCCTCCTCGGGCGCATGGTCGGTCAGGCGGAAGAACGCCTCGCGCACCTTGGCCGTCGATTCCTCGCCCAGCGGCGTGTGCCATGTGTCGAGGCCCGCCAGCCGGTCCAGCCGGTAGTCTGTCGGCCCGTTGAGTTCGACGACCTGCATCTGGTCCTCCAGCAGGTCGATGAAGGGCAGGAACAGGTCGCGGTTGAGCCCGTCCTTGTAGAGATCGCGCGGCGGACGGTTGCTGGTCGCGATGATGGTGACATCCTCGTCGCAGATCAGCGCGCGGAACAGCCGGCTCATGATCATCGCGTCGGCGGCGTTGTTCACCACCATCTCGTCGAAGGCGAGGCAGCGCAGATCCTGGCCGATCTCGCTCGCGAGCTTGGGAACGGGGTCGCCAGGATCGACCGCGCGCCAACCCTTCAGCCGCTTGTGGACGTCCTGCATGAAGGCGTGGAAGTGGACCCGGCGCTTGTCCTCGATGGCCAGCGTTTCGTGGAACAGGTCCATCAGCATCGACTTGCCGCGCCCAACGCCGCCCCACATGTAGATGCCGCGCACCCGCTTGCCGCCGCGCCCGAACACGCGCGAGATCAGCCCCTTGCTATCGGCCCGCTCCAGCTCCTGCTCGACCCGGTGGAGCGCCTTCGCAGCGGCCAGCTGCTGCGGATCGGCGCGCAGTTCCTCCGCGGCGACAAGCGCCTCGTAGCGTTGCAGGAGGCCGCTCATCCGCGCGGTCGAACCTTGCGCACGATCCCGGAATAACTGGCGATGACATCCTCGTCCTGCACCGCCTGCCCGCGTACGAAGACCATCCGGCCCGTTTCGCGCACCAGTTCGGTCACCGCATCGAGCGGCCTTCGCGGGTCGCCGGCCCCGACGAACTGGGTCGAAAGCTCCACCGTCACCATCGGGCCGTCATGGCCGCTGCCGAGGGTCTGTGCCCCTGCAAACAGGGCGACGTCGATCAGGCCGAGCGTCACCGCACCATGGATCATGTCCTGGATATTGGTGTGCTTGTGCTCCGGCACCATCCGCAGGCGGGTGCGCCGGAGGCCGTGGGCATCCTCGTGCCGGACCTTCAAGGGGCCCAGCACGACGCCGTTATACCGGGTGCTGTCGGTCAGGTTCCAGGAATACCAGCCGTCCTCACCGGGAATCGGACGGTAATCGACCGGCGCGAATAGCTCGTTCATCTAGATTGCGCGGTCGACCAGCATCTTCTTGGTTTCGGCGATTGCCTTCGCGGGCGAAAGGCCCTTGGGGCACACGTTCGCGCAGTTCATGATCGTGTGGCAGCGATAGAGCCGGTAGGGGTCTTCGAGCTGGTCGAGCCGTTCGCCGGTCATCTCGTCGCGGCTGTCGGCCAGCCAGCGATAGGCCTGCAGCAGGATCGCCGGGCCGAGGAACTTGTCGCTGTTCCACCAATAGGACGGGCACGCGGTCGAGCAGCAGGCGCACAAAATGCACTCGTACAGCCCGTCGAGATTCTCGCGCTCTTCCGGGCTCTGCAGCCGTTCCTTGCCGCTCGGTGTCGGGCTGACGGTCTGCAGCCACGGGCGGATCGAGGCGTACTGCGCGTAGAAATGCGTGAAATCGGGGACGAGGTCTTTCACCACTTCCATGTGCGGCAACGGGGTGATGCGGATCTCGCCGCCCAGATCCTCGATCGCGGTCGTGCAGGCCAGCGCGTTCGAGCCGTTGATGTTCATCGCGCACGATCCGCAAATGCCTTCGCGACACGACCGGCGGAAGGTCAGCGTCGGGTCGATCTCGTTCTTGATCTTGAACAGCGCGTCGAGGACCATCGGGCCGCAGGCATCGAGATCGAGCTCGAACCGATCGTAGTGCGGGTTCTCGCCGGTGTCGGGATTGTAGCGGTAGATCTTGAACTTCCGGATCCGCCCGCCGGTTTCGGCCGCCTTGTGGACCTCGCCCTTGTCGCGGATCTTGGAGTTCTTGGGGAGGGTGAAGGTCGCCATGGGAAAGTCCTGAATTCTGCTTGGGTCTCACCTAACGTGTGCGGCGCAAGGTGCAAGGGCATGAACGCCCGCCTGACACACCTGACACAGTGTCCAGAGGGACAAAACCCTGCCCCGGTGGCCGTATGGGGATGTGCGGGGTGTGCGGCTAGGTGTAGCCGGCATGACGAGTGTAGGACAGAGCACAGGCCGGGCCATCGTGTTCGGCGCGAGTGGCGGGATCGGCGCGGCGCTGGTCGCGGAACTGGTCGCGCGCGGGGCAGGGCAGGTCTTCGCCGCTTCGCGCCAGCGGCCCGAAAACCTGCCGGCAGGGGCGCAATGGGTGCGCTTCGATCTCGACAGGGAAGGCAGCATTGCCGGCGCCGCGCAGGCGACGGGCTCGCAGCCCCTCGATACGGTAATCGTGGCGAGCGGGGTTTTGACCCTGCCGGACTACGGGCCGGAGCGCAGCTTCAAACAGGTAGAGGCAGAGGCGATGGCGCGCGTCCTCTACCTCAACACCATCGGCCCTGCGCTGGTCGCAAAGCACTTTCTTCCGCTGCTGCCGCGCGACCGGCGAAGCGTTTTCGCCGCGCTATCGGCGCGGGTCGGTTCGATCGGGGACAATCGTATCGGCGGATGGCATTCCTACCGGGCGAGCAAGGCGGCGCTCAACATGCTGGTGCGCAACTACGCGATCGAGCTGGCGCGAACCCACAGGCAGGCGATCTGTGTCGGTCTGCATCCCGGCACGGTCGATACGCCGCTGTCCGAACCCTTCCAGGCGAACCTGCCCGAAGGCCAGCTGACTGCGCCCGCCGATGCGGCGCGCAACCTGCTGGATGTTCTGGACGGCCTGACCACGCAGGATAGTGGCGCCCTGTTCGACTGGAAGGGTGAGCGGGTTGAGTTCTGAGCCGCCGCCAAAGAAAGAAACCGTTCGTGCTGAGCCTGTCGAAGCACTGTTTTTCTTGAAGAGAAGTGCAGCCCTTCGACAAGCTCAGGGCGAGCGGTTTTCTGCGTTACTGGCCGCATTCAAAACCCCGCGCGCTGCGCTGTTTCGAGGATCGCGGCGACAAAGCCCTGCGAATCGTCTTCCTGGATGAAGTGGTGGCCCTTCAGCGTGCGGTGGAGCGGATTGTCCTTCGCCCCGGGCACCGTCTCGCGAAACTTCGCATCGCCTCCGCGCGTGATCGGATCGCGGTCCGAAAAGGCGCAGGTGAAGGGCTTGTCGAAGGCCTGAAGCTTTTTCCACGCGCGCACCTGGTCGGGCACCGCCTCGTTATCGCCTAGCGGCACCAGCGAGGGGAAGATGCGCGCGCCCGCCTTGCTGCCACGCGTGGGGAAGGGCGCGTCGTAGGCAGCGACCTCGGCCTTGCTCAGCTCGCGGACCGTCGCCTGCTGGAGTATCTTCCCGATCGGGAGGACCGGGCTGAATTTGGAGAACCTGCGCCACTTCCCGAACGCAGGCGGCGCGGGCTCGCCCGCAGGAAGCCCGCCGTTGGAGAGCACCACCGCCGCGAACAGATCGGGCGTATCCGCCACCAGCCGCAGGCCGATCAGCGACCCCCAGTCCTGACAGACCAGAACGATGTCCTTGAGGCCCATCGCGTCGAGCCAGTCGCGCATCCACGCGACATGCAGCGCGTAGGAATATTCGCTCTTTTTCGTCAGCTTGTCCGATTTGCCGAAGCCGATCAGGTCGGGCGCGAGCACGCGATACCCGGCTTCCACGACCGGGCCGATCATGTGGCGGTAGAGATAGCACCAGCTCGGCTCGCCGTGCATCATCAGCACGGGCGTGCCCTCGCGCGGGCCCTCGTCGAGATAGTGGACCCGCAGCCCTTCGCGCAGCGTGTAGTAGTTCGCCGGGAAGGGGAAATCGGGCAGGTTCGCGAAGCGATGCTCGGGCGTGCGGTAGGCGAGGCTCACAGGACGTAGTCCCTCACGCCGGCCACCGCACGCCCTTGCATCATGCGCGGTCCATCAGGCGCCGAACGTCCGCTGCCACCAGCCGCGACGGCCCTTGCCATCGCCTTCACCCTCGCCATCACTGGCGCCATTGGCATCATTGGCGGCGCTGGGGGCGGGCGAGGGCCCGTCCTGCGCCGTCTGATCGGCCGCTTCCTGCGGATCGACCGGAGTTTCGTCGGGGCCGGAGACCACCGCGATATCCTCGGTCAGCTGCTCCTTGGTTTCGGACGGCTCCGCAGCGGGCTTTTCGGCCTTTTTGCGCGGCGCGCGGGGCTTCTTCGCCGGAGCGGCCTCGCCGGTTTCCTCGCCGGCATCCGCCTTCTTGGCGCGCGAGCGACGGGGTTTCGGCTTCTCTTCCGAAGCCTCTTCCTTGCTCGCATCTGCGGCGTTGTCGGCCTTCTTGGCGCGCGGGGCCCGCTTCTTGGGCGCAGGCTTCTCCTCGCCGTCCTTGCCTTCGGCCGTGTCCGTCGGCTCTTCGGCCTTCTTGGCGCGCGAGCGGCGGGGCTTGGGTTTGTCCTGCGGCTTGGCTTCGGGCTTGTCCTCTGCCGCGGCTTCGGCGGTTGCGGGCGTGCCTTCCGGCCCTGCGACTACCGCCATGTCCTCGACGACCTGCTCGGAGACCTCTTCCTGCGTTTCCGAAGGCGTGGTGTCGCCGGTCTTCTTGCGCCGACCCCTGCCGCCACGGCTGCGGCGCTTCTTGGGCTTGTCGTCGCCG
>PAVA01000067.1 GCA_002712945.1 Citromicrobium sp.
GCGCACGCCCCCCTCCCACCCCTCCCCCCTGAAGGGGTGAGGGCCTTTGCGTCACACTATCCAGCGCCGCCGCCAGCACATCGCATTTGAGCACCATGCCCGCCCCGCCGCCTGCCGGCGTATCGTCCACCGTCCGGTGCCTGTCCGTGGCGAAGTCGCGTATCTGCACGGTGTCGAGCGACCACGCGCCTTCCTTCAGCGCGCGGCCGGCGAGCGACACGCCCAGCGGCCCCGGAAACATCTCGGGGTAAAGAGTCAGGACAGTGGCGGCGAAGGTCACTCGGCAATCCCAGACACATCGTCTCTCCGGTGACGTTTAAGCCACCATCCGAAACCTAACGCCCCAAAGAGACAGACAAGAAGGTTGGGGAACACCATATACATCCATCTATGCACCCCCATCACATGGAGAACATCCTCAGCAAAAGCGTAAATTCCCCAGAGATATGCGTTCATGATCTCGGTGGCGACCACCGACAAGATTGTTGCCAAAACAGCTGTCAGGACAAACCAGCGGTCGAGCCGAGCCTTATGAAACCCCCACATGAAAAACAGCGCAAACGGCAGCAGCACAAGACCCGTCAACGCCGACGCCAGTAGGTCCGTCCACACGGAGCCATGGCCAAATGAATACTCGGATGGTCCGGCTGCTGCAGCGAGAATATCGAAGTGGGAAGCCAAGATCATTCTCCCCACTCCATCGATCGCCCGCTTACCGAATCGTAGCTCAAATACGTTGCGCCAAAACGTGGTCGCCGCAGCCACCGTAGATAGATCAGACCGTGCTGGATTTCACCCGCAAAGCTCAGCAGCGGGTCGAATAGCCCGTGCTGCCGTCGTCGTTATAGGTCAGCACCCGGTCGCGGTTGACCGGGCGGACGGTGAAGCTCGTCGCGTTTGCCCCGCTGCCGAAGGTCAGCCGGTTGCCGTCGAGCCTCCAGGTCGTGCGCCCGCCATTGGGGGCCGTCAGCGTGCCGTCGGCGCGCATGACCAGCTTGTTGGCCGAGCAGTCCGTGCCGTCGACCCATTCGCCGACGAAATAGCTTTGCGTATAGGCGTAGGGGGGCTCGGACGAGCCGTTGTTCTGCGCATTCGCCACCGTCGCCGCCGACAGCAGAACCCCGGCGCATGCGATGTAACCTGAAAACTTCATCTGGACCCCCCACTCAAAGCGCGGCAGATGTATCGCACCCGCCGGGCCGGTCAAGGTTCGGACGGTCGGTTCACTCGAAGGTGCTCACGTCGATCATGGTCGCGCGCGCAAGCCGCCGCGTCGCCACATGCGAAACCGGCCAGCCAACGACCAGTGCGCAAGCCGCCGCGACGATCGCCATTCCCAAAGCGCCGAAAATGACCTCCTCGCCACCTTCGAACATGAAGAGGAGCAGCGGTGTCAGGACGATACCTGGCCCGAGCATCGCCGCATAGGCGGTGCGGGCGCGCAGGCCCGCGTCCGGCCACACGAAGAAGACCAGCAGGACGGCTCCGAGCGTCGCCATGACCAGGATTATCGCGAAAAAGACGAAGGGTGCGATGAACTCCATTATCGCTCCAGGCACTGCGCGATGCCGCGGGATGGTGTGCGTATCGGCGTCATCCCCCGCACCCGCCGCAGCCACCGCCGCCGCAGCCCGAACCGCCGCCATCCCCGGCATAGCTTCCGTCCGCGCCGCCGCTGCCGTGGCGCATCGCGTGCAAGGGGTCGTAGGGCGTGCCCGCGAGCACTGCGGTCCCGAAGATCGCCACGCCCAGCCCCATCTCGGGCTGCGTGGGCGCCCGCTTGAGCCGGACATGCTCCTGCCGCGCATCCCGCAGCGCCCGCTCGCCCTCGCGCGTGCGGCGGATACCGACCAGCAGCCGCCATGCAACAACCACCACGCCCAGCGCGATCAGCACCGCGAGGATGCCGACAGGCTCGTCCAGCGCGCTGCCCGCCCGGAAGCGATAAAGGCCCAGCAGCAGGATCAGCGCCATCGGGATCACCGCGATCAGGCGTACCCCCAGCGCCTGCCCCGATCCGGTCAGCAGGCCTGCTTCGGTCAGGGCATCGCGGTCCATCCGGTAGCCGTCCTCGATCGCGCGGGAAAAGCTCTTCCAGCCGAAGCGGTCGCCGAGCGACATCAGCCGTGTTTCCGCGCCTCCGGTCGCCGCCTGCCGGTCGCGCACGTGGAAGGTCTTGCCCTCCAGCTCCAGCCGCCCCGAAGCCAGCAGGTCAGCCATCACCGCCTCGGCATAGCGGCTCTTGCCGCCCGCCAGCGCGGCATATTGCCCGGCGTCCTGCGGCACGCCCGGCTCGCCGACAGGGCGCAGGATCACCGGCACGATCAGCGCCAGCAGCCAGCCGAGCACGATCAGCCCGGCATAGAGAATCAGGAATTGCTCCGCGTCGTATTGCGCCAGACCGAGTTCCATCATGCGCCCCTTCTCAGTCGGTTATCACGTGGCCACCAGTGCCAGCAGCGCCGCGAAGCCTATCGCGATTGCCGCGGCGAGACCATAGGCGAGGCCGCGCGGCAGGATGATCGCGTCTGCCGGATTCACCCGCAGGGCGCGCGGATCGACCAGAAAGCGCCGCCGCGCGTCGGGCCAGATATCGCCCGGCGCGGGCTCGCCGAAATGCGCCTCGTAGCTGGCAAGGGTCTGCGCGTACTGGTCGTAATAGCGGGTGCGTTCGGCAGTGCCCCCGGCGGTCGGCCCGTGGTGCAATGGCTTCTCCAAAGTCTGCGGGCAGAACCGCTCCCAGTAATCCCGGCTGTAGGTCAGGTGGAGGTGCCAGGCCTGGTCGACTGCATCGGACGGCGTGACCTCGTGCCCCGCCTCGCAGGCGAGCCAGCAGAAACGCTTGTATTCGTCGAGCACACGCGCTGCGTAGTCGGCGCTCCAGCGGTTTTCGCGGGCGAGCCTTTGGGCGAAGGAGAACGCGGCGTCCGGCGGGCCGATCTCGTAGGCATCGAGACGGTGCCACAGATCGGTCTGAAACGCGTGCATGCGCCCCTTATCGGGGCATCGGTGCGATCAGGCCACCATCAATCGGCGCATTTGACGAAGACCACGCCGTCGCCCTCGATCCGGTGCCCGGCGAGCGTGACGGGGTCCGCCCCCTCTGCGGGCATCACCGCGAGGCCATCGGGTCCGCGCGCCTCGATCGGCAGGGTCGGCAGCGGTTCGTCCCACTGGAGCGCGGGCGTGGGGCCGACATCGACCACGCCCGTTTCGGGATAGCCGTTCACCCGGGTTTCGATGATGCTCATGCCGCGCGAATTGGCCGTCACGTCGAAATCGGGCCTGGCGCAATCGGCATCGACGCCCTTGGCGACCCAGCTGCCCCGCACATATTGGCTCGTCAACGCGATACCGCCCGCGCGGGCCGGGTCGCGGTCGCGGGCGGGCGGCTCCGCCTTGCTCGCATCCTGGACGATGAGCGTGCCCTGCCCCTGCATGCAGAAGCTCGCATCGGCGATCTCGCCGCTGACGCGGACATAATCGCCTGGGCCCAGTTCGGTGTCCCGAAAGCTCAGGGCATAGGTCTCGCCATCGGGCGTGCGCAGGACCGGGCATTCGAGGCCCTCCTCGATCCGTCCCTCGAGCGTGAGCAGCTGGGGCTCGCCCGAGGGGCGGGTGCCCGCCGCCGGATTGTCCGCGTCCTTGTCCGGCGCGGAGATCGCATCGTCGGAGCTATCGGTCGAGCCGGCGCATGCGGCGAGAAGCAGCGGCGCGCCGAGAAGGCTGGCGGTGAGTTTGGGTCCCATCATGCCGCACAAGCGGATGGTGGGGGTACGATGTTCCGAAATTATCGCTGTATTGGTTCAATCGTCCCAAGCCAGATTCGCAGAGAGCGAACCTCGAACTAGCCCTTCTTGCGGAAGTGCATGATGCCCCAGGTCAGCTTGCCGGCATCGGCACCGCGCACCCAGTGCGCCAGTCCTTCGAGCATGCGGTCCACGAAGGCATCGTCGGTCGAGAGCTCGCCACGCTGCGCGTCGAGATCCTCGGCGACCTGCGCATAGTGGTTGCGCAATTGCGGACTGAGATCGTCGATCCGCACCTCGTCCATCCCGCGCTCCTTCAACGCCTTGCGGTAGAAACCGAAGGACGCGAGATTGGCGAGGTGGATGCGGTCGTAGATCGGCTGGAGCGAGGAGGTATCCTCGATCCCGTCGGCCTGCATCGGATCGGTGAAGATGAAGTCGCCGCCGGGCTTGAGCACCCGTGCGACCTCGCTCAGCACGGCGCCGCGATCGGGCGCGTGGAGGATCGCGTCCTGGCTCCACACCACATCGAAGCTCGCATCCTCGAACGGGAGGTGGTCGAACGATCCTTCGACCACCGAGACGCGGTCCTCGAGACCCTGCTCGGCGGTCAGCTTGCGGTTGCGCGCGTTTTCCGCTGGCGCAATATTGAGGCAGGTGACGTGCCCCGCGCCCTGCTCCGCCACAAGCCGCCGCGCGCCTCCGCCGTAGCCCGAACCGATATCGAGCACTTTCTTGCCCGACAGATCGCCCACGGTCTGCGCCATGCGATCGACCGTCAGCCGGCTCGCCTCGCGGATGTCCTTCGTGGTGTCGTAGAGGCCGACGTGAATGTCCTCTCCGCCCCAGACGGTGGAGTAGAATTCCACCGCATCGTCGCTGGTGTAGTAGTCGCGCGCGGTATCGGTGGTGGCTTCGGTCATCGCGTCACTCGGCATATTCTTTTTCCGCCACATGGATGAAGAAATCGGGCGCCTCGTCCCCGTCGGCCTGCTGGAAATCGCCATAGGTGTGGATCTGCTGGAAGCCCACGTCCTCCAGCAATCCGCGCACGTAGTTCTTGCGCAGCGGGAACATGTTGAGGTGATATTCCGAGCCGTCGGGGAAGGTGTATTTGAACCGCGCGAGGCTGTCGTCGACATGCTCGGGCTCGGCGGTCACCTGGTCGCCGCAATAGTAATACTTGTGCTTGGTGCTGAAGCCTTCGTCCAGAATACCGTCGTAATTGCGCTGGTCGATGATCAGGATGCCGTCGTGCTTCAACGCGGCATAGAACTCGGCGAGCGCACGGCGGCGGTCGTTCTCGTCGTGCAGGTGGGTGAAGCTGTTGCCGAGGCAGATGATCGCATCGAACTTGCCGTGGACATCCTTGTTCAGCCAGCGCCAGTCGGCATGGACGGTCTTGAGCACGAGGTCGTGATCGGCGGCGTTCTGGAATGCCATCGCGAGCATTTCCGCCGAGCCATCGGCCGAGGTGACGTCGAACCCGTTCTTGAGCAGCTGGACCGAATGAAAGCCGGTCCCCGTGGCGACGTCGAGCACGCTCTTCTTGCCCCGCCCGGCCAGGATATCGACGAAGAAACGCCCTTCGCTCTGCGCGCGCGCCTCCCAGTCGATCAGTTCGTCCCACTTCTCCACGAAGCCGCGGACATATTCCTTCTGGTAGCTTTCGGTATCGCGCACCGCGTGCGGATCTTCGCCGTAATCCTGCGTCGCTTCAGGCGCGAAAGTGCGCTTTTCGGTTGTCGTACTCATCGTGGCTTTCCCTCGCGCGTCGATGCCCGCCGAGCCTTCCGCGAGGAGGCGTGCGGGTCGTGGTGGGAAGCCCTCCCCTGTCGATGCGGAAGGCCGGTCGATTTGGTGTGCCGGACTTAAAACATACCTTGCGGGGTTATTACAACCGAAGTGTCGAGAGTTCCCGGCCCTACGGAAGAAAAGCGCGCGCCAGCACCAAACGTTCCGTATCCCAGTCGGGCACGGCCGCAGGGATCAGCGGCACCATGAAGGGCGCGCCGGCTGCAGGAGCGATCTCGACAATGTCGGTTGCCCCGTAGTTCATGATGTTAGTGGTGGTCCCGACGACTTCGCCGTCCTCGGTCTCGACCCTCAGGCCGATCAGATCGGCGTGGTAGAATTCGTCCGGATCGAGCGGCGGGAGCGCGGATCGCGGCACGGTGAGCTCGGTGCCGCGCAGGCCCTCCGCTGCGGTGCGATCGGCGATTTCGGCGAAACGAGCGATGGCCCCGCCCTTGTTGTCGGAGCGAATCGCGGTGGGGGTCAGCGTGCCGCCATTGAAAGACTTCGCACCCTTCAGCGCACCGATCCCCTCGCCGAACAGCTTGAGGCGGACCTCGCCCGCCACCCCGTGCGCGCCGGTGACGGCGGCCAAAACAATAGCCCTCCCACCTTCAGGGGGGAGGGTTGGGAGGGGGGAAGCGGTGGGCGCGGCGCCCTTTGCCTCGCCCCCTCTCCCCGACCCTCTCCCGTTTCCCCTCCCTTTGGGGGGAGAGGGAGATTTCATCAGCCTTCGGCCTTTTCTTCGCCCGCATCTTCCGATGCGTCTTCGGCCTTGGCCTCTTCGGCGGGCGCTTCTTCGGTCGCAGCTTCTTCGGCCGGTGCTTCTTCAGCCTTGGCCTCTTCCTCGGCAGGCGCTTCTTCCGCAGCCTTCAGCGCTTCGGCGGCTTCGGCTTCCTTGGCGGCCTTTTCCTCGGCGCGTTCCTTGGCCTTTTCGCCCGGCTCGGCCTTGTTCGGGTTGTTGCGCGCGGCACGCTCGCGGATGCCGGCAGCGTCGAGGAAGCGGGCGACACGATCGCTCGGCTGCGCGCCGACGCCCAGCCAGTAACGCGCGCGGTCCTCGTTCAGGTTGACACGGTTCTCGTCATCCTTGGCGAGCAGCGGGTTGTAGGTGCCGATCTGCTCGAGATAGCGGCCGTCGCGCGGATAGCGCGAGTCCGCCGCCACGATGCGGTAATAGGGGCGCTTCTTGGCGCCGCCACGCGAAAGTCGAAGTGCAATAGCCATTGTGGTTCTTCCTTGGTCTTTTCGTCAGTCGTTTTCGGTTATTTCTTCGGGAGCAATTTCTGCAGGTCGGGCGGCAGCTTGCTCATGTCGACATCGCCCATGCCCTGCCCGTCCATGCCGGGAATCTGCGGAGCACTCTTGCCCCCCATGCCGGGCAGGCCGCCCATTCCGCCGCCTCCGCCGAGCATCGCGGCAAGGCCCTTCATCCCGCCCATCTTCTTGATCTGCTTCATCGCGCGGGACATTTCCTGGTGCATCTTCAGCACCTTGTTGACGTCCTGCACTTGCGTGCCGCTGCCTGCCGCGACGCGCTTCTTGCGCTTGGCGTTGAGCAGCGCGGGATTGGCGCGTTCCTTGGCGGTCATCGATCCGATGATCGCGTCCATGTGGACCAGCACCTTGTCGTCCATCCCGCTGGCCTGCATCGCCTGCTTGGCCTTCTTCATGCCCGGAAGCATGCCCGCGAGCATGCCGAGCCCGCCCATCTGCTGCATCTGGTTCAGCTGCATGCGCAGGTCGTTCAGGTCGAACTGGCCCTTGGCCATGCGCTTGGCGAGCGCTTCGGCCTCGTCCTGCTTGATCGTCTCGGCGGCCTTTTCGACCAGCGACACGACATCGCCCATGCCCAGGATGCGTTCGGCGACCCGGCGCGGGTGGAAGGCTTCGAGCGCGTCGAGCTTCTCGCCCACGCCTGCAAACTTGATCGGCTTGCCGGTAACCGCCCGCATCGAGAGCGCTGCGCCGCCGCGTGCATCGCCGTCCATCCGGGTCAGCACCACGCCGGTCAGCGGGACTTCGTCGGAGAAGCTCTGCGCGACGTTGACCGCGTCCTGCCCGGTCAGGCTGTCGACCACCAGCAGCACCTCGGTCGGCGTCGCCACCGAGGCGACCGCCTTCATCTCGGCCATCAGCGCTTCGTCGACATGCAACCGGCCCGCGGTGTCGAGCAGCACCACGTCGACATTGCGCAGCCTGGCCGATTCGAGCGCACGCTTGGCGATCTCGACCGGTTGCTGGCCCTGGATGATCGGCAGCGTGTCGACCTGCGCCTGCTCGCCGAGCACCGCCAGCTGTTCCTGCGCGGCCGGCCTTTGCACGTCGAGCGAGGCCATCATGGCCTTCTTGCCGTGCTTTTCGCGGATGAACTTGGCGAGCTTGGCGGTGCTCGTGGTTTTACCCGAGCCCTGCAGGCCGACCATCATGATGACGACCGGCGGCTTGGCCTCGAGCGTCAGCGGGACATGGCCGTCTTCACCTTCGGACCCGCCCAGCATCGCGACCAGCTCGTCATTGACGATCTTGACGACCTGCTGGCCGGGGGTGACCGACTTGAGAACGCTTTCGCCAACGGCCTTCTCGGTGACCTTTGCGATGAAATCGCGCGCGACGGGCAAGGCCACGTCGGCTTCGAGCAGCGCGATCCGCACTTCGCGCATCGCATCGCGCACGTCCTGTTCGCGCAGGGCGCCCCGCCCGCGCAAGCGGTCGAAGGTATTGCCAAGGCGATCCGACAGTGCGTCGAACATCTACTCGATCACTCCATTTGCGTGACCCTAAGGTGGGAAACGCGAAAAACGCCGGCGGACGAAACCTCGTCGGCCAGCGTCGGGGCGGTGCCCCTTCTGAAACTACTTCAGGACAGCGAGCTATCCTTGAGACCGGTGGTGGAGCCTAGCGGGATCGAACCGCTGACCTCTACAATGCCATTGTAGCGCTCTCCCAGCTGAGCTAAGGCCCCGGCCGGTCATGGGAGGCGCCATTTAGAAAGCGCTCTCCCACTTGGCAAGCCCAATATCAGGGCAAGCGCATCAGGTGTCGTCGCTGTCGTCGTCGTCACCCTTGGACTTCGACACGCCGAGGTCGTCGTCGCCGCCCAGATCCACTTCGTTATCGGGCGAATCATCGTCGTCGTCGACGTCGATATCCTCCAGATCGTCATCGGCAAGGTCGCTGTCGGCTTCCTTGTCCTTCTTCTTCTTGTCCTCTTCCTCGAACGGGATCGGCTGCTTCGACTTGAGCACCGGCTCGGGCGTCCAGGTGTTCTCGCATTCGATGCAGGTCACCGGATCCTCGTTGCCGAGATCGTAGAAACGCGTGCCGCACTTGGGGCAGGTGCGCTTGGTGCCCCATTCGGGTTTGACCATGATGTGTTCCTTGTTGCGGGCGACTTCGCGCGCGCTCGAGTGATTGAGTGTAGAAATCCGTGTGGGGTGACTTGGGGCCATCCGGCCGCCGAATCAAGAATGGCGCGCGCCTTGCCATGCACCTTGGTGGCTGTCAAAGCCCGGCTCCCTTCGGAATTGATCGCGCCATGCCCCACGCACCCTCCCCGCAGACCTTCCGGCCCGCAGGCCCCTTGCGCGGCGCGATCGCCGTGCCGGGCGACAAGTCGATCAGCCACCGCGCGCTGATCCTTGGGGCAATGGCCGTGGGCGAAACGCGGGTGAGCGGGTTGCTGGAGGGCGAGGACGTGCTCGCCAGCGCGGCAATCCTACGCGCCATGGGCGCGGATATCGCCCGCCGCGACGATGGCGAATGGCGCATCCACGGCGTCGGCGTTGGCGGATTGCTCCAGCCGCAAGCCGCGCTCGATTGCGGCAATAGCGGCACCTCGGCGCGGCTGCTGATGGGGCTCGTCGCCAGCCACGGGATCACCGCGAGCTTCACCGGCGATGCGAGCCTTTCCAGACGCCCGATGGGCCGGGTGATCGATCCGCTGTCGCTGATGGGTGCAAGCTTCACTCCTTCGCCGGGCGGCACCCTTCCGCTGATGCTGGAGGGCGCGCATCCTGCCGTGCCGATCACCTACCGCCTGCCGGTGCCCAGCGCGCAGGTGAAGAGCGCGGTGCTTCTGGCGGGATTGAACACGCCCGGCATCACCACGGTGATCGAGCCGGTGCCGACGCGCGACCACTCGGAACGGATGCTCCGCGGCTTCGGAGCGCAGCTGGACGTCTCCGAGGAGGATGGGGAGCGCATCATCCGGCTGACCGGGCAGGTCGACCTGCAACCACAGACCCTCACCGTGCCGGGCGATCCTTCCTCCGCCGCCTTCTTCATCGTCGCCGCCACGCTGGTCGAAGGCAGCGATCTGACGATCCGCAATGTCGGCATGAACCCGACCCGGGCAGGGCTGGTCGGCGTGCTGCGCGCGATGGGCGCGAATATCGAGGACGTCGACGCCCGCGAGGTCGGCGGAGAGCCGGTCGCGGACCTGCGCGTGCGTCACGCCCCGCTGAGGGGAATCGAAGTCGACCCAGCGGTGGCTCCGAGCATGATCGACGAATTCCCCGTGCTGTTCGTCGCCGCCGCGCTGGCGCAGGGCACCACAATCACACGCGGGCTCGAAGAGCTGCGGGTGAAGGAGAGCGATCGTCTCGCCACCATGGCCGCCGCGCTCGAAACGGTCGGCGCGCGGGTTGAAGAACACGAGGATGGCCTGACGATCCACGGCACCGGCGGCGAACCACTGCGAGGGACCGCCAATGCGCGGGTTAAAACGCATCTCGACCACCGGATCGCGATGAGCATGGCGGTCGCGGGCCTCGCCAGCCGCGACGGGGTGCAGATCGACGACGCCTCCCCCATCGCAACCAGTTTTCCCGGCTTTGAAAGCCTGCTCGAAGAGACTAGTCCGCCCCAACCCGCTTGATCGCATCCTAGAGAGAGATCCCCCGTGATGTTCCGCAGAATCGCCCCCGCCCTGCTCGCGCTGGCCGCGTGTTCGACCGCCGTCCAGGCGGCGACCTACGAGATGTTCCGCGATCCGAACTGCGGATGCTGCGAACTGTGGGCGGACCATGTCCGGGCCGAAGCCGAGGCTGAAATCGCGGAAACGACGACACAGGATATGGCCGCGATCAAGGCCGCCAATGGCGTGCCGCAGGATCTGTGGAGCTGTCACACGATGATCGTCGACGGCTATGTGATCGAAGGCCACGTGCCTGCCGCAGACATCGCCCGGCTCCTGGCCGAACGCCCGGCGGGCGTGAAGGGGCTGGCCGTGCCGGGCATGCCGCTCGGCTCGCCCGGAATGGACATGGGAAATCGCAAGCAGGCTTTTCAGGTTATCGCCTTCGGTGAGAAGGGACGCTCGGTCTTCGCCAGCTACCCGGGAACATGACCGGGCTCGATATCTACTCCCTCATCGGCTTCGTCGGCATGGCCTGCATCATCGGGGCCTATGCCTACCTTACGTGGAGCGAGGCGGCGAACCCCTTCATCCTGCACGGAACCAACCTGACCGGCGCGGCGCTGCTGACCGTCAGCCTGCTGGTCCACACCAACTGGCCCTCGTTGGTGCTCGAAGGCTTCTGGGCCGCAATCGCGATCTGGGGGCTGGCCAAGGCCCTGCGCGAACGTGCTCGCACCAAACTGGAGACACCAACGCAATGATCATCGCCGTCGACGGACCGACCGCCAGCGGAAAAGGCACCATCGCCAGCGCCATCGCGCGCCATTTCGGCCTGCCATGTCTCGATACCGGGCTGCTCTATCGCGCGGTCGGGCGACAGGTCGAGCTTGCCGGGGGCGACCCGGACAGCGAGGAAGACGCCCTCGCCGCAACCGATTTTCCCGATACGCTTCTCGCCGACCCCGAGCTGCGCAGCGAAACGACCGGCAGCTATGCCAGCCGGGTCTCGGTCCATCCGAAAGTGCGCGCCGCCCTGTTCGACCGGCAGCGCAATTTCGCCCAGACCGAGGGCGGCGCCGTGCTCGACGGGCGCGATATCGGCACCGTGATCTGTCCCGATGCGGAGATAAAGCTGTTCGTCACCGCCTCGCTCGACGCACGGGCCGACCGGCGATTTGCCGAACTGATCGGCCAGGGGCGCGATGTTACGCGCGAGGACGTTCTGGAACTGGTCCGACGGCGCGACGCGCGCGACATGGAGCGAAAGGACGCTCCGCTCAAACCCGCACCGGACGCCCATATCCTCGACACGACCGCGCTGGACAGGGACGCCTCCATCGCCGCCGCGATAGGAATCGTGGAAGAGGCGCGGGGTAGCCCGCGCTAGGCGATCAGGCGACGGCGCGTGCGCCGGAGGCAGTCCTCTGCGGCAGATCCACGCTCGGCAGCGCCCTGAAACCGGGCCTGGCAAAGAGATAGCCCTGGAAATAGCGGACGCCGAACAGTTTGAGCGTGTTCCACTCCTCGATCGTCTCGATTCCCTCGGCAATGATCGTGATGCCCAGCCGTTTCGCCATGCGCACGATCGCCTCGACGATCACCCGGCGCGGTTCCGATCTGTCGATCCCGCGGATCAGCTCCATGTCGAGCTTCAGGTAATCGGTCTGAATCCGCGCCAGCAGGCCCAGCCCCGCATGGCCAGCCCCGAAATCGTCGATCGCCGTCCCGAAACCCATCTTGCGATAGGTGTCGATGATCGACTGGACGTGGGCGGTATCGTCCATCTGCTCGTTTTCGGTGAACTCGAACAGCAGCCGCTCGGTCGGCATCCCGCAGGCGCGCGCGGTCTTCAGGGTCAGCTGGATGCAGGCGAGCGGCGAATAGACCGCGTTGGGGAGAAAGTTGATCGACAGGCGCGCGCCGGTATCGAGAATTCCGGCCGCCACTGCCCCTTCGATCGCGGCGACGCGGCACTGCTGGTCGAAGGAATAGCGGTTCGCCCCGGTGACTTTCGAAAGAACCTCGTCCGCGCTCTCGCCCTTTTCGCCCCGGACCAGCGCTTCGTAGGCGAAGGGCTCACCCGTTTCGCCGTCGACGATCGGCTGAAACGCCATTGCGATGGCGAACGCGTCTTCGGGTGCATGGCACCCCTGGCAACCTTCCTGCATGGCTGACCATCTCCCCAAGTTGTCGGACGAGGAATGGGGCCAAAGGGCCTAAGATATTGTGAATCATAGGCTTAGCTCCATGGGTCGCACTCCGGTCGAGGCGCAGGCGGGGCCTGGTGCCAACCCCGTCAAGGAGCGCCGACTGCGCGGTTTTGCTTGCAAATCGGGCCGCTCTGGCCTACCCGCGCGGCCGTTCTCGCATTCCCGATGGATTCGATGGACCCGTGCGGTGGCATCCGGCCTCGCGCGGCAAACGGCCCTCTTGCCCCGTTAGCCCCCGCGATGGTGCGTGGGAGACGGGTAAAGACCCCGGACAACCGGCGGCCGGTAGCAAATGTGAACTAGGAACC
>PAVA01000068.1 GCA_002712945.1 Citromicrobium sp.
ACGACGGCAAAAGTCTATGCCAAGAGGGGTTTCTCCAGACCATTCTCTAATGCACCGGCTTGCGATTCGGTCAGCAGTCGCTGTCCGCATAATCCGCTCAAAGATATAAAAGCTGCCTTTCCGCTTCCGGCTCAATTCCTGCCGCCTCCAAATGCCTTCAAAAAATTTGCCCCACGGAATTTAAGCACATCGAAGCCGCTCATGCGTGCATTGCCAATCGCCACAAGTATCGTGCGATTTTTGGGTCGCGTGAGGGTCATTTGGCGAATCGGTAATCCGGTCATCGAAAGGAGAATTCGATGACCAACAACCGTCGCCTTTACGCCTGCGCCTGCCTCGCCGGGCCAATGGTCGATGTGGGGCTGGGCCCGCAGGATGCCGATGCCCTCAAGGCGCTGCTGAACGGCACGCTCGACGATCTCACTAGTTTCGCTGGTCGCCTTCCGCAGGCAAACGCGATGCCGCTACTCAGTCTGCTGGTGAACATTATCGCGCTCTACAGGGATGATCTGACCAGGCTGGCCGCAGTGCTGCAATGGGAGCAGCGCAAGGCAGCCTACGACCGCGATTGCGCCGAATGGAAAGCAGCTAAGCCAACGTGCGATACGGCATGGCGCAATCTGCCTATGACGCGCGGTCAGCGTTTCCTCATCGCCGACACAGCCGCGCTGCTTGAAATTGAAATACCCGAAGACATGAACCGTGGACGCGCTGCCGACTGGCTCGATGCCAACAGTGCCAACGTGGTGCTGCGGCTTGAGGAGGATGTGGCGTGAAGAGCTACGAGATGATCCAGGCCAATGGAGAGAAGATCGCGGTCTCCAGCACCGCCGAAGCCCGCCAGGTGATGGCGGGGTTCGAACCGTTCGCAGACAGGTTTCTTGCCGAGGTCGATACAGTCACGTCCGTCGACGCCGAGTCCTTTGCTTTTTTGCAGAGGGTCGCCGATCGTTGGAATAGGAATCACAGAATCTTCGAGAAGATTGAGGCAGAGGGCGCACTAGCCGAAAAAAAGGCCGCCGAGACAGAGCGCGCACGCACGATGAAGGAGATGGCCCGAAAGTGCAGGGAAGCTTCGAACGGCTCGGGCGGTCAGTAAAGTCGACCGGGTTTCGGTTCGATGCGGCCGCTTCCCAGAACCTCTATCAGCTCGGCGAGCGTTTTGGGGCCCTCGCCAAAGGGCTTGATTTCGTCCTTTGTCGGCACCCCTCCACTCAGCGTGACGCCGAGCATCGCTCGCGCCCGTTCCTGCAGGCGTAGCCAGACGGGATCGCCGGTGAGCAGCCCGGTGCTTTGGGCAAGGTGGCAGACGACGCGTGCCGCATCGGCAATGCCGTCGAGTTCTTTGACATCGTGAGTCTGGCCCAGCAGGTGTTCGCGCAGTTGCACGAACATTTTGCCGAGTGGATCGTCGCTGTGGGTTTCTTTGGCCAGATACGTCCAGAGACGACTGTCGCCCTCCAGGTCGTTCCAGCTGGTCTCGGCAAACCCGCTCGCGTGACCGAATTGGCCCCGGGCGGGAAAGACTGACGCGATCAGTTTGGCTTGCCGTCGGATGTGCTCTGCGCGGATCCAGACCTCGCCCTTCGCCTGATAGCCGGATGCAAGCAGTAGAGCATTGGCGAAGTCGGCCAATGGTGCATTCTTCGCATTGGCTCCGCAAGTCGCATCGATGCGAAGAACACCATGCGCGACGAGATCAGTGGGGAGCAGTCCGTAATAATTGGCGAGCGGCCCGTATCGCGTTCCGCCTCGACCGCCTACGCGCGTTACATCGATATCGCTCGGATCCGGCCTTTCTTCCGGTGGTGCGCCAGCGACTGGAAGCGTCAATCCGAGTTGCTTGGCGAAGTTCTTTAGCGTGTGTTCCGCGTAGTCCGTATCCGGTCCATCCAGACAGCGAAACAAGGCCAGCGTTCTCACGTCGGATGAAGCTTTGCCGAAGCGATAGGCACCTTGCGGAAGGCTCGGGCCGCGATGGCGGTCCAAATCCATCAACCCGATCTTGCGTAGCGAAAAAACGGTCAGATTCGTTCGCTTTAGAAGCAAGCGCATATATGGATCGCGGCGTGCGGTGGCTATTTGTCTGCCGCAATGCTTGATGGCCGCAAGGTCGAAGTCATGATTGGCGTTCAGCTTTTGAAGTATGCGGAAAATGCGCCTCGAGATGCGCAGCGCGTGGAAAATCGAAGCGATCGAGCATCTCGTGTTTCCGAAAAAGGCCGCCCGCCATTCCGCAACCTGGCCTGGAGCGTTCCGCCACTGCAATGCCGGCAGGAGCCTGATCGCCTCCTCTACTTCCTCACTCAACAGGAGAAGGAATAATGCGGGTCGCGACCGCCGGATGGAAACTAGGAAAGCCGCGATTGCGCTAATGCTGGCGCCCGATACGGCTTCGAACAGCGTGTTGTATTGAAATGCACCGCCTGTGCATCTGTACAGGTGCTCTTCGATTTCGTTCGCCGTGCGCGGAAGATGTTGGACGACCGACTGGGACAATGCGTGGGGCTGAGCCAAGGCCAGATGGAACTGATAGACAGGTGAAAAGAAAAGTGGCGGAAGTTTGCAGCCGGGGGGCAAAGGTTCGTCGCAGGCGCTTTTTGGCGAACCAATGGTATCGGCGATCCAGCGCCCGAGTGTTTTCTCGCTGACGGTGAGTGCGAGTTCCGAAAGGAACTTGTCTCCGTCCTGCAATGCCATGAGGTCAGCAGCGCGGTTCGCGATGTCGGATCGTCCCGGCATCTTGTCCATCGCGATCAGCCTTCGCTGGATATTGGTGGCGTCTTCAATCAGTTCCTGTTCGCAGTCCATGGCACCTCTCCCGACATTGGGGTTTGACGCTAATTGTAGAATGCGCAGAAGCAATCTGGTAGACATTCATCTAAAGCTCTGATTTTTCCGGAACTTTTGGGTCGTTGGTTTTAGATTTGCCCGCTGCCCCATACCGGCACCATGAGCCGGAGCGATCCATCTTCCACCGCCAAGCAGGCCGCGAGTGATTCATCGCGGCACGGCCTCGTCGTGTGTGATGAATTGCCTGGAGAACTGCCTATACTGGAAGAGGAGCTGCTGTGGCTCAGCGAGCTGTTCGCCTCGATCCTCTCCCGCTGCCCTAAGGACAACGACCTGCCATGACCGACCTTCTGCCTGCCGCCGGATATATCCGCGTTTCCACCCGCAAACAGGCGGAAGCCGGAACGTCGATGGACGAGCAGAAGACTGGCATCGCGCGAGAGGCCGAGCGGCATGGCTACACCATCGTCCAGTGGTATATCGATGGCGGGATCAGCGGTCGCTCCGCCAACCGGCCGGAGTTTCAGCGTCTCATTGCCGATAGCTGCTCGAAGTCCCGGCCTTACGCGGCAGTATTCATCTACAACTTCTCGCGCTTCTTCCGCGATGATTATGAGACCGAAGGCTACCGTCGGAAGCTCGAGAAGAACGGTGTGGACCTGCTCAGCGCGACGCAGCACATCACCCCTGGACCCCATGCGCGATTGCAACGGGCGATCATCACGGCAATGGATGCAGCAGCCAGCGACATCAATGCCGAACAGGTGACGGCGGTGATGCGCCGTAATGCCGAAGACGGTTTCTGGAACGGGTCGCAGCCGCCGCTCGGTTATGAAACTTACACTGCGGAAATCCGCGGCAAGAAACACAAGAAGAAGCTCAGGGTCGTCTCGTCAGAGGCCGCAACCGTGGAGTATGTCTATGGCGCTTATGTCGGTGCCGGTGGTAAGGCATCGATGGGCATCGGCAAGCTTTCCCAGCACCTCAATGAAAAGGGTTTGAGCTACCGTGGTCGCAAGTTCACGCCCGCGCTGGTTCATACGATCCTGACGCGCGAGACATATGTCGGTCGCCACTATTACAACACGAAGGACAGCCGCACGAACACGAAGCGTCCGCGCGAGGAATGGATCGAGGTCGAAGTTCCCGCGATCATTCCGGAAAAGACCTTCGACAAGGTCCAGGTGATCCTCAAGTCGCGCGATCCCAAGATGACGCCGGCGCGTTCGCATTCGAGCCCGGTGCTGCTCTCTGGCCTCGGTCGCTGCGGTAACCCGGGCTGCGACGGCACCATGATGCTGATGAACGGCAAGGGCGGCCAATATCGCTACTATTCCTGTTCGAACGTGCGCCGAAAGAAGGATCGCACCTGCGGTGGCAACAATGTTCCCATGCGGCAGGTGGACAACGCCGTCGTAGAAGTTCTTGAACAGCGTTTGCTCGATCCTGTCCGCCTCGAGAAGCTTCTGGCGCAGCTTCTCGAGCGCTCGGCGGGTGCCGATGCCAAGCGCAAGCGCGATATCGTCACGCTGCGCAACGAGCGCACTGCCGCCGAAACCGCCATCCAGCGTCTCTTCGAATCGATCGAGGCCGGCCTCGTCGATCCCAAGGACAAGGATCTCAAGAAGCGTCTCGCGGGCCACCAGTCGAGACGCGCCGCGCTCGATGAGGAGATCAATCTGCTTGAACGCCAGTGCGGCAACAAGCAGGACCGCATCGACAGGGACACACTGGCCGCGTTCGCTGCCGGTCTGAAGAAAAAGCTTACCGATCCCGATAACCCCGCACTGCGCAAGAATTACGTGCAGGCGTTCGTCAGTGAGGTCGTGATGACCAAGGAACAGCTTACCGTTCGTGGCCCGGTGGCCAGCCTGGTTCAGGCGGTAAGCACGCCCGGTGCCGATACAGCACCGGTGCGCACTTCCATGGTAAACTGGCGCACCCGACAGGATTCGAACCTGTGGCCTCTGCCTTCGGAGGGCAGCGCTCTATCCAGCTGAGCTACGGGTGCTTCGCGTGAACCGCGGACAGCGCGCTTAGCAAAGCGATCCCGCCCGCGCCACGGGAAAAATCGGGAGGGTGCGCCCCGCGCGCCCGGATTCTCGCCCGGCGTTTAGCAGAATGGCAAGATTCGCGCGGGTAGCGTCTCCCTCGTGATGAGCGACCTTGCCTCCCAAAGCGATCTGGTGCCCTCCGCGGAGCTTTCCGAGGGCGCGACGCTGATCGAGCAATGGGCCGCGGTGGAGGATGCCGCGCGGGTGGTGGCGATGCTCGCGGGAAGGCCCGCGCCGGTCGAGGATGTCCACGCCGGGGCGCGCATCGGCCTGCTTGCCCGGGGCGATAGCGCGCGCGGTGGCCCCGCCGCCTTTGCGCTCAGCGAACTGGTGGCGACGATGCGGGTCGGGCTCGATGCGCTGCTCGGCGCGCATGGCACGCAGGCCAGTCCGCAAGCCGCCGCCAGGCGCCTGTGGCAGGAATACGAACGCGGGCGGGCCCGGGTTCTGGCAGAGGCAGCCCAGGCGCTCGCCTGCGAGGCCGATCGACCGGGCGCTTGACAGGATGTTTCCCATCTGTTCCTGACGAGGCATGTCCGACACGCCCTTCCTGCTCGATAATGCCCCTGCTCCCCGGACGGGGCCCGTCCAAGACCTTTGCGATGCCAGCCAGGCGGCGCGCGGGATCATGCGGCTGTTCGCTCGCAACGATATCTGGTGCTGCACCGAAATGCCGCTGCGCGGAGGGCGCCGGGCGGACCTGATGGGGGTCGATGCCAAGGGCCACGTCATCATCGTGGAGATCAAGGTCTCGCGCGCCGACCTGACCGGCGATGCCAAGTGGACCGACTATCTCGATCATTGCGACAAGTTCTACTGGGGGATCGGTTCGCATCTCGATGCCGCCATCCTCGATGGCGAGGGCTTCCTGCCCGATCGCTGCGGGCTGATCGTGGCCGACGGCTACGATGCCGAAATCCTGCGCCCCGCCGCGCGGCACCCGCTGGCGCCCGCACGGCGCAAGGTCGAGGTCGAACGGCTGGCGCGCACCACGCTACGGCGCGCGACCGTCGCCTGCGACCCGGCCTGCGCGCCATGGGGCGGGGAGCAATAGCCGCACCCGCGACCGCCGCGCAGCAGCAGGCCAATCGGCTCTCGCACACACCGCGCGCCTGCGGCATAAGGGCACGCCCATGCTGATCGCCCTGATCCTGTCCATCCTCGCGATGATTGCCATCGTGGCGCTGCGCTATCTCGCGACGAGCGGGGCCTTCGCCATGCTGACCGCGCGGGTGCGGCCCGGTTACCACGCGGGGCTGAAGGCGCAGATCCGGCGCGAGATCGGCTGGTCGCTCGCCGCCGCCGCGATCTTCGGCATTCCGGCGGGGCTCGTCGCCTGGGGGTGGGACCGCTTCGGCTGGACGCTGATCTACAGCGAATGGAACGCCTCTCCGGTGTGGTACCTGCCGCTCTCGGTCCTGATATACCTCTTCGCGCACGATACCTGGTTCTACTGGACCCACCGGCTGATGCACGAACCGCGCGTGTTCCGCGTCGCGCATGCCGTCCATCACGCCAGCCGCCCGCCGACCGCGTGGGCCGCGATGAGCTTTCATCCGATAGAAGCACTCACAGGCGCGGTGGTTATCCCGGTTCTCGTCTTCCTCGTGCCGATCCACATTGCTATGCTGGGCATAGTGCTGGCCGTGATGACCGTGATGGGCGTCACGAACCACATGGGGTGGGAGATGTTTCCGCGCTGGCTGGTCCGCTCCGCTCTGGGCAACTGGATCATCACCGCGAGCCATCACCAGCTCCACCACGAACGCTACAAGTGTAATTACGGGCTCTATTTCAGGTTCTGGGACCGCCTATGCAAAACCGACCGAGGTCTATCGGAAAGCTTCCCGCGCTGACGCTGGGCAGCCTCGCGCTGCTCACGCTCGGCAATAGCGAGAACACGCGGCAGGACGTGGTCGTCACCGCAATCGATGTGCGGTCGGCGGAAGGATCGGTGCTGGCCTGTCTGACGCCGAGCGACGGCACCTTCCCCGATTGCGGGGAGGACACCCGTTCGCAGCGCCGCATGGTGCGCGCCCAGTCGCGGGTCACGATCGTGTTCAACGATGTCGCGCCGGGCGAATACGCGATCTCGCTGCTGCATGACGAGAATGGCAACGGCAAGGTCGACAAGGCCCTGTTCCTGCCGACCGAGGGCTTCGGCTTCTCGCGCGATGCGAAGGCCCGCTTCGGACCGCCGCGGTTTTCCTCCGCCGCGTTCCGGGTGGATAGCAGCGCGCCGGTCTATCAGACGATCCGGATGCGCTATCTCGGCCGGTAAGCGCCGCGCCCGCGGGGCCGTTCGGCCTCGCACACCATAACGCAATATTTACCATGGCCCGTCACAACGACCCTGAAGATCAAGGGGTTTGTTGAACTTATGGACAGCTTGCGGGGAAAATTCGGCTTTTCCGACGGAGCGGACGAGGATGCCGCGTGGGACGATGCGGGCGACGACAGCGATTACGCGGTCGACGACACGCCCCCCGCGCCCGTGGGGCAGGACGAGCGCCGGATGCAGGTGCGGGCCTATAACTACTGGGCCAGCCTGCTGGGCGAGCGCAACTATCCCAGCGTCGAGGATATCGAGCCCGACGGCCTGCCCGACTTCGCCGAAAACGGCGTGCTGCTCGACTTTACGGCCGGAATCGAAAATCCCGCGATCGCCTTTCTCGGCGAAAAGCTGGCGGGCGAATGCGGAGCGGAGGGGCCGATCCGAACCCTCGCCGATGTGCCGGGACGTTCGCTGCTGAGCCGCGTGACCGACCACTACATGCAGATTCTCGCCAACGAGGCCCCGATCGGATTCGAGGCCGAGTTCATCAACGACCGCGAGATGACGATTCTCTATCGCGGGATCCTGCTGCCCTTCTCGACCGACGACGAGTCGATCGACTTCATCTACGGGGTCATCAACTGGAAGGAAGTGGCCGACCAGCTGACCACCGACGAATTGCTGCTCGAGGTCGATCAGGCGCTCGACCCCAAGGCGCGCGAACGGCGCGAGGAGGACGATGAGGACTCCTTGCCGCCCGAGAGGCGCCCGGCGGTGTTCTCCCCTTCCATCACGCGCTGGGCAGACGGGCCCGGCTCCCAGGACGCGCAAGACGCGAGCGAGGAGACCCGCGAGCAATCGCTGCCCCGCCCGTCCTTCGCGCGGCTCGATGCCCATCTGGGCGACATGCCCTCGCCCGAGCCCGAATTTGGCGATCCGGAGCACGATCCCGAAGACGCATTCGATCCGCTGGCCGATCTCCATCGGGCAGAGGCCCCCTCAGGCCTTCACGATTGCCTGGCCGATGCGCGTGCGCTCGCCGCAGCCGCGCACAGCGCGGAACTGCGCAGCCGCTCCGCGCTCTATCGCGCGGTCGGCCGCGCTTACGATGTCAGCCTCGCCGCGCAGGACGAGCCGGAGAGCTTTGCCGCGCTGCTGGAAGAGAACGGCATCGCCGCCTCGCCGCGCGCGCCGATGACCCCGGTGGTCAAGCTCGTGTTCGGGACCGATTACGACAAGACGCGGCTGGCCGAGTATGCCGCCGCGCTCTCCTACGCACGGCGCGAAAAGATTGCGGCGGGGGAGCTGTCCGAATTCCTCGAGACCGCCGAGGGCGGCCTCAAGGCGGTCGTCGCGCGCGAGCGCGCCCTGCGCCGCTCGGGCAAGTCCGGCGAGGCGGACGGCGCTGGCACCCGGCTCCAGCGCCGGCTCGGCAAGCTGCCGTCCCGTCCGCTGTCCGAGATTCCGGCGACGGGGGCGGAATTCTCGCTCTGCGTCATCCGCCGCGACGAAAACGGGCAGATCGCCTTCCTCGGCGAGGTGGCCGACGACGAGCGGCTGCTGGCCCGCGCGGCCAGGCACCTCGCCGACTAGCCCCAGCGGCGGCAGCCGCGTTCCGCTGGGGGTTCACGCTCTTTGGGGTTCACGCGGGAGCCTCGGCAGGCTAGCCGGGCGCGCATGGGGATTTTCAGGCGCCGTCCGGTTCGTGTGCAGCCCTATTTCGGCTATCGTAGCCGCGAGCGTCTGATCCTGACGGGGCGGACGCTCCGCTCCCGCCCGCCGAAATTCGAGGAAGCGGGCCGCTGGCGCTCTTTCCGGGTGATGATGTCGCAATTCTTCGCGCGCGAGGTCGCGGGCGTGCGGGTGACGCTGTGCCTGACCCGCGCCGACGGGCAGGACTTCGAATATGTCACCGTCTCCGACGAGGACGGCTATTTCCGGTTCGAGATCGATCTGGAGGGCGACTGGCCCTACCCCGCGCAGACGGCGTGGGAGGTCGTGCGGCTGGGGTGGCGCACCCGCAAGGGGCGCCGGTCGGTCACCGGACACGTCCTCGTGCCGGGCACCGATGCGCAGATCGGCGTGATTTCCGACATCGACGACACGATCATGGAAACCGGGATTACCGGCGGGGGGCACAATGTCGTGCGCAACTGGAAGCGCATCTTCGCCCAGATGCCGCAGGAGCGCATCCTCGTCGAGGGGGCGGACGTGTTCTACGGCGCGATCGGCGGCGGCCTCTCGGTGCCGAGCGACGCCCAGCCGACCGGCAGTTTCATCCCCGCGACCCACCGGCCCTTCTTCTATATCTCGTCGAGCCCGTGGAACCTGTTTTCCTACCTCGTCGCCTTCAAGCGATCGCGCGAGATGCCGCTGGGCGCACTGTTCCTGCGTAACTGGGGGTTCAACCGCGCCACCATCGGCAAGCGGAGCCACGGCGCGCACAAGCAGCGCGCGATCTCCGCCATCCTCGAACACTATACGGACATGCGCTTCGCCTTCATCGGCGATGACACGCAGGGCGATCTGCCCGCCTTCGCCGAAGCGGTCGCGCGCGAGCCGGAGCGGATCGCGGCGGTCTTTATCCGAACCACCGAAAAAGCGCTGTCCGAAGTCGAACTTGACGCGAAACGGGTCATCGAGTCCTTTGGGGTGCCCCTGTGGTTGGGAAACAGCTATGCGGTCGGCCGGGATTTCCTGAGAGCAGCAGGGGTTGCACCGCATGGGGAAACATCGCGCATCGTGGAAACGGTGGAGTCGCGAGCTGGAGAAGAAGCCTAAGGAACCGGGCGGTTGCTGCCTGTTCCAGATGATCTTCGTCCTGGCGCTGACGATCCTTGCCTACAACCTGTGGAACTGGGTGTGGCCCAACGTGCGCCACGATATTCCCAACACGATCGACCGGGCGTTCAGCTATAACGACCGGATCGAGCAACGCGGGCCGTTGGCCTATGGCAACCACGAGGACCGCAAGCTCTACATCTACCGGAGCGAGGATGCGCCCGAGGACGGGCTGCTGCCGGTGCTGGTGTTCTTCCACGGCGGTGGCTGGGCCAATGGCGACCCGGCGCAATACGGCTTCATCGGCCGCAATTTCGCGCCCAAGGGCTTCGTCGTCGTCAATGTCGGCTACCGCCTGCTGCCCGAGGGCAAGTATCCCGCGATGCTGGCGGACGGCGCGGCGGCGCTGCGCTGGACCACGCAGAATATCCGCAAATATGGCGGCGATCCGGAGCGGATCTATCTCATGGGCCATTCGGCGGGCGCCTATAACGCGGTGATGCTGGGGCTCGACCGGCGCTGGACCCGGCGGCTCGGCCTGCCAGACGATACGATCGACGGCGTGATCGGCCTGGCCGGCCCGTACGATTTCCTCCCGCTCGAGAGCGACAACGCCAAGGACGCCTTCGGCGAGACCCAGCGGATCGCGGAAACCCAGCCGGTCAATTTCGCCCGGCGGAATGCGCCGCCGATGCTGCTCGCCACCGGCTTCCAGGACGAAAGCGTCGAGCGCGACAATGCCGAGGCCCTGTACGACGCGCTGGCCGCCAAGGGCGCGCGCGCACGCCATGTCGTGTTCAACGATCTCGGCCATGCGGGGATCATCATGACGCTCGCCAGGCCCTTCGACGACAGCCGCTTCGGCGACCCGCGGGTCGAGGACGCGGTGACGACCTTCCTGCGCGAACTGGAGCAGGACGCCGCACGCGAACGCACGCGCGCCGCGCGCCGTGCGCGGGAATTGCAGGCGACCCGCGATGCGCAGAGTCAGGCAGAGGCGCAAGGCGCTGCTGCGACGTCGCCGGGCGACGAGGTGCAAGCTTCAGGAGACATTCAGCCCTCCGGAGGCTAGCCTGCCGCCGCAATGGCGATCACCCATCACATGACCCGATTCTTCGCGCGCTGCCTCGCCGCGCTGCTCGCCCTCACGCTCGCGGCCCAGCCCGCCCTCGCGCAGAGCGTCCTGCGCGATGCGGAGACAGAGGCGCTTCTGAACGACATGGCCGCCCCGCTGGTCGAGGCTGCCGGCCTGCGACCGGGCAATGTCGATATCGTGCTGATCAACGACCCCTCGATCAACGCCTTCGTCGCGGGCGGACAGGTGGTCTATGTCCATTCGGGGCTGATCAACGCAGCGGACAGCGCGAACGAGGTGCAGGGCGTGATCGCGCACGAGCTCGGCCACATCACCGGCGGGCACGTCATCACCACCAGCGACAGTCTGCGCGGCGTGCAGACGATCTCCATCCTCTCGCTGCTGGCAGGGATCGCCGCCGCCGTGGCGGGCGCGGGCGATGCCGCGATGGGCGTCATCATGGCCGGGCAGCGGGCGGCGATGGGCAAGTTCCTTGCCTTCAGCCGGGTGCAGGAATCGGCGGCCGACGCGGCGGGCGCCGAGTATCTTTCCGAGGCGGGGATCACGGGCAAGGGTTCGCTGGCCTTCTTCGGCAAGCTGCTCAACCAGGAATATCGCTACAACCGCAGCCAGAGCGACGAGGCGGCCTTCAACCGCACCCACCCGCTTTCGGGAGACCGCATTTCGCGCCTGCGCGAGGTCTACGAGCGCGATCCCGCGTGGGACACCCCGCCCGATCCCGAGCTCGAAGCGCGTTTCCAGCGCGTGCGGGCCAAGCTGTTCGGCTATCTCGCCGAGCCGGAGCGCACGCTGCGGACCTACCCGGCCAGCCAGACGGGCGTGCCCGCCCGCTATGCGCGCGCCTATGCCTACCACAAGGAGGCACGGATCGAGGCGGCGCTGGCGGAAACCGACGCGCTGATCGCGATCAACCCCGACAACCCCTATTTCCTCGAACTGCGCGGCCAGGTGCTGCTCGAATCGGGCCGCCCCGACGAGGCCTTGCCCGCGCTGCGCCGGGCGAGCGAGCTGACCGGCAACCAGCCGCTGATCGCCTCGCTGTTCGGCCATGCCCTGATCGCGACCGAAAACCCCGACAATTACGAGGAGGCCGAGAAGGTGCTGCGCGCCGCCGTGGCCAAGGACCGGCTCAACCCCTTCGCCTGGTACCAGCTGGGCGTGGTCTACGCCGCGCGGGGCGACATGCCGCGCGCGCATCTTGCCACCGCCGAACAGCAGGTGATGACGCGCCGCTATATCGAGGCGCTGCGCAACGCGCAGCTGGCCGAATCCGAGCTTCCGGTCGGCTCGCCCGACTGGCTGCGCGCGCAGGATGTGCGAATGCAGGCGCAGGCGGCGCTCGAACAGCAGCGCGAAGACAGCTAGGACCCACGCCATGAAGGAAACGATCCTGCGCGCAGGGGGC
>PAVA01000069.1 GCA_002712945.1 Citromicrobium sp.
AGTATCGGCATCGAGTACGATCTTGCCCGAGGCCGCGCCCGGCGATGCCGGAAGGCCGGTGGCGAGTTCGTCGCGCGGCGCATCGGGATCGAGCGTGGGGTGGAGCAGCTGGTCGAGCGCCATGGGGTCGATCCGCAACACCGCGGTCTTGCGGTCGATTAGCCCTTCGCCTTCCATGTCCACCGCCATCTTGAGCGCGGCCTTGGCGGTGCGCTTGCCGGTGCGGGTCTGCAGGAGGAACAGCTGGCCCTGCTGCACCGTGAACTCGATATCCTGCATGTCCTTGTAGTGCTTTTCGAGCAGGTCGAACACGCGGGCCAGTTCGGCGTAGGCGTCGGGCATGGCCTCTTCCATGCTCGGCTTGTCGGCGCCGGCTTCCTCGCGCCGCGCCTTGGTGAGGTATTGCGGCGTGCGGATGCCCGCGACCACATCCTCGCCCTGCGCGTTCACCAGCCATTCGCCGTAATAGTACTTCTCGCCCGTCGAAGGGTCGCGGGTGAAGGCGACACCCGTCGCCGAGGTATCGCCCATGTTGCCGAACACCATCGCCTGCACGTTCACCGCGGTGCCCAGATCGTGCGGGATGTCGTTGAGGCGGCGGTAGATCTTGGCCCGTTCGCTGTCCCAGCTTTCGAACACCGCGCGGATCGCGCCCCACAGCTGGGTCTCGACATCCTGCGGGAAAGGCTCGTCCTGCTCGCGCTCGACGATCTTCAGGTACTCGCGGGTCAGGGCTTCCCAGTGCTCGGCCTGCATCTCGGTATCCGAGTAGAAGCCGTTATCCTCGCGCATGATTTCGAGCGCTTCCTCGAACAGGCCGTGGTCGAGGCCGAGGACAACATCCGAGTACATCTGGATGAAGCGGCGGTAGCTGTCCCACGCGAAGCGCGCATCGCCACTGGTCTGCGCCAGCCCCTTCACCGTCTCGTCATTGAGACCGAGGTTGAGGACCGTGTCCATCATCCCGGGCATCGAGATCGCCGCGCCCGAGCGGACCGAGACGAGCAGTGGGTCGCCCGCATCGCCCAGCCTCTTGCCGACGGTCTGCTCGACATGCGCGACGCCCTTGGCCACCGCATCGCGCAGCTTCGGGCTGAATTCGTGTGCGCCGTCGAGGTAGGCGAGGCATTCCTCGGTGGTGATCGTGAACCCGGGGGGAACCGGCAGGCCGATGCTCGCCATTTCGGCAAGGTTGGCGCCCTTGCCGCCGGTGATGGTCTTGTCCTTCTGGCGCGCGTCCGAATGGTCCGCGTTGCCGCCGAAGTGATAGACTGTCTGGCTCATTATGCTCGTACCCCGGTATTCTCTGACACACCTGACACAGTGTCATGGCGTGAATTTCTATCCTTCGATCTTGCCGAAATCCGCCACCTGGTGGACCGCGTCGCGGAAGCTGGCGAGCAGGCCGAGGCGCGCGGCGCGCTTCGCCTTGTCGTCGTCGTTGACGGTGACGGTCTCGAAGAAATCATCGATCGGCTTCCTCAGGCTGGCGAGCGCGGACATGGCGTCTGCGAAGCGCTCTTCCGCAACGGCCGTTTCGGCCTGCGGGCCTGCGATGGCGAGCGCATCCATCAGCGCCTTTTCGGCCGGTTCGGGCGTGTAGGACAGCGAATTCGCGGTCCGCTCCGCCATCTTGGCGGCGATGACCTCTTTCATGTCCGGGTCGTCGACCAGCGCCAGCGGGTCTTCCTCGCCGTTCAGGGGGATTTCGCCCTCAATGCCGTGCCAGTCTTCCTTCTTGAGGATATTCGCCGCGCGCTTGTACCCGGCGAGAAGGTTCTGGCCGTCCTCGGTCTCCATGAAGGACTGGAGCGCATGGACGCGGGCCAGGTTGCCGACAATGTCGTCCTTGCGCTTCGCCAGTCCGAAAACCGCGTCGATAAGATCATGCCGAATCCCGGCATCGCGCTGCTGCACCTTGAGGCGATCGACAAAGAAGTCTGGCACTGCGCGATAGAGATCGGCGCTATTATGCTCGGAAAACCATGCGTCGTAATCGTCGCGATGCTCATGTTGTCTGAAGATACGGTTCGCCGCTCGTGCGGTGACGTAATCGATTTCGATACGGAGATTATTCCGTAGGATCAGTTCGATTGCACCTAAAGCAGCGCGGCGGAGAGCGAATGGATCCTTCGATCCTGTAGGGCGCTCCTTGATGACGAAGAACGAAACCAGCGTATCCAGCTTGTCCGCCAGACTCACCGCCACCGTCACCGGAGCAGTGGGCACCTCGTCGCCCTGCCCGACCGGCTTGTAGTGATCGCGGATCGCATCGGCGACGGCATCGGGCAGGCCCTCGGCGCGGGCGTAGTAGCCGCCCATTAGGCCCTGCAGCTCGGGGAATTCGCCGACCATTTCGGTGACGAGATCGGCCTTGCACAGAAGCGCGGCCTGTTCCGCCAGCGCCGCGTCGCCATCGACGATACCTTCTTCACACAGCCACCGCGCGAGCTTGGCGACGCGCTCGACCTTGTCGGCGACGGTGCCCAGCTTCTCGTGAAAGGTGATGCGCTTCAGCCCCTCGGCATGCTGCGCGAGGGTTTTCTTCTGGTCGACCTCCCAGAAGAAGCGCGCGTCGGACAGCCGAGCGGCGAGCACCTTGCGGTTGCCGTCGACGATTCTCCCGCCGCCATCCGCCGCCTCGATATTGGCGGTGCAGATGAAGGCGTTGGCGAGCTGCTGAGTCCCTGCGGAAGCAGGGACCTCGTCCGATTGCGCGCCATCGCTGGAGGTCCCAGCTTTCGCTGGGACTCGGTGACACACGAAATACTTCTGGTTTACCCGCGCGGTAAGCTGGATCGTCTCGGGTGGGACGGTGAGGAAATCCTCGTCGAACCGGCCCAGCAGCGGGATCGGCCATTCGGTCAGGCCCGCATTCTCGACCACCAGCCCTTCGTCCTCGACAAGGCTCAGCCCCGCTTCGGACGCGACTTGCGCCGCGCCCTTGCGGATCAGCGCGGCGCGTTCCTCGTGGTCGACAATCACGTGGCCCGCGCGCAGCTTCACCGCATAATCGTCCGCATCACCGATGGTGATGTCGCCCGAATGGTGGAAGCGGTGCCCCAGCGTGACCGCGCCGGACGTAACGCCATGCACCTCGCACGCGACCACCTCGTCGCCCAGCAGCGCGACGATGCCGCTCAGAGGCCGCACCCATCGCATGCTTTCGGTGGAGATCGACGCCGCGCCCCAGCGCATCGACTTGGGCCAGGCGAAGTCGCGGAGGATGGCGGGGATCGCCTCTGCCAGCACATCGCGCACCGCCCTGCCCGGCGTGTCGATCACCGCGAAATAGGTCTCGCGGCCCTTCACATCGCGGACCTCAAGCTGGTCGCGCGTGACACCGTTCTTACGGCAGAAGCCGTCGACCGCCTGATCGGGCGCGCCCACCGGCGGCCCCTTGGCTTCCTCGCTGACGGCCTGCGTCTCGGTCGGCAGCCCGCGCGCAATCAGCGCAAGACGGCGCGGGGTCGACCACACGGTGACCTCGCCCATCGCGACGCCCGCCGCGTCCATCTCGCGCCGGAACAGCTTTTCCAGCTCGCCACGCGCACCCGCCTGCATGCGTGCGGGGATTTCTTCTGAGCGTAGTTCGAGGAGGAAATCAGTCATTTTCCAACCCCGTCACCCCCGCGAAGGCGGGGGTCCCGCTGCTGGCGTTCGCCCCGCAGAAAGAAGCGGGACCCCGGATCAAGTCCGGGGTGACGACGAAATGGGGGACTTGGCTCACAGCGACCACTCCGGGTATTTCTCGGCCCACTTCGGCGCCATCAGTTCCGCGTATTTCTCGCAAGACCCGCGCGCCAGATCGCGCACGCGGCCCATGTAGCTCGCGCGTTCCTGCACGGAGATCACGCCGCGCGCCTGCAGCAGATTGAAGATGTGGCTCGCCTCCACCGCCTGTTCGTAGGCGGCGATGGGGACATTGTTAGCGAGCGCGTTCTCGCATTCCTTCTCCGCCTTGGCGAAGAGGTCGAACAGCGCGTCGGTTTCGGCGACCTCGAAGTTCCACTTCGACATCTGCTTCTCGTTTTCGAGGAAGACCTCGCCATACGAAACGCCGCGCCCATTGAAATTCAGGTCGTACACATTGTCGACGCCCTGGATATACATCGCCAGGCGTTCGAGCCCGTAGGTCAGCTCGCCCGCGACCGGCTTGCAGTCGAACCCGCCCATCTGCTGGAAATAGGTGAACTGCGTCACCTCCATCCCGTCGCACCAGACTTCCCAGCCCAGCCCCCATGCGCCGAGCGTGGGCGATTCCCAGTCGTCTTCCACGAAGCGGATATCGTGCTTCAGCGGATCGATCCCGATCACGCGCAGCGATTGCAGATAGAGCTCCTGAATGTCGGGCGGGCTCGGCTTCAGGATCACCTGGTACTGGTAGTAGTGCTGCAGCCGGTTCGGGTTCTCGCCATAGCGCCCGTCGGTCGGGCGACGACACGGCTGTACGAAGGCGGCGTTCCACGGCTCCGGCCCCAGCGCGCGCAGCGTGGTCGCGGTGTGGAACGTGCCCGCCCCCATCCGCATGTCGTAAGGTTGCAGGATCACACATCCCTGCGCCGCCCAGAAATCGTGCAGGGCGAGGATCATGTCCTGGAAGCTGTTGGTCGGGTCGCGGCTCATCAGGCCAAGCGCCATGGCGAAGGGCGCCCGAAGCGTCAACGGCGAGGCGTGCTTGCGGGCGCGATGTAAGGAATCATGGTCTTGATGTCAGGTGATGTTGACATGGACAGCGAATCACGACATATAGTCATCACAACCTGACATATCGGAAGGTTGATACGACTGATTGGACCCAATATCCAAACTGGAGTGAAGACTGATGAAAATGCCTTGCCTTACCCTCGCCCTTGCCGCCTCGGTTGTCGCCGTGCCGGCAGCCGCCGAAGAAATGTCCGAAAACCGGGCCGCCCCCGTAACCGTGACGGTATCGATGGCCGATCTCGACCTGACGCAGGCCGGCGATCGCGACCGGCTCGAGCGCCGGTTCGATACCGCGATCCGCTCTGCCTGCCGGACCGGAAACCGCGATCTGCGCGCAAGCATTGCCGAGCGCACCTGTCGCGAGAGCTTCGAGCGTTCGGTCGACAGCCGGATCGCGCTGGCGATCGCCGAATCGCACGAAAAGCGGCTCGCCACGATGACCGTAGATCCGGCCGCGTGACGTGTCGCATGGTGGCGGGGGCGGTTTCCCCAGAGCCATGCGTCCGCCACCACCCCCTCCCTGTTCGAGGAGCCTGAGATGACGCCCGAGAAACGCACACGGCTATACCTCACCAGCGCGGTGATGGGCTTCGCCGCGACCATCCTGATGATCCTGGCCGGTGCCTTCGACTGGCCGGATTTCGTGAAGGGCCTTTCGATCGGCCTCCTGCTGGTCAGCCTCGTCACCCTGCTGCTGCGGCGGCTGCGCGACGAATTCATCGAGCAGCTCTGGAATAGCGGGGTCAGCCTGGCCTTCGCGGCGGTGGTGATCGTCTTCCTGTTCTCGCCCTTCCTCGAAGGCTTTGTCGACGGGTTCAACGGCTCGGTGCGCGATCAGGCGATCACCGCCGAATTCGTCGGGCCGACCGCACTGCTGGCCTTTTTCGTCGGCTTTCATGCCAAGTGGTTGCGGAGCAGCCTGTGAGGAACCGCCTGAAAGTGCTGCGCGCCGAGCGCGACTGGAGCCAGGCCGAGCTGGCCGGGCGGCTCGACGTCTCTCGCCAGGCGGTCAACGCGATCGAGACCGGCAAGCACGACCCGTCGCTGGGCCTCGCCTTCCGGATCGCGCGCCTGTTCGACATGCCCATCGAGGAGATTTTCCATGACGCAGAATGATGCCGAAATCTCGGGCGAGCGGCGCTTCAGAAGCCGTCGACGGCGGTTCTTCCGCTATGTCGTCATCGCGCTGGTCGCGAGCCTGTTCGCCGGAATGGTGAGCGGCACGCTCTCGCAGTTCTACGAGGTCGGGCTGATCCCGGTCTGGGCGCCCGTGCTCGCCTGCGCCTTGCTGGTGGCGGCGCTGGTCTGGTTCACCTACGACTACTTCAAACGGGTCGACGAGCTGGATCTCAAGGACAACCTGTGGGCCCACACCATCGGCCTGTATGGCGGGGTGATCGCCTTCGGCGTGTGGTACTTCCTCGCCGATCTGGGCCTGATCCGAAGCCCGAGCGCGCTGGCTGTCGTCGCGATCATGATGATCGTTACTTTCGCCGCCTACGGATTGCGCAAGCTTGGCTGGCGCTGACATGCCCGCGAAGAGTTACCGACACGACACTCCTCCATCCACATTGCCCCCATTCAAGGACGACACACCATGATCGCTGCTCGCAAACTCAAGATTCTCGCCGGCGCCTGCGCCAGCCTCGCCCTTGCCGCCGGCACGGCCGGCTGCACGCAGACGCAATCCTCCTACGCACCGGTTTCATCCGCCGAAGCCCCCGCGATCGAGGCCCCGGCTCTGTGGCGGATCGCGGACGAGGACACCACGATCTACGTCTTCGGCACGGTCCACGCCCTGCCCGACGATATCGAGTGGTATAGTGGCCCGGTGAAGACCGCTCTCGACGCGAGCGACACGCTGGTGACCGAAATCGACATGACGCCCGAAGCACTGGCCGCGATCGGCGCCGTCGTGCAGGAAAAGGCGATGCTGCCCGAGGGGACTACGGTTCGCAGCCTCCTCTCGGACGAGCAGCTCGCAACCTACGAAGCGAAGCTGACCGAGCTGGGAATCCCGGTGAACGCGCTCGATCCGCTGGAGCCGTGGATGGCGACGCTCCAGCTCTCGCAGATCGCTTTCGCCCGCGAAGGCGTGACCGGCGAGAATGGCACCGAAAAGGTGCTCGAAGCCCTCGTCGGCGACAGCAAGGGCCGCGATGCACTGGAGACTGCCGCCTTCCAGTTCGAGATTTTCGACGAGCTGCCGCAGGACGTGCAGATCGAATACCTGATGGAAACGCTGGAGGAATTTGACGGCCTGGGCGCTTCGCTCCAGCAGATGATCGACGAATGGGCCGTGGGTGACGTGCAGGAACTGGGCGAGATGATGAACGAGGCGCTCGAAGCCGATCCCGTCCTCGCCGACCGGCTGCTCTATGCGCGCAACGCCAACTGGGCGGTGTGGATCGACGAGCGGCTCGATTCGCCCGGTACGATCTTCATGGCGGTCGGCGCAGGCCACCTTGCGGGCAGGCAGAAATTGCAGGATAAGCTCGCCGAACGCGGCATAGATATCGCCCGCATCCAGTAAGGTCGGCCATGAACCTTCGCCCCACGAACCCCATGAACCCCATGAATCTCCGCGCAGCCCTTCTCGCCCTGCTCGCCTGTCTGGTCGCGGCCTGCGGCCAGCCGGACAAGCCCCGTGAGCGGGAGGGCGAACAGGCCAATCCGCTGCTGTGGGAGATTGCCCGTGCCGATGGCACGACCGAGGGCTGGCTGCTCGGCACGATCCACGCGCTGCCCGATGGCGCCGAATGGCGCAACCGGACGGTCGACGGCGTGGTGGCCGATGCGGATATCCTCGCGGTGGAGATTGCCGACGTCGGCGACGGGCGGGCCATGGCGAGCGCTTTTCTGCCGCTCGCCTCCTCGGCGGGGCAGCCGCCGCTCACCGCCCGCGTCCCCCCCGAACAGCGCGAGAGGCTGGCCGAACTGGTCGGCGACACGCGCTATCGGCTCGACGATTTCGACCGCATCGAAAGCTGGGGTGCGGCGCTGATCCTGGCGCAGACGGTCGATAGCGGGGCCGACGCGCTCAATGGTGTCGACCGCGCGCTGATCCGCGAATTTCCACGCAATCGCACGGTCGAGCTCGAAGGCGCGCACCGCCAGTTCGAGGCGTTCGACAGCCTTTCCGAAGGCGCACAGCGGGCGATGCTCGCCGCCATTGTCGAGGAATCGCAGGCCGACCCGGCTGAGTTGCGGCGCCCCATCGACCTCTATCTCGCGGGCGACGATGCGGGCCTCGAACGGCTCAGCCATGAAGGCATGCTCGGCAATGCGGAAATCCGCGAGGTGCTGCTCACCCGCCGCAACGCAGACTGGATGGCGCAGATCTCCCGCCTGCTCGAAAGCGACCAACGCCCCCTGATCGCGGTCGGCGCGGCCCACATGGTCGGCGAGGACGGGCTGGTCGCGCTGCTCGAAGCGCAAGGCTACCGGGTCACCCGGCTCAACTGACCGGCGCCTCCGCAAGCGGCTTGCGTTTGTGCCGCTTTGCCCCTAACAGCCCCCGCTTCGGCGCCATGTGCATCCCTGGAGGCGTGGCGGACCGAAGCATAATACCCGCATTTCGAAAGGTAGCATACGATGAGCGACGCTCTGACCCTGCCGGCCGAGACGCGCGACCGGGCTGGCAAGGGAGCCTCCCGGGCACTGCGTCGCGAAGGCCGTGTCCCCGCCGTGATCTATGGCGGCAAGGAAGAACCCACCCCGATTCACATCGAGGAACGCCTGCTGGTCCGCCAGCTCGACACCGGCCACTTCATGAACTCGATCATCGAGATCGAAGTCGGCGGCAAGAAGGTGCGCACCCTGCCCAAGGACGTTGCGCTCCACCCCGTCACCGACCGTCCGGAGCACGTGGACTTCCTGCGCCTTTCCAAGGGTGCCAAGGTCGACGTCAACGTGCCCGTCGTGTTCGTGGACGAGGAAGAATCGCCCGGCCTCAAGAAGGGCGGCGTGCTCAACGTGGTCCGTCACGAGCTGGAACTGGTTTGCGAGGCGGACAAGATCCCGTCCGAAATCGTGATCAGCGTCAAGGGCAAGGAAGTCGGCGACTCGATCCACATCAGCGAGGTCGATCTGCCCGCCGGCAGCACCTCCGCGATCACCGACCGCGACTTCACCATCGCCACCTTCGTCGCCCCGTCCGCTCTCAAGAAGAGCGAGAGCGAGGAAGCCGACGAGGAAACCCCCGAAACCGAGGTCATCGAGCAGAATGCCGAGACCGTGGAAGGCGAGGACGAGCAGACCGACGACTGATCGGCTGCCCTCAGCGATATTTCCGGAAAGCGCCGGGCCTCACCCAGAGGTCCGGCGTTTTCTTTTTCCGGCCGAGGCACTAGGGCGGCGCGATGCAGATTTGGACCGGCCTCGGCAATCCCGGACCGCGCTACGCGCTCCACCGGCACAATGTCGGCTTCATGGCGTGCGACGTGATCGGCGAAAGCCACGATTTCGGCCCCGTGCAGAAGAAGTTCCAGGGCTGGGTCCAGGAAGGACGGATCGGCACGCAGAAGGTGCTGCTGCTGAAGCCCGCGACCTTCATGAACGAAAGCGGCCGTTCCGTGGCCGAGGCGATGCGCTTCTACAAGCTCGAACCCGAGGCGCTGACCGTCTTTCACGACGAGCTCGACCTTGCGCCCTTCAAGGTGAAGGTGCGGATGGGCGGCGGGCTTGCCGGGCATAACGGCCTGCGCTCGATCAACCAGCATCTCGGCCCCGATTTTCGCCGCGTGCGGATAGGGATCGGCCATCCGGGCCACAAGGACCGGGTGACCGGCCATGTCCTCGGCAATTATGCCAAGGCGGAGATGGACGCTCTGGCGGACATGCTCGGCGCGATCGCGTCCGAGGCCGAGTGGCTGGCAGCGGGTGACGATGCGCGCTTTATGAACGATGTCGCGCTCAAGATGCAGGGCTAGAGGCGGCGATGCCGGGTCGGTTCTCGATCCTCGCACTCCTGAGCGCCCAGACACTCGCCTTCACGCTCATCGGCCTTGCCTTGTGGTGGGTATCGGGTCGCCCGCTCGGCAGCTTCGTTTCGTTCGACACGGACGAAGTCGCGATCGGGCTCGCGCTTGCCGGGGTGCTCGTGGCTCTGGCCGCCCTCACCTTCTACGGCCTGCCCCGCATCTCGGAGCACCTGATCCGGGCGCAGGCCGACAATTTCTCTTTCCTCGCAGACCCCCTGCCCTTCTGGGCCGTGGTGATCGTATCGCTCGGCGCGGGGATCGGCGAGGAAGCACTGTTTCGCGCCGGGGTGCAGACCCTCGCGGCGGATTATGTGGGCGCGCCGCTCGCCATTCTCCTGGCCGCGGCCCTGTTCGCGCTGGTCCATTTCAGCAAGCCGGTGGTGGGGGTGCTGATCTTCCTCATCGGCGCCGTGTTCGGGCTGGTCTACTGGCAGACCGGCAGCCTGCTGGCGGTCGCGCTGGCCCATGCTCTCTACGATGTGTTCGCGCTGTGGTATGTGCAAAAGGAGATGCACAGGCTGGGCGTGTTCGACCGCAAGGAACACGAAACGCCCCGCCCTGAAATGGAGTAGCCGATGCCCGATCTTTCCCGCCGCAGCCTTCTGGCAGGTGCCGCCGCGACCGGCGCGCTCGCCGCTATGCCCGCCCGCGCGCAAGTCGATGCGCTGTCGTCCACGCCCGATCTGACGGGCAGGAGCGTGCTGATAACCGGCACATCCTCGGGCTTCGGGCGATTGGGTGCGGAGCATTACGCGCGGGCAGGCGCAAAGGTCTTCGCCACCATGCGCAATCTTCCCCGCCCCGAAGCCGAGGAACTGCGCCAGCTTGCCAGCGATGAAGGTCTCGACATCACCGTGATCGAGATCGACGTGCTGTCGGACGAGCAGGTCGCATCGGGCGTCGCCGAGGCCGAGCGGCTCAATGGCGGCGGGATCGACGTGCTGGTCAACAATGCCGGAATCGGCATTTCCGGCCCTATCGAAGTGCAGGACATGGAGGCGACCGAGACGATCTTCGGCACCAACGTGCTCGGCGCGCACCGCATGGCCCGGGCGGTCCTGCCGGGCATGCGCAAGAAGGGCGGCGGGCTGATCGTGCCGATCTCCAGCCAGCTCGGCCGCGTGATCGTGCCCTACTCTGGGCACTACTCGCCGACCAAGTTTGCGCTGGAGGCGATGAGCGAGGCGATGGCCTACGAGCTGGTGCCGCACGGGATCGAGGTGTCGATCATAGAGCCCGGCGGCTACCCGACCGAGGTCTGGGTCAACCGCAATATCTACACGTCGGCGCTGAAGGAACGTGCGGCCGAAATCCACACGGACGGCTATCCGCAGGTGGTGGCTCGGATGGGGACCGAAGATGGCTCGGGCCGCAGCACGGACCCGATGGACGTTCCGCGCGCCATTGCGCAGATCATCGCCATGCCCGCCGGCACGCGGCCCTTGCGCACGCCGGTCCATCCCGGTGCGAAGCCGCAAATGAAGATCAACGAGGTGACCGCCGCGACGCAGGTCGGTTGGCTTGGAGAGTCCGGCTACGGACCGATGATCAAGGCGGTGCACAACGTCGACTAGATGCAGCCGGAGAGAGGAACCGCACGATGCGCCCTGCCCTGTTGATCGCCGCAATGCTTGTCGCCACCGCCTGCGTCACCTCGCCCGCGCTGGCCGAGACACGCTGCGGATGGCTGGTCAATCCCACGCCCGCGAACTGGTGGCTGATCGATGCCGATGGCGAATGGACCATCGGGTTGCAGGGCGGCTATCAGGCACCGGGTTTCGACGATGCTCCGTGGGAAGGCACGCGCGAACAGGTGCCGGTCAATGGCTATTACGGCTATGAATGCGCGTGCATGGTGGTTACGAGCGACGCCGACACGATGACCATCACGCGCGTCGTCTCGGTTCGCTCGAAGCCGCTCAAGGCCTGCAAGGACGATCCGAAGCTTCCTTCGATGGGAAGCTGACGCGCGCCACCAGACGCAAGGACTATCATGGGTTTCAAATGCGGTATCGTCGGCCTACCCAATGTCGGCAAGTCGACGCTGTTCAACGCTCTTACGCAGACGCAGGCCGCGCAGGCCGCGAACTACCCCTTCTGCACGATCGAGCCCAACGTGGGCCAGGTCGCTGTGCCCGACGATCGGCTCGACAAGATCGCGGAAATCGCGGGCAGCGCCAAGATCATCCACACCCAGCTCGCCTTCGTCGACATTGCCGGTCTGGTGAAGGGCGCGAGCAAGGGCGAAGGCCTGGGCAACCAGTTCCTCGCCAATATCCGCGAGGTCGATGCCATCGTCCACGTGCTGCGCTGCTTCGAGGATGACGACATCCAGCACGTCAACAACAAGGTCGATCCGATCGCCGATGCCGAAGTGGTCGAGACCGAGCTGATGCTGGCCGATCTCGAGAGCGTCGAAAAGCGCGTCGAGAATGCCAAGCGCCGCGCCACGGGCGGCGACAAGGAAGCCAAGGCGCTGGCTTCGGTGCTCGGGCAGGCGCTCGAGTATCTGAAGGACGGCAAGCCCGCGCGGCTCGTCGAGCCTGGCGATGACGAGGAGGCCCGGCTGTTCGAACAGGCGCAGCTGCTGACCGCCAAGCCGGTGCTCTACGTGTGCAATGTCGCCGAGGAAGACGCGGCCGAGGGCAACGCGCTGTCCGCGCTGGTGGCAAAAAAAGCCGAGGCCGAAGGCGCACAGTCGGTGGTCGTCTCCGCCGCGATCGAGGCCGAACTGGTCGAGATGGAGCCCGAGGACCGCGCGGAATATCTCGAAAGTCTGGGCCTTGCCGAAAGCGGATTGGCAAAGATCATCCGCGCCGGATACCGCCTGCTGGGCCTGCAGACCTTCTTCACCGCCGGACCGAAGGAAGCGCGCGCGTGGACCTTCCCGGCAGGCGCCAAGGCACCGCAGGCCGCAGGCGAAATCCACACCGATTTCGAACGCGGCTTCATCCGCGCCGAAACCATCGCCTATGACGATTACGTCGCGCTTGGCGGTGAAAGCGGCGCAAAGGATGCAGGCAAGCTACGGCAGGAGGGCAAGGAATACCTCGTGCAGGACGGCGATGTGATGCTGTTCAAGTTCAACGTGTAGCGATCTCGGCACCATAGCGCCCCCGCGCCGTTGGGTTGGAAATACCAATCAAAACAGGGGCGCGAGCAGATGGTCGACAAATCCGAAAAGTTCAGCTGGCTCGTGCGTGTCGGCTATTTCAGCCGCGCGATCCTCTACACGGTCGTCGGCCTGATCGCACTGACCAGCGCGGGCCGGATTGCCGAGGGCACGGCAGGCATCTTCAAGGCGATCGAGGATTTCCCGGCGGGCACCGCGATCCTGTGGATCATGGTGCTGGGCCTGTTCGGCTATGCCCTGTTCCGCTTCTGCGCGCCGCTGTTCGACATCGAGAACGAGGGGAGCGATGCGAAAGGCTGGGGCAAGCGGATCGGCCATGCAGGCAGTGCGGTGGGCCACCTTGCCCTCGCTTGGTCGGCCTTCAAGTTCGCCACCGATTCCGGCTCGTCGGGCGGCGGCGCGCAGGAAGCGGCGTCGGGTGTGCTGGGCGTCGAATTCGGCGGCATCCTGCTCGGCCTGCTCGGCCTCACCTTCTTCCTCGCCGCGGCGAACCAGGCGAAGAAGGGGATCACTGGCGAGTTCATGAACCGGATCAGTCCGCAGGCACCCGATGCCACCCGGATGATCGGCGGTGCGGGCTATCTCGCACGCACGGTTGTCTTCATCATCATCGGCTGGTCGCTGGTGAGCGCGGGCTTCTTCTCGCAGGGCAGCGATCAGGTGAAGACCATCGGCGATGCAGTGGCCAGCCTGGCCGATGACGGCATCTGGTTCACGATCACCGCAATCGGCCTGCTGCTGTTCGGACTCTTCAGCTTCATCCTTGCCCGTTACCGGATCATCCCGGACCTCGGTTCGGAGGGCAAGGTGCCGGAATTTCGCGCTGGCTAGGATTCGCCCCGGTGCTGTCACACTCGCGGGCTAGCGCGCGCGGCATGGGCATGTTCTTCAAGTGGATCGTCGCGCTGCTCTGCGCGTTCCCGGTGGCTGCGCTGGCGCAGGATGTGCCACCGGGCGAGGCAAGCGATCCACGGCCCGTCACGATCCTCATCTCGATAGACGGCTTCCATCCGGACTATCTCGAGCGCGGCATTACGCCGAACCTCGTCGCCCTGGCGGAGCGCGGGGTCTCGCTGCCGATGACCCCGTCCTTCCCGACCAAGACCTTCCCCAACCATTACACCATCGTCACCGGACTGCGGCCCGACCATCACGGTATCGTCTCCAACAACATGCTCGACCCCCGGCGGCCCGATGTCACCTTCAGCCTCGGCAATCAGCGCCAGTCGCTCGATCCCTTCTGGTGGGACGAGGCCGAGCCGATCTGGGTGACCGCAGAGCGTGCCGGGGTTCGTACCGGGGCGGTCTTCTGGCCCGGCAGCGAGGTCGAGATCGGGGGCGTGCGACCCTCGGACTGGTTGCGTTTCCACGAAGCCGTGAGCAACCGGCAACGGGTCGACACCATTCTCGACTGGATGCGCCGCCCGGCAGACATCCGCCCCGCCTTCGCCACGCTCTATTTCGATGCCGTCGACACCGTGGGCCATCGCTTCGGCACTGACAGCGCAGAGGTGAACGCCGCGATTGCCGAAATCGACGGGCAGATCGGCTATCTGGTAGACGGGCTCGCCGAGATGGAGCGCGAGGCCGATATCATCGTCGTCTCCGATCACGGCATGGGCGCGGTCGACGCGGCGCGGGTGATCCAGCTCGACGAAATTCTCGAAGCCTCGGCCTACCTGCTGCTCGATTCAGGGCCTTTCGCGACCATCGAAGCGGCCCCCGGGACCGATCGCAGGGTATTCGACGCATTGCTGGTGGACCACGCGCACATGGAATGCTGGGAAAAGGACGCAATCCCGGCGCGGCTTCACTATGGCAGCAACCCGCGTGTGGCGGCGATCCTGTGTCTCGCCGAGCCGGGCTGGAGCATCATTCGGGGCGTGCCGCCTCACCCGGTCGCCGGGGCAACCCATGGGTGGGATCCTGCAGACCCCCGGATGACGGCGCTTTTCATCGCCGCCGGGCCGCGCATCGCCACCGCCACCCCGGTCCCCGATCTGGAAAACGTGGATGTTTACGCCCTGCTCGCCGCGCTTATCGGCATCCCGCCTCTATCGAATGACGGAGGCGAAGACGCGCTGACCTTGCTGGCGGGCGCGGCTCCATCATCGGCGAACCGCTTGAAGGATACCCCCTAGGGGTATACATCGGCGCTCATGACAAAGCCCGCCCGCCTCTATCGCATGGTTATGGACACGCATGTCTGCCCCTATGGCATCAAGTCCAAGGCCCTCCTCGAAAGTAATGGCTACGAGGTCGAGGATCATCACCTCACCACCCGCGAGGAGACCGACGCTTTCAAGGAAAAGCACGGCGTCGAGACCACTCCGCAGACCTTCATCGAGGGCGAGCGGATCGGCGGCCATGACGCGCTGAGAAAGCATTTCGGCAAATCCGTGAAGGATCCCGATGAGACCAGTTACCGCCCCGTTCTGGCGGTGTTCGCGGTGGCGGCGGCGCTGGCCGTCACGCTCAGCATCGGGCTGCTCGACGGGCTCAGCCTTCGTACGGCCGAATGGTTCGTCGCCTTCTCGATGGCGATGCTCGCCATGCTCAAGCTGCAGGATGTCGAGCAATTCTCGACCATGTTCGTCGGTTACGACCTGCTCGGGCGCAAATTTGTGCCCTACGCCTATGCCTACCCCTATCTGGAGGCGACCGCGGCGGTGCTGATGGTGGGGCGCATATTGCCGTGGCTCTCCATCCCCATCGCGCTCTTCATCGGCACGGTCGGCGCGGTCAGCGTGTTCTACGCGGTCTATATCCAGAAGCGCGAGATCAAGTGCGCGTGCGTGGGCGGCGGGAGCAACGTGCCGCTCGGCTTCGTTTCGCTGACCGAGAACCTCGCGATGATTGCCATGGGAATCTGGATGCTGCTACGGCCCGCGCTCTGATCATCTGAAGGGCGTTGCCGATGCAGTATTTCGAGGATCTGGAGGTCGGCAGGAAGTCGTCTTTCGGCCATTACGAGGTCACCCGCGAGGAGGTGATCGAATTTGCCTCCAAGTACGATCCGCAGCCCTTCCACCTCGATGACGAGGCGGCCGCGCAGACCTATTTCGGGCGTCTCTCGGCGAGCGGATGGCACACCTGCGCGATGACCATGCGGATGATGGTGGAGCATTTTACCAAGGAACAGGCCGCCTCGCTCGGATCGCCGGGGATCGACGAGCTGCGCTGGCTCAAACCCGTCTATCCGGGCGATACCCTGCGAGTGGAAGCCGAGCTGATCGAAAAGCGGCAGAGCAAGTCCAAGCCGCACATGGGCTTCACCAAGACGCGCCAGACGACCTTCAACCAGCACGACGAGCCGGTGATGACGATGATCGGCAACGGCATCATCCGTGTCCGCGACCCGGAAGCACTTTCGGCCGCCTAGTGGCGGCCGAACAGCTTTTCGACCTCTTCCATGCTGAGCTTCACCCAGGTCGGGCGGCCGTGATTGCACTGGCCCGAGCGCGGGGTGCGCTCCATCTCGCGTAGCAGCGCGTTCATTTCCTCGACCCTCAGCGTGCGGCCCGCGCGAACCGATCCATGGCAGGCCATGGTCGCCAGGACATATTCGATCTTCTCGGTGAGCAGGAGCGAACCGCCCTCCCCCTCGCCCGCACCTTCGACGCCGTTCTTGGCCAGATCGTCGGCAATGTCGCGCAGCAGCGCGTGCGGATCGGCCTTGGGCAGCGCGTGCGGCAGGCTGCGCACAAGCATGGCGGCAGGCCCGAAACGCTCTACCGCGAGGCCGAGCCGGTCGAGATCCTCCGCGATGCTCTCCAGCCGGTCGCACTCGGCTTCGGACATCTCGACCACTTCGGGCATCAGCAGCGCCTGGCTGCGCGCGACCGCATCGCTGGCTCCGGCGGCGCGCAGGCGTTCGAGCGTCAGGCGTTCGTGCGCGGCGTGTTGGTCGACGAGGACGAGCCCGTCGGCGGCTTCGGCGACGATATAGGTGTTGGCGACCTGCCCGCGCGCAATGCCGAGGGGGTAGTCGGGCGTGGCCTCGGCCACCTGTTCTGCCTCGACAGCGCGACCCGATGGCAGCGCGTCGGGTGACGAAGGCCCCCAGTCCATGCGTGGCTCTTGCAGCGCCGCCCTGCCCTCACCCGAGAAACGGTCGAAGATCGAGCCTGCTGCAGGCGGCGGCGCGACCGGCTCCCCCTGCCACTTCGCCATTGCGTTCGCATCGGGCGCCTGCGCGCTGCGCTTGTCGCCGGTGGCGAGCGCAGCGCGCAATCCTCCCACGATCATCCCGCGCACGCCCTGTGGATCGCGGAAGCGCACCTCGCTCTTGGCCGGATGGACGTTCACGTCGACTTCCTCTGGCGGCAGGTCGAGGAACAGCGCGAGCACCGCGTGGCGGTCCCGC
>PAVA01000070.1 GCA_002712945.1 Citromicrobium sp.
GCGCAGCCCCCAGCCACAGGAGCCCGTCGCCGCCCATCAGAAGGCGACGGTGAGCGAGCCGTTGATGCTCCGCTTCTCGCCCGGGAAGCAGTCCCCGCGCACGAGGCAGACCGAGTAGTACTCCTCGTTGGTCACGTTGCGCGCCGTCACCCGCAGCTGGAACCTGTCGAAGTCGTAGCCGAGCGAGAGATCGCCCACCGTCCGGCCATCGACGCGGTAGGTCAGCAGGTCGCCGTTGATCGCCGAGATGCCGTTGCTCTCGTTACCGCCGACATAGCGTACGCCGCCACCGAAGCTCAGCCCGTCGAGCGCGCCCTGGAAGTTGTAGAGCGCGAAGAGCGAGGCCTGCCAGTCGGAGATCGAGGTCAGCGGCAGTCCGTTGGGGTCTTCGGCGTCGAGATAGCTGAGGTTGCCGTCGATCCGCAGCCCGCCGATCAGCGCGTTGGCCTCTGCCTCGAACCCGCGCACCTTGGAGACGCCCTCCTGCTGGCTGTTGCCGCCGACCAGCGAATTGGGGTTGGGCAGGTTGGACACCTCGATGTCGAAGGCGGAGACGGTCACCAGCGCATTGATGCCCGTCGGCTGCCACTTGATGCCCGCCTCGTACTGGCGGCCTTCCTGCGGCTTGAGCTGCTGGTTGGTGATCGTGTCGATCCCCACCACCGGCTCGAAGCTCTCGGCGTAGCTGACATAGGGGGAGATGCCCGCCGGGCCGCGCCACAGCAGCCCGAAGCTCAGGCTCGTCGCATCGTCCTTCTGCGTCGTGCCGTTCTCCACGCTGTTGGTCACGTCGTCGAACCGCACGCCCGCATTGGCGACGAGCGAACCCCAGCTCATCTGGTCGGAGATGTAATAGCCGACCGAGTCGACATAGTTGCGCGGGCCGTTGCCCTGGAACTGGCGCACCTGCTCGACGGTCGGCGCACCGGCATAGGTCGGGTCGAAGACGTTGAGCGTCCCCGCCGCGAACAGATAGGCCGTGTCCGAATCGGTGAACACATCCTGCGCCTGCACGCCGACCAGCACTTCGTGGTCGATCGGGCCGGTCGAGAATTCGCCGCGCAGGCGGGCGTCGACCGCCAGCTGCTCGCTGCGGTTGTCGGCGAGGTAGAAGGTCCATGCGCCATCGCCGTTTGCATCGATGCGCGGCACGCCATTGCCCCGGAAGGCGATCCAGGCCTGGCGGTAATCGGCCTGCGAATCGACGTAGCGGCCGACCGCCTCGAACGAGAAGGCTTCGCTCAGCTGCTGTTCGAGGATCAGGGTAAGCGCGAAGCTTTCGGTGTCGTAGGCGTTGAATTCGGGCGCGCCCATATATTCATACGGGTCGATTTCATCGCCGCTGACCGAAGGGAACAGCGTGCCCGTAACCGGCAGGAACTGGTGCGCAGTGTCCGAATTCTGGTCCGAATAATTGGCGAGGATGGTCACTTCGGTGCCGTCGGCGGGGCGCAAGGTCAGCGCCGGGGCGATCACGAACTTGTCGTCGTTCACCTCGTCGATCTGCGTGTCCGCGTCGCGCAGCAGGCCGACGAAGCGGAACTGCGCCTTGTCCTCCGCACCGGGGATCGCGATGTTGATGTCGGTCGCGATCTGCTTGCGGTCGAAGCTGCCGTAGTCGAGCCGCACTTCGCCCTCGGTTACGCCATGGGGTCGCTTGGTCACCACGTTGATGATCCCGCCGGGCGAGCCTGCGCCATAGAGCACCGAGGCGGGGCCCTTGAGCACTTCGACCTGCTCCAGCGTGTAAATGTCCTGCCGGGTGGTGTTGTAGAAGCCGAACAGGTACTGCAGGTTGTCGCGATATTCGGGGGCGTCGAGCCCGCGCACCTGCGCGAAATCGCCGCGGGTCGAGAAGCCGAAGGGTTCCGCCGTCACACCCGCCGAATAGGTCAGCGCATCGTCGAGCGACTGGGCGCCCTTTTCCTCGAAGTCCTGCTCGGTCTCGATCGAGATCGAGCGCGCGGTTTCGACGATCGGGGTATCCGATTTGGTCGCCCCGAAATCGGTCAACGCGCCGGTCACCACGATCGTGCGGCCATCGTTCTCGTCGGCCGGGTCGCCGGTCTCGGCCCCGGTTTCGGGGTCGGCGGTCTGGGCGAGCGCGGGAGTGGACAGGATCAGGGCGAGCGTGGCCGTCGTTGCGGCGAAAATCGGTTTCAAGTTGGATTCCCTCTTTGCGTTGCGCGCCGCCTGCTAATGCGAATAATTGTCAGTTGCAAGGTGAGATTGAGAAAGAATCCCGAGGCGAGAGGGAATGTGTGCCCTGCTGGCCGCACCTCGCCCCCGACGATGCTTGCGCACCGCCGGCGAAAGCCGGCGCGAGGGCAGGGGAGCGGCCTGGGATTCAGCGAAAGAAGGGCGGGCGCAGGTCGAGCCCGGCGCGGCTCATCGCCGGGCGGGCCGGAGCAAAACCGGCGCGAGTAGGGCCGCAGAGAGCCACAGCGCGGGGAGCTTGCGCTTCTCCGCGCTGTGGGTGGTGTCAGGCGAAGACTTCGACCGGGGGCTGGTGCTCGAGCCCGAAGGGCGCGAGGTGGATCGAGGCGTCGGGCATGTCGCTCCAGTGGCCGGGCTCGACCATGGTTGCGGGGGCCGCGAAGAGGCTGGCCACGTCGAGCGAGGGCGCCTCGCCGGCGGCTTTCGCATCGCCGGCATCGGGATATTCCATCACCGGAACGTGATCGCCCTTGGTGAAGCCGCCGTCGAGGACTTCCATCACCGGCACGGCCTTGTCTCCGCTGTCCGCGCTCCCCTCGGCACTGCTCGGGAACCAGTCCGCCCAGGTGCTCGAATCGTAGCCATTGGCGGTCAGGAAATCGATTACCTGCTGCTCGCTCTGGTAGTTGGCGTAGCGGATATTGCCGTCGGCATGCATGTAGGCGTGGAGATAGGCGGTGCCGTCGGTCAGGCCGAAATAGACTTCCTGGTAGCCGTCGCCGTCATAGTCGTCGGCTCCCAGCACGCGGTTGATGTTCTCGATCTCCAGGTCGTTCTGGAACCGGCGCTGGCTGTCGAAATCGCTCCCCGGCACGACATCGCCCGTCGCGATCAGCGGATCGATATAGATGCCCGCGACGCGCGTCTCGCCCGCCCAGCTATAGTCGTCGAAGTAGTACAGCCCGTCCTCGGCCGCGCCCACGGTGGCGAAGCGACCGATCGCATCGTTGACGAGGATCTGGTCGATATCGCCGTCGCCGTCGACATCGGCGCTGCCGATCCGCAGCCAGAAACCGTCGCCACCCAGATCATTGCCGTCGAAGTCGCGGATATTGTTCATTGCGGCCTGGTAGACCGAAGGGTCGGCGGTATCGAAGTTGACCGCGACGCCGGTGCCCGGAAGCAGGCGGATGGTCTGGTCGTCGAACTGGAGATATTCGATATTGGTCAGAACGTCGGTGCCGTCGGCTCCGCTCACGGTGAAGACGCCGGTCGCGCCCTGCGTGATGGTGTAGGCCGAACGGTTGCCGCGTACGACCGCCGTATCGACCTCGTCGCCGCCATCGATCAGGTCGTTGCCGAACCAGCCGGTGAGGAAATTGCTCGCCGAATTGCCGATCAGTGAATCGTCACCGGAGCCGCCGATCGCATTCTCGATCACCGTCCCGCGCGCGATGCTCATGTTGCCGGTGCTACCGCCGACGCTGGAGAAGGTCTCGCTGTTGAGGTTGATCGTCTGCCCGAAGCTGAAGGACGAGTAGTTGAGCGTATCGGTGCCGCCGTGGTCGACGATGGTGAAGGACAGCAGGCGACCGGCCGAGTTGGTCGATGCATCGCCCACGCCATAGACCTCGCGCCCGGAGGTGTTGCCGAAACCGTAGATCGTGTCGCCGGTCCGGGTGGTGGTCGCGAAGCCATAGGAGGTCTGGATCGCGACGATATCCGCACTCTGGGGCGTGATGGCGAAGACCCGGCTGAAGCCGAGACCCGCGAAATAATCGTTCTCGGCCTGGTCGAAATAGGACATCACCGTGGTGGACCAGGCATCGTTCAGATAGGATGCGTCCTGCGTGTAGTCGGCGGTCGAGTTGTAATTGCCCGCATGGCCGAGGCCCAGCGCATGGCCGATTTCGTGGATATAGGCCTGGAAGGCGTAGCTATCCAGCGTGGCGCCGTAGTTGGTGAGCCACGCCTCTTCGACATTCACATTCGCGGTCTGGATGACATTGCCGATCCGCGAGACCGAAGCGAATGCGCCTTCTTCATCGTCGTCGAAGGTCATCTGCCCGCCCGTGGTCACTTCGTTGAAGCTGACGCCGAGCACATCGCTCCACAGGTTGAGGGCTTCACGCGCGAGGAACTGGCCGCCTGTGGTCAGCGCGGTGATATTGACCGTCAGCGAGCCGCCCGGTGCGACATCCCAGCTCCGCGCAGCCCCGCTGCCACCCCAGTAGCCGTTGAGCAACTGGTCGGCGATCTGGTCGTTGTCGAACAGCTGCAGGGGCTCGGCGACGCCTGCTTCGAGCTGGTAGCTGCCCTGTTCGGAATCCGCCCAGCCACCGACATCGATGTAGAAGGTGCCGCTGGTTTCCGCGGTGAAGCGGATGCGCGAATAGGTGCCCGAACTGTCGTCGTTATAGGCGAGAACGTTGCCCGATCCGTCACGCAGGGTCAGCGTGGTGTCGACATCGTTCGCGCCGCCGGTAGCGCTGGTGACGAATTCGTAGGTCTCGCCTGCCTCCAGGGTTACGGCATACCAGTCGCGGTCGCCGGTCTGGTCGAGCGCGCCCGCCACCGCGCCGGTGCCCAGATCGATGGCCGTGGCGGTGGCGGCGGTGTGGCCGACCGCATCGGCGAGCGGGCGGGAGCTCGAAAGGACATACTGGCCGGTGGAGGAGCTGTAGCCCGTCACGTCGAGGAAGAACGTCCCGGTGCTCGTCGCGGTGAAGGTGATCTCGGAGTAGTAGAGTCCGGCACCCGTGTTGGCGTCGTCATTGGTCGTGATCTCGACCCCGCTCGAATCGCGCAGCGTCAGGATGCTGTCCGACAATCCGCCACCAGGAAGGTAGGTGGTGAAAGTATAGGTCTGGCCGGCGGTCAGATCGATCCGGAACCAGTCGCTGTCGCCTGCGGTATCGATGGCGCTCGTGGCCCGGCTGCCCGGCGTGAGCGTCGCGGTAGTCGCGGTGCTGCCGGGAATGGTATCCTCGGCATTGCTCGTTCCGGTTCCGGGCGCGAATTGCTTGTTGTCATCGTGCTGGAGGCACGCGGCGCAGGCGCACCCGCCGATATGCCAGGAGTTCTTGCCTTCATCGGCGATCCCGACACCATCCCAGGTGCCACGCACCAGGCCATCGTCACGAATTGTTTCCAGAACCAAAGTCATAACCTGCCCACCCACCTTTTACTTGCTGATCTTCGCCTTCGTTCAATGAAGGCTTATTCCGCCGCCACCAAACTGGCAACTGTTTCGGCCAGCCGTTTCAAATCCTTAGTTGTCGGAGCGCGATCCATAACATCGATCGCGACGACAGGATATGCTCTGGTTTCTCCATCGGCGACGGTCTCCGACAGGTTCGCTTTCAGCGAGCCGCGCCGGTCGATCACGATATCGACCGAGAAATTGCGCGCCGCGGCACTCTCGCCCGCTTTGGCGCCCTGTTCGGCGAGGACTTCGTGAAGACGCTGCTCGAAAACAGCGCAAACCCGGCCCGCTTCGACATCCGCCGAGAGGAACTTTTCGCCTTCGACGGTGCAACTGGTCGTAAGATTGTTGGCCACACAGCCACTATGCGTGAAAAGCACCGCAGCCGACAAGAGCGCAGCCGAGAAAGATCGCGAGCACCGGGACATGGGGCCGGGAATGCGCGGCCAGCGATGAACACATGCTTGCCCGCGCTGGTAAATGGGGAAAGGCGTGGTGCCCAGGGGCGGAGTCGAACCACCGACACGACGATTTTCAGTCGTCTGCTCTACCACTGAGCTACCCGGGCGTCGCCACGACGGCGGACCGGCCGAGAGGGCCAATGGTCCGGCGAGCGAATGAGTGCGCGCCTATGGCGAAGCGCTGCGGGCTTGGCAAGCCCTATCGCAGGGTCAATCCTCCTCGCGGGCAATCTCGTCCGGGCTGGCGGGCCTGCCGGGCACCGAATAGCCGTCGTTGAACCACCGCGCGAGATCCTTGTCGCGGCAGCGCGCGGAGCAGAAGGGGGCAAATTCATCCGTTTGCAGCCGGGACTTGCAGATCGGGCAGGGGCGCTTGGTCTCGCTCATGATGCGAGGATCTGGGCATGCCCGCCCTCGAGCGCAAGCGCGCCGTCGCGCTCGACCTCGACCTTGCGCCCGCTGCGCCGCGCCAGTTCGGCCAGCCATTCGGGGCGAAGCCGATCCGCCACCGCCGGATGCGCGCGCAACAGCAGGCGGGGCCCGGCGCCCTCGGCCAGCTCGCCGCGCCGCAGCAGCATGCGCGCCGCCGCTCCCGCGCGGTGCATGTGCAGCCTGTGGAGCAGAGAGGGGCGCTCGAGCCGGGCGACCAGCTGGACCAAGCCGAAGCCGTTCATCGCGGTGCGCTCGTGCGGCCAGCCCGCAAGCGCATTGGCGAGCGCGGTATCGACGGCGCGGCGGTGCGCCTTTTCGGGCAAGGTGGGGAAGTCGATCCCGATCGAGCCGCCGAGGTCGAAGCGCCGGACCGTGCTGGCGATGGCTGGGGCCGCCGCCAGCGCGAGGTCGCGCGGGGGCAGGTCGCCGTCGATATCGATCAGCGTCATGGCCGGGGTAGGGCTGACGATCAGCGACCCTCCGGCGAAGGCGACTTCTCCCTCCCACGCCTCGGCCCAGACATCCTCCCACAGGCCTGCGGGCAGGCGATGGACCACCTCGCCATCGGGCATGGCTTGCGGGGTCGCCTCGGCAGAAACGCCATCGCGAAGATGCATGCCCTGCGCGCGCTTCAGCCGGCCCTTCTCGGCCATCGGTACGCGGGTGACCATCACGGGTATCTCGCGCCCTTCGCTCGCGTCGGTGGCGAGCCCGGATACGTTGATTTCCAGCCCGTCCTCGGTCCGTGCCAACCCGCGCGTCGCGCCTTTCGCGCGCCGGATGAGCCGGGCGTGGACGAGGCCGGGGCCGATCTCTCCGGGCCAATGCAGCCTTGTCGCAAGCACGGTTTCGCCGTCGAGCAGGATCGCGCGGGTTTCGCCGATCCCCTGCTCGATCAGCCACTCAGCCAAGAGCGATTCCCGCTGCCTTCAGCAGCGCGCGTGTCTCGAACAGCGGCAGACCGACAACGCCCGAATGGCTGCCTGCGAGAAAATCGATCAAGCCGGCTGCGCGACCCTGGATCGCATAGCCGCCCGCCTTGCCGATCCCTTCGCCACTGGCGGCGTAGGCTTCGATCTCCTCGTCCGAGAGGCGCTTGAAGCGCACCTGCGAAGCCGCGGTGCGGGTGCGCTGATTCTCCTTCGTGTCGATCACCGAAATGGCAGAATAGACGCGATGGCGGCGACCCGAGAGCAGGCGCAGCAGGCGCGCGACCTCGGCCTCGTCACCGGCCTTGGGGAGGATGCGCCGTCCCAGTGCGACCACGGTGTCGCCTGCAAGTACGACCTCACCCTCTTCGCGCGGTACGGCCAGCGCCTTTTCGCTCGCCATCCGCTCCGCATAGGGGCGGGGCAGTTCGCCCTTGCGGGGAACCTCGTCGATATCCGGCGAGCGGACAGCCGCCGGGGTCACGCCGATCTGGTCGAGCAGATCGCGCCGTCGCGGGCTGGAGCTGGCGAGTATCAGGCGCGGCGTCACGATCCGCTCTGCCTCTGTACGATCAGGAAGGCGGGCTGTTCTGCGGCCCCGGGCCGCCACGGCCGGGCATGAAGCGGTAGGTGATCCGCCCCTTGGTCAGGTCGTAGGGCGTCAGCTCGACCAGCACTTCGTCGCCGGTCAGCACGCGGATGCGGTTCTTGCGCATCTTGCCGGCCGTGTGGCCGAGGATTTCGTGGCCGTTTTCCAGCTCCACCCGGAACATCGCGTTGGGCAGCAGCTCGACAACCCGACCGCGCATTTCGAGGAGCTCTTCTTTAGCCATGGATTTGGTCGTGTCCTTATGCAGTTCGTCGAATTGTGCCGCGATCTAGCGATCATGCGTCGAAAAGGGAAGTGTGCGTCAGCAAAGGGAAAGCTTCCGGCGACAATTCGTTACGAGCCGAGGTTTGCTTTTGTATCAGCCGGCTGCGAGGGCCGGGGACGGGGGCGGATCAGAATATTCTTGAGGATACGAGCGCCCCGATGCAGTTTTCTTCGCGTTTCGCCACCCGTGTTTCCATGCTCGCGCTCGTCGCCACCGCAGGTGCCCCCGCGCTTGCGCAAGAGATCGCCGACGATCCCCCCGCGACCGGCCAGGCACAGGATCCGGACAGTGAGAATGTCGGGACCGAGATCATCGTCACCGCGCAGCGTTCGCGCGGCTCGGTCGATACCGATGTCCCGCCGGTGCTCGAACTCGATGAAGCCGATATTGCTTCCTACGGTGCGGATTCGCTCGCCGATCTGATTACGCAGCTCTCCCCGCAGACAAGCTCGGGGCGGAGCCGGGGCGGGGGCCAGCCGGTGGTGCTGGTGAACGGCCAGCGCGTTGCCAGTTTTCGCGAATTGCGGCGCTATCCTCCCGAAGCGATCGAGAAGGTCGAGGTCTTCCCCGAGGAGGTCGCGCTGCAATATGGCTTCCGCGCCGACCAGCGCGTGATCAACTTCATCCTCAAGGACAATTTCAGCAGCCGCGAGGTCGAGCTGGAATATGGCGCCTCTCTCGAAGGCGGCGCCGATAATGGCGAGGTCGAGGTTTCGCAGCTGTTCATCGCGGGCCCCAAGCGGATCAACATCGCGGGCGAGTTCAACACGCAGAGCATGCTGACCGAGGCCGAGCGCGATGTCATCCAGACGCCCGGCAGCCAGCCGACCGTTGCCAGCGACCCCGACCCGGCGGCGTTTCGCAGCCTGCGCGGCGAATCGGAAAGCTACCAGCTGGAAGGCTCGTTCAACCTCGGGCTCGGCGAGGGTGCGGATTCCAAGGCCATCTCGCTCAACCTGTCGGCGGCGCAGACCAATTCGCGCTCGCTCTCCGGGCTGGAAACCGTCACGCTCGTCGCACCGGGCGGCGACAGCGAGGTCCGCGCGGTCGATGCCGATCCGCTGACGCGCCTGTCGCGCAGCACCAGCGTTTCGGGCGGTGGCTCCTACCGCCAGCCGATCGGCGATTTCGAATTCGACCTGACGCTGGATGCCAGCCATGTCGAAAGCGAAAGCGATATCGACCGTCGGCGTGACCTGACGCCATTGGTGACGCAGGCGGCAGCCGGGGCCTTCCCCATCGACGGGGCGCTTCCCACCGTCTCAACCAACGGCTTTGACCGCGCCTCCAGCCGGACGACCTCGGCCGCGGCGCGCTCCACCTTGCGCGGCAGCCCGCTGCTCCTCCCGGCGGGCGAGATGAACCTGACACTCGCCGCGGGCTACGACTGGCAGCAGATCGTCAGCGAGGACACGCGCACCGCGCTGGGCGAAACCGTACTGAGGCGGGGCGACATTAACGGCGCTGCCAATCTGACCATTCCGCTGGCGAGCGAGCGCGAGGGCTTCCTCGGCTTTCTCGGCGAGCTCAACCTGAATCTCTCGGGCGACATCAACCACCTGTCGGACTTCGGCACGTTGACCGGCACCACGGTGGGCCTCACCTGGGAGCCGCTCGAAGGGCTAACCTTCCAGGCGACCACGATCAATCGCGAGGCCGCACCCGGCCTCTCGCAGCTGGGCGACCCGGTGGTGCAGACCTTCAACGTGCCGCTGTTCGACTTCGCGACCGGCGACAGCGTGCTGGCGACCGTGACCAGCGGGGGCAATCCGCTTCTGCCCGCCTCCTCGCAGAACGACCTCAAGCTGAGCGCGAACTATCAGCTCGACCTTTTCGAGCGGACCAACCTTCTGTTCGAGTACAACCGCAACCGCTCCGAAAACACGACCGAGAGCTTCCCGCTGCTGACCGCCGAGATCGAGGCAGCGTTCCCGGGTCGCGTGACCCGTGACGGATCGGGCCGGCTGACCGCGCTCGACCAGCGGCCGATCACCTATGCGGAGCGCAACAGCGAACGCATCCGCTACGGCTTCAACATGTTCGGCCGGGTCGGCAAGGCGCAGGAAGCGCCCCAGGGCGGTGGCGATGGCCGGCGCGGGCCGGGCGGCCCCGGTGCAGGCGGCAGCGGCGGACAGATGCGGATGGACCCGGCCCAGTTCCAGCAGATGCGCGAGAAATTCTGTGCCACCGAACCGGGCACCGCGCCCGATCTCTCCGCGCTCCCGCCCTTCATCCGCGACCGGCTGACCAACGAAGACGGCTCGGTGAACGAGGAACGCGTGGCGCAGGCGCGCGAACGCTTCTGCAATACCGAAGGCCCCGGCATGGGCGCTCCGGGCGGCCCCGGCATGTTCAACCCCGAACAGGTCGCGGCGATCCGGGAGACCCTGTGCGTCGCTCCGGGCGGCGACACGCCGCTCGACATTTCCAAGCTGCCCGAACCCTTGCGCCAGCGCCTCACCAACGAGGACGGCTCGATCAATGAAGAGCGGCTGGCACGCGTGCGTCAGGCGATCTGTCAGGGAGAAAATGCGGAGAGCCAGGAAGGCCAGCGTGGCGGCGGTCGCCGTGGAGGCGGAAGGCGCGGCGGCGGTGGCGGGCCCTTCGGTGGCGGAGACGGGCAGGGCCGCTGGTTCCTCTCGCTCTATCACAGCATCGAACTGGAGAACGAGGCGCTGATCGCACCGGGCATCCCGGTGATCGACTATTTCGACCTCGGCCTGCCGCGCCACTCGGTCGATCTCGAAGGCGGGGTCTTCTACAAGGGCCTCGGCACACGCCTGAGCGGCCGCTATCGCAGCGCCTATACGATCGAGGGTAGCGACCCGAGCGGGGCCAACGACCTCTCCTTCGGCGACCTCGTCACCTTCGATCTGCGGTTCTTCATGAATCTGGAGGAGCAGGGCTGGCTGGTCGGCGACGAGCCGGGATTCTTCAAGGGAACGCGCTTCTCGCTCGGCGTCGATAACATCTTCAACACCCGGCAGGATGTGGTCGACGGAACCGGCGTGACGCCGATCCGCTTCCAGCCCGCGCTGATCGACCCGATGGGCCGCACGGTCGAGATCGAATTCCGCAAGCTGTTCTGATGTGCCCGGTAAATATCGTTACCGTATAGATACTTAGGGCCGGGCTCGCCCTAATTGTGCCGCTTCCTGCGCCGACACTCCGCTAGGGGTCGCGATTCGTTGGGAGGGCATATGTCGCATCTGGAACATCTCGATTTTCTGGCGCGGGTGGCGCGCGATCACGCTGGCCAGCAGGCGGACGAAGCTCCGCCGATACTGGGCCCGGTGCTCAAGGCGCTGCGCGCAAGCGACGCGAGTCTGGAAGGCAAGACCTACGAATTCTCGGGTACCAATAGTGTCGGGCCGGGGTGGCTCATCCAGAGCAAGCCGCAACGAAGCGACTGCCCCTTGCTGACCGCGATCGAAAACCTCCTCTCGCAGGTCGTCGGCCAGAATCCCGGCACTGCTCATTTCATCGACATTGCCCACCTGGGCACCGCGCCCGACAATTTCTGGATGCTCGACCGGATTGCCGAAGCGCTGGTCCAGCTGGCCGGGCATTCGCGGCAGCCGATCACCGTCCGCTACCTGGAAGGAAATCCGCACGATCCGGACAAGCCTCACGCCTTCGCCTTCGCGAACAAGGTGCTGGAGATGACGCGGGGTCAGACACAGCTGGCCAACATGCGGATGTTTTTCGGCAATCTCGACGTGCCATGGCTGCTGGGGATCGACGACCGACTGCCCGGATCGTGGAACCACGCCAAGATTTTCGCTGCCGACGGGGCGAGTTCGATCGTCGGAGGGATGAACTACTGGGGCGATTACCGCCCGGGCGGCAACCCGCTCTACGATGTGGCGATCCAGGTGGACGGGCAGGCGGCCGCATCCTCCCAGCGCTATGCAGATTATCTGTGGAGCGCGGGCGTCGGCTACGGCAGCTGGTCTTCCCACAGGTCGTTGACCCTCGGGGACAGCGAGCTGGGCAGCGCGATGCCGCCCAGCTTCTCCTCCTTCCCGCCCCCACCGCCGGCGAGCGGAAGGCTCCCGGTTCTGGGGGTAGGCAACCTCGGGCTATGGGGCATCAGGGACCAGCGCATGCTGATCGAGGAATACGAGTTCAATCTCCACTTTGAACCGATCCACCCGCAAAACACCTATCACAGCCTTATGGAATCGCCCAATGTTCCCCTGCGGTTTCCATTTTGGCGCTGGGACTACGGCAGTGCCGCGGCCCAGCAGGCGAGCGCCGCCGCCCGTCATCTGGTGCTGCAACAAATGGGGCAAGGGCAGCGCATCCGCGTATCGCAGCAGAAGATTGCCGATACCGACACCGCCAACACCAGCGACCCGGCCAAGGGCTTCGTCGTCTGGCCCGGCAATTTCCTCGACGACATGGCCGGGGCGCTCCGGCGCGGGGCGGATGTCGACATCCTGCTTTCGCACCACGAGGCTTATTATTCGGGGGGATATTCGGACGACATGGGTGGCGAAGCCCTGCGCGGCGTGATCGAGAGCCGGGCGGGCACGGCATCCGGCACGCTGACGATACGCCAGACGCCGCCCGGCGTGTACAATCACGGCAAGGTCTGGATCGCCGACGATCAGGCCTTCTTCGTCGGCTCGGACAATATCTATCCCGGATACCTTCAGGAATACGGATATGTGGTCGCCGATCAGGCGCTTACCCACCAGTTCGTCTCCGACTACTGGGATCCGATCTGGCAGGAGGCGGTTGCGGTGAGCTGAGCCGGTGTGGGGCGGGGCGGGCTGGCGCCGCATGGCGCGGCGCCCTATCTGCCCCCCATGCCCCGCGCACCTCGCACCCCGGCCGACAGCAAGGCGAACCGGCCTCACGATCCGAGAGGCAAGGAGCGTTTCAACGAGGAACGCGCTGCCTACACACTCGCACGCGCGCAGCCCGATCTCGAAGCGGGCGTAAAGGCGATCCGCGAGACAGTGCGCACATTGCCGCCGCGCCCCGGCGTTTACCGCATGCTCGATGCGCGCGGGGACGTGCTCTACGTGGGCAAGGCGCGCAGCCTGAAGGCGCGGGTGGCGAATTACACGCAGGTTGCCGCGCTCTCCAACCGGCTGCAGCGGATGGTCAGCCAGACCCGCAGCATGGAGATCGTGACCACCAACAGCGAGGCGGGGGCGCTGCTGCTCGAAGCGCAGTTCATCAAGCGCTACCGCCCGCCGTTCAACGTGCTGCTGCGCGACGACAAGAGCTTCCCTTTCATCCTGCTGCGCGCCGACCACGCCTTCCCGCGCATCCACAAGCACCGCGGGGCGCGGCGCGCAAAGGGCAACTACTACGGGCCCTTCGCGAGCGCGGGCAGCGTCAACAAGACGCTTAATGCGCTGCAGAAGCTCTTCCTGCTAAGATCTTGCAACGACACGTTTTTCAACAATCGCGACCGGCCGTGCCTGCTCTACCAGATCAAGCGCTGCTCGGCGCCCTGCGTGGGCCGCATCGACGAGGACGGCTACGAACAGCTGGTCAGGCAGGCGAAGGACTTCCTCGGCGGCAAATCGTCCGCTGTGCAGACCGACCTCGAACGACAGATGGCCGAAGCGGCCGAGAAGCTCGATTTCGAGACCGCCGCGATATTGCGCGACCGGCTGCGTGCGGCGACCTTCATTCAGGGATCGCAGGCCGTCAACGCCAGTGGTGTCGGCGATGCCGACGTGTTCGCGCTCGCGGCCAAGGGCGGCCAGATCGCGGTGCAGGCCTTCTTCATCCGCGGCGGGCAGAACTGGGGCCACCGCGCCTTCTTCCCCACGCACACGCAAGATGTCGAGAAGGACGAGGTGCTCGCGCGCGTCATCATGCAATTCTACGAGGAAGTGCCGCCCCCGCGAACCGTGCTTGTAGACCGCGAGCTGCCCGAGGCGGACCTGCTGGCGCAGGCGCTATGCGAAGCGGCGGAGCACAAGGTCGAGATTTCGGTCCCCCAGCGCGGCGACCGGCGGCGGCTGATGGAGCAGGCGCAGCGCAACGCGGTCGATGCGCTCGACCGGCGGCTGGCGGAGACGGGCACCCGGGCGAAGATCAACCGCGATCTGGCGGAGTTTCTGGAACTCGAGGAGCCGCCGCAGCGGATCGAGATCTACGACAACAGCCATATCCAGGGCACCAAGGCGGTGGGCGCAATGGTGGTCGCGGGGCCCGAGGGTTTCGAGAAGAGCCAGTACCGCAAGTTCAATATCAAGACCGCGCAGACCAACGACGATTTCGGGATGATGCGCGAAGTGATGCAGCGACGCTTTGCCCGCGCGGTCGAGGAAGACCCGGACCGGGAGCAGGCGGGCGTATGGCCCGATCTGGTCCTGATCGACGGCGGCAAGGGGCAGATGTCCTCGGTTCGCGATACCTTGGCCGAAATGGGGATCGAGGACGTGCCGCTGATCGCGATCGCCAAGGGCCCGCACCACGGGCGCGAAGGGCGCGAGGTGTTCCACTTCCCCGACGGGCGCGAGAAGACGCTGCCGGTCAACTCGCCGCTGCTGTTCCACCTGCAGAACCTGCGCGACGAGGTCCACCGCTTCGCCATCGGGGCGCACCGCGCCAAGCGCAGCCGCGCGATTTCGGCTTCACCGCTGGACGAGATTCCCGGGATCGGCCCGGCGCGAAAGCGCGCGCTGCTGCTGCATTTCGGCACTGCGAGCAAGGTTCGCGCGGCAGCGCTGGATGACCTGAAGCGCGCGCCCGGCATCAGCGACGCGGTCGCACAGCAGATTTTCGATTTCTATCACGCCAGCGCGTAAAGGGGCGTGAGGCGACCTAGCCGCCCGCCCGCAGACGCCGTTCCTGAAAGGCGAACCGCGCAGCCTCGCCAACATCCCCCTGGAACGACACGTTGACCGCGCCGCCGATCACCGATCCGACCAGCGGCACAACCGCTCCGACCCGTCTTCGGACCAGCGCGAGGGCGAGGGCGCGCGATACGCGCTCCACCGCCTGTTCGATGACCGGCTCGATATCCTCGGGCGAAATCTCCGACAGCGTACCATCGGCGCCGATCCCCGCCTCCAGCGCGGCGAGCCGCTCGGCCCGCTGTTTGCGATCGTTGATGCTTGCGAGTTCGAGCACCTGGAGGCGGAAAAGCCGTTCGCGCGCGCCCTTGCCGTCATAGCCATAGGCGCGGCCCGTATCGCGGATGCAGCGCAGCGCGAGCGCGATGGTGGCGGGAATGTCGAGCCCCATGGTCAGGATGCCGCCCACGCCGGACGCCGCGCCGGTCGTCCCGCTGATCGCGCGGGTGGCGATGGCGACGCGTTCGGCAGCGTTCTGGCAGGCCTTGAGATCGGTCAGATCGTGATCGAACTTGACCAGCTGCGGCGCGCCGATTGCCTGGTCGATCCCCCGCAACACGCCGCGCACGACGCTCTGGGGCACGAGGTTGGCGACCGCGCCGCCTACGGGATTGGTGAAAGCCTCGAACCCGCGCCCGATGAGGGACGGCTTGCTGTCGCGAAAGGCTTGTTGCTGCTTCTGGAAATCCATGACGAGCGAACGGACGATGCGCGGCCCCGTTCCGGAACCGGCAAAAGCTAGTCCGCCTCCGTCTTGGGCTTCGTCCTGCGGATCATGCCTTCCTGCGCGACGCTGGCGACCAGCACGCCCTCGCGCGTGAATATCCGCCCGCGGTTGTAGCCGCGGCCTCCGCCGGACCACGGGCTGTCGGTCTCGTACAGCAGCCATTCGTCGGCGCGGGCAGGGGCGTGGAACCAGATCGCATGATCGAGGCTGGCACTGACGAGTTCACCCCGCATCCACGACAGTCCGTGGGGCAAGACCGCGGTGCCAAGAAGGGTGTAATCGCTCGCATAGGCGATGACCGCGCGGTGTATTGCCGGATCGTCGGGAAGGGGGCCGACGGTCTTGAACCAGTTGTAGTTTTGCGGTTCGCGCGGCTCGGGATTGAACCAGTGCTGCCGTCCGCTGGAACGCATGTCGATCGGGCGCGGGCGCATCATCAGCGCACGCTGACCGTCCGACATCTTATCGCCGAACTCTTCCAGCGCCTGCGCGCGCATGTTGTCGGCCGAAACGAGGTCTTCGGGGCCGGGAACATCGGGGATCGTCGCAGCCTGGTGCGACAGGCCGTCTTCGACAGTTTGAAAACTGGCGGTCAGATTGAGGATGGGCGTGCCACCCTGGCTCGCGACGACGCGGCGATTGGCGAAGCTGCGACCGTCGAAATCGCGCTCGGTAGTGTAGTCGATCGGCGGGCCTTCCTCGCCTCCGCGCAGGAAGTAGGCATGCAGCGAATGCGCCTGCTTGCCTTCGCCGATGGTTGCCTGCGCCGCCTGCAGGCCCTGTGCGATCACCTGCCCGCCGAAGACGCGCCCCCGGCCTCCGGGTTGTGCGGGGCCGGTAAAGCGATCTTCGCCCTCGCGACCGAGGGTCAGCAGTTTCACCAGGTCGTCGGTGAGTTCCTGCGCGGTCGGGACGGTGTCGGGCGAAGCGTTGGTATCGGATGACATGGCGCATCCCTTGCGGTCTCGCGGGCGCAAAATCAACGCGGCTTGGGACCGGATAGGGGGCAATGTGGAGCATTCAGGCCGAAAATGCGTCGCTTCAAGCGGACAGGGGGGATGGCGCCACGCTCGCCGGTCTGCAATCGCGAAGTCGATACCGGCACGGTCGAATACCCTGCCGAGCTGTCGATCTCGTGGGTTCAACTCCGCCAGAGCGGAGCGGCGAGCCGCGCCAGAAGCGGGCCGCGTACGAACAGCAGGTCGACCATGCGCGCATCCTCGTGCGCGCCCATCTGGCTCTTGTAGCCGCCGTCGCCGAGCCCCCAGTCGATCCGCGCGAAGCCGCGCTCCGCCGCGTCCTCGAAATCGTGGTAGAGCAATACCCGGCCGGGGCTGAACTTGTTGAACTGCCGGTCGAAATTATTGGCGATGCAATAGCGCGTGTCGCCCGCCTCCAGCCCGAAGGTGAAGGCGGCGGGCGTGTCTCCCACCCACAGGATGTGCCCCCGGATCATCGCCGCGATGGCCGGATCTTCGGCTACGCGCTCCCAATAGGCGCGCAAGGTGGGATCGTGGAACTTGGTGTCGCCCCCCTGTTCGAGCTGGCCGACCCACGACGCGGCTTCGATTGCCGCGATGGCGTTGCGGTCGTGCGCGCGCCAGTCGACCCCGGTATAGGTGGTGATGGCTACGGGGGCAGTCTTTTCGAGCTGGCGTACCCGCCAGCGGTCTTTCTGCTTGCCCTTGGTCGAGGGCCAATTGCCCGAGGCGCGCAGGGCGAAGAGATCGAGGCAGAAGAGCGAGCCCACGGGCCTTTCGAGACAGTGCCAGCCTGCAATGCTCGCCGCTTCGCGCAGAGTCGCCACGGCGGGATCGTCGGCAATAACCGGGCCTAGCCGCCATGTGCGCCCGAGGGCGCTGCGCGCAGCGCGCTGTTGCAGCGCTTGGCCCAGCACCTCGGCACTGGCGGCGCGGTGCATCGGCATCCCGCGAAACGGCCAATAGACACCCCCGACCTGCCGGATCGACAGCGGGCCCAGCGATTTCGACACCACGGGCAGAGCCAGCAGCGGATGCCCGGTATCGTCGCTCAGGATCGTCGCGAAGAAGCTCGGCTCGTCGGTCGCGGTGAACCAGGCTTCGCGCAGGAAAGCGCGGCGCGGATCGTCCGCCGCTGCGAGCGTATCGATCCCGCTCGCGGCGTCGCATTCCGCATGGATCGGGCTGAGCGCATTCATGCCGGAGCGTTCGGCGGCTTGGGCGGGCCGAAGACCTTGCGATAGGCGCGAAAGCCCACGCATTTCAGGCGGTTGGAACCGGGCCAGCGTTTCGGCGGCGCTGGATCGAGCCCGGCCTTGCGCAGCAGCGCGTTGAAGCAGCGCGCGCCCGCCTCGTCATAGCTCCAGTCGGACCGCCAGGTAATGCTGAGCGAGATCGAGCTTTCAGGGCTGTTCTTCACGAAATGCGGCGCCATTACGGGCACGAACAACGCCTCGCCCGCAGCGATGGTGTACTCCGTCCCGTCACGCTTGAATTCGTCCTGCCATTGCAGCTCGCGCGGTCCGCCGAGGTGATAGCCCTCGTGCAAGATGTCGGGCGCGAAGCGCGCGTCGCCCGCCGGAAACTGCGTCATCGTCTTGGCGCCCCGCAATTGCAGCAGGATATTGTGCTCGGGGTCGAAGTGGTACGGCGTCACCGCGTCCGGGCTGGAGATGAACACGAAAGCCTGCGGGTGCAGCATCGCGCCGGTCTTCGCCTCGATCGCGGGGCGCAGTTCCTCCAGCAGCGCGTGGAGCAGCGCGGCATAGCCTTCGTCCTGCTCGATATTCTTGAGCACGGCCCAGCTGTTTGCGTCCGCGATGCCCCGGATGGTCTCGGTGATGGAAAGCCCTGTCTGCCCCGGCTTGCCGTCGACGCCGATAGGCAGGTCGCCGCGATTATACTCGATCGCGCTTTCGGGCAGGCGCCCGGCCAGTTCGGCGAGGGCATCGAGGCCCAGCAGCGGATGGTCGCGCAGGCGGTGCGCGATCACCAGCGGCTGCTCGGGATAGGCGGCGGCAAAGGCGGCGCGCGCAGCATCGGGGAACACGGCGTCGGCAGCGTGCGGCGCAGCGTCCTTCGCGAAATCGGTCACGGCGTTCATGCAGGCGTACTCCTGTCGGTTGTGCGGCTTTCGTAATCGATCAGCATCGCGCCGAGCGCGCGGCGCGCGCGGCCTCCGATCGCGACATTGCGCGAGACGACGCTGCGCTGTTCGCGCCAGAGATGGTCGATCATCGGGTGGTCGGGTGCGGCGCAGCTGTCGCACCATGCGATCTCCTCGCGCGCGAGCAGGTCGAGGTTTTCCTTCTGTAGCAACACGCCGGGGGAGAGCTTCGCGAAGCCCTCGTCATAGGCGGTCTTGAAGCTGAAGGCGCCGGGCGGGGTCAGGAAGGTGGCGAGCATGGCCACCGGCTTGCCGTCGAGCCGCAACGACAGGCCCTCCACGCGGCCCATCTGCGCCGCTCCGACAAGGCTATCGCGAAAGAAGCGGGCACGGGCCGGATCGCTGGCGAGCGCGGAACCCTCGCGGCCTTTCCAGCTGGCGGCTTCGAGCGCGAGGAACGCGTCGGCCCAGGGCGCGATATCTGCCTCGCTTGTCGCGCGCTCGACTGTCAATGCGCCCTGCTCGCCAAGGCGGCGGGCCTGACGGCGCAATTCCTTGCGCTTCTTGTTGGGCAGGGAGCCCTCGTAATACTCATCGGGCGATAGCTCGGACGCCAGTAGCGCGCGGACCTCCCGCTCGACCACTTTTGCGGTGCGCTGGCCGTTCTGCGCCAGTGCCACGAGCGCCGCTTCGGGAGCCGAGCCTTCGGGCAGGCCCGGCAGGTGGAGGAACCCGGCGAGCCCCGGCTGTGCGTCCACCCAGCGCAGCAGGGCGGACCAGAACATCGCCTCGAACCCGCGCGCGATCAGCGGAACGCCGCAAAAGGCGTTGTCGTGCAGCCATACCGCCAGATGGGGCAGGGGCTTCCCATAGTAGGTGAAGGACAGGGTCAGCGGGACCAGCGCGACCAGCCTGTCGTCGATCCGCAATTGTGCCAGCCGGACGCGGCCTTGCGGGTCGAAAGCCTCGAGCGAGGGCAGCAGAAACCACCGCTCGAAGAAGGGGTTCGGTTCGCTCGCGCTGGCGGCGAGCATGTCCCACTGGCCGGGATCGGGCGCGGCGTCCCGCCAGGGCAGGACCGACAGCAGCGGGGCGGGCCCGCTGGCATCGTCGAAACCAGTCTGTGTTACGACCATCGCCGTATCGTCGCCTCTCGCGCGGGGAATGCCTTACCGTGACGTTAAGCCTAGGCGCGAAAGCCTGAGATTTGCTTAAGTCCCGGGTCGGAACCGGCGAAAATGCCGAAGCGCAAAAGGAAAGGGCGCGACCCCCTCTGGAGCCGCGCCCTTCGATTTTGACAATCTGTCCGGATATCAGATCACGCAGCACCCGCTGCCAGCGCCGCGAGCAGCAGCAGCGCGACGATGTTGGTGATCTTGATCATCGGGTTCACCGCGGGCCCCGCGGTGTCCTTGTACGGGTCGCCCACGGTGTCGCCGGTCACCGCGGCATGGTGGGCATCCGAGCCCTTGCCGCCGTGGTTGCCGTCCTCGATGTACTTCTTCGCATTGTCCCATGCGCCGCCACCGGCGGTCATGGACAGCGCGACGAACAGCCCGCCGACGATCACGCCTAACAGCAGCGCGCCCAGCGCGGCGAAGCCGTTGTCCTGCCCCGCAATCAGCGTGATCACGAAGTAGACCACGATCGGTGCGAGCACCGGCAGCAGCGAAGGCACGATCATTTCCTTGATCGCCGCCTTGGTCACCAGGTCCACCGTGCGGGCGTAGTCGGGCCGCGAAGTGCCATCCATGATGCCCTTGTCCGCCGCGAACTGGTCGCGCACGTCCTTCACCACGTCGCCCGCCGCACGGCCCACGGCGGTCATGCCCATGGCCCCGAACAGGTAGGGCAGCAGCGCGCCGAGCAGCAGGCCGACGATCACGTAGGGGTTCTCGAGGCTGAAGTTCACTTCGGCCGTCGGGAAATATTCCGCGATGTCGGTGGTGTAGGCGGCGAACAGCACCAGCGCGGCAAGGCCCGCCGATCCGATCGCGTAGCCCTTGGTCACGGCCTTGGTGGTGTTGCCCACCGCGTCCAGAGCGTCGGTCTTGTCGCGCACCGAGTCGTCCAGACCGGCCATTTCGGCGATGCCGCCGGCGTTGTCGGTGACAGGGCCGTAAGCGTCGAGCGCCACGACCATCCCGGCCAGCGCCAGCATCGCGGTCGCCGCGTAGGCGATCCCGATCAGGCCTGCGAGCATGTAGGCGACGATGATCCCGGCGACGATCACCAGCGTGGGCAGCGCGGTCGCTTCGAGCGAAATCGCGAGGCCCTGGATCACGTTGGTCCCGTGGCCGGTCTCCGACGCCTTGGCGATCGAGCGGACCGGGCGATATTCGGTGCCGGTATAATATTCGGTGATCCAGATGATGAGCCCGGTGATGACGAGACCGACCATGGCAGACCAGAACAGGTCCATGCCGGTGAAGGCGGCGAGTTCGCCACCGCCGATCTCGGCGTTCATGTCGCCCAGCGCCCACTGCGTCACGCCGAAGATCGCCGGAATGGCGAGAATCGCGGTGACGAGGAAGCCTTTGTACATCGCGCCCATGATGTTGGCCTTGCGGCCCAGCTTCACGAAGTAGGTGCCGATGATGGAGGTGACGATGCACGCCCCGCCGATCAGCAGCGGCAGCGCCATCAGCGGCAGCAGCAGATCGCCCACAGCGGTGAGCAGCAGGGCGGTGAGGACCATGGTCGCGCCGACGGTGACCACGTAGGTCTCGAACAGGTCGGCGGCCATCCCGGCGCAGTCGCCCACGTTATCGCCCACATTGTCGGCGATCACGGCGGGGTTGCGGGGGTCGTCCTCGGGGATGCCCGCTTCGACCTTGCCGACGAGATCCGCGCCGACGTCCGCCGCCTTGGTGAAGATACCGCCGCCCAGACGCGCGAAGATCGAGATGAGCGAGGCACCGAAGGCGAGGCCGACGAGCCCGTCGACCACTTCACGGCTGTTCGCCTCGAAGCCCATCGGACCTGCCAGAATGTAGAAGAACACCGCGATGGCGAGCAGCGCGAGGCCTGCCACCAGCATGCCGGTGATCGCCCCCGCGCGGAATGCCAGCGTCAGGCCCTGCTGCAAACCGCTCTGCGCGGCAGCGGCCGTGCGCACGTTGGCCTTCACCGAGATGTTCATCCCGATATAGCCCGCTGCGCCCGAAAGGATTGCACCGATCAGAAAGCCGACGGCGGGGATCCAGTTGAGAAAGACGAGAACGAGCACCGCGACCACGACGCCGACGATGGCGATGGTGGTGTACTGGCGGTTCAGGTAAGCGCGCGCGCCTTCCTGAATCGCGCCCGCGATTTCCTGCATCTTCTCGTTGCCGGCTCCGGCACCGAGAACCTGGCGGCTTGTGAAAATTCCGTAGACGATGGCCAGCAGGCCCAGTCCGATCGCGACGAGAACGAGTTCCACGCCTTATTCCTCCCCCAAATGTTCACCAAACGACAGTCCGGCGGGTTGCCATTCTTTTCAGCAATCCAAGTTTCGCATCGCTAGATGGGGAGGGTGCGCGGCGCAAGCCCTCGCGCGATTTCTACCCAACCGTGGGTCGCGACTCGCGGACTCTTGCGGGATTTCGTGGTTAGCGGTAAATTAAGGCCATGCAGGTCGCCGTCCAGAAACTGTTCGCCATCATGCCGTTCCTGTTCGGCATCGGATTCATCGCCCCGCTGATCGCGCAGATCATGGCGGCGGCGGGCTGGGATGCGCCGCTGGGGATGGAGCGGATCGTGTTCGGGCTGCTGATCGGCGCGGCCTGGGGGCTCTATGCAACGGTGAGGGGGCGCTGGATATGACGATGGATGCCGTGCGCCAGCCGGGATACGCGGACGAGGCCTTCACCAGCGATGTCGAGGCGGAAGCCAGCGCTTTCACCTTCGCGGGCGACGATACGCTCGACAAGCACACCCGCGTCGCGTTGCTCAAGGAAGAACGCGCCATCGCCAGGCAGTTCCACGGCGGGGCCATGTGGCCCTATGTCGTGGGCGCATGGGGCGGCTTCGCGCTTTGGGTCAGCCTGTTTCCGCTGACCATGCTGGGCATCGTGCCGCTGTGGCTCGCCTTCATCGTCAGCTGCTTCCTCGGCACGGCGGGCTACGTGACCAGCCACGAGGCGATGCATTCCAACATCGCGCTGCCCAACAGCAAGTATCGCTGGATCAACGAATGGGTCGGGCGGGTTTCGACCATCCCCATCGTCTTCCCCTTCTCGATGGCGCGGCTGATGCACCTCGAGCATCACTACCACTGCAACGATCCCGAGAAGGATCCGGACTACACAGACGAGGCGCCGAATGCGCTCGCCGCGATCTACAAGACGTGGTGGAACCGCCAGCCGGGCGTCGACGGGTCGATCCACCACTACAAGCGCATCCTCGCCGAAATGGGCACCAAGGACGCGAAGGACGCGCTCAAGGCAACGATGATCCTGCAGCTGTTCTTCATGGCGACACTGTTTACGATGGCGTGGACCGGCTACGCGATCGAGGCGGCGTTGGTCTGGTGGCTGCCGCGCCATATCGCGCTGAGCTACATCCGCTTCTACCTCAGCTGGGCGCCGCACCACCCGCGCGAGGGCAAGGCGGGCCGGTACGAGACGACGCGCATCTTCAAGAGCCGGCTGGGGCATTTCATGTCGATGTGCATGGAGACGCACCTGATCCACCACCTCTATCCGGGGATTCCCAACCACCGGACGAAAGAGGCCTACTTCGCGCTCAAGCCCGTGCTGCAAAAGCGCGGCGTGGATTGCAGCGCGCTTTGATCTCTCCCCGCTGATCCCAACCCGCTCGTCCTGAGCCCGTCGGACTCGAAGAGGGGCCGGAGGCCCAACGGCGAGCGGAGCCAAGAAAACCCATTCGCGCTTCGACAAGCTCAGCACGAACGGTTGATTTCTCCGGTTCCTATCAGTGCTGGTAGCCGAGGCCTTCGGCCCCGCGCAGCCGCTCTCCATCGAGGCTGAGCACAGTGCCGCCGCGCGGCTCGACCGTACCGATCCGTGCAGCCTTTACCGGCAGCACGGCATTGGACGGCGCGGTGAACAGCAGCGCGTAGTCCTCTCCCCAGCGCAGGGCCTCGTCGCGGCGACCTTCCGGCGCGGCGATCGGCACGCGGGCGCTGTCGATGACAAATCTGGTCTCGCTTGCCTCGGCCATCCGCCAAGCGTCGAGCAAGACCCCGTCGGAGACGTCCATCATGGCAGAGACCACGGGGGCCAGCGCACGCCCTTCGGCCAGGCGCGGGGTGGGGCGGGTAAAGGGTGTCTCGTCCGCATCGCTCAGGCCGGTCAGGGCATCGAACCCCATCATCGCGCCGCCGACCGATCCGCACAGGAACACGCCGTCCCCCACCTGCGCACCCTTGCGTGATGGCACCGGGGTATGCGTTGCCCGCCCCACGGCGGTGAGGCTGAAGGTGCGCTCGCCCTCGCACGCCACCGTGTCGCCTCCCAGCAAGGGCACGTCGAACGCGCTCAACGCTGCCTCGAGCCCGCGCAGAAACGCTGAATCGTTCACCCCGAGACTATAGCCGAGCATCACGCCGACGGGTTCCGCGCCCTTGGCCGCGAGGTCCGACAGGTTCACCGCCACGAGCTTCCACGCAACATCGACAAGCGACTGCTGCGCGGGCCAGTGAACACCTTCGACCATCATGTCCTTGGTCAGGATCAGCGTCTCGCTCCCGAACTCCATCACCGCCGCGTCGTCATGCAATCCACGTGCGCCGGGGTGCGTGGCGAGGGCGCGGAGCGCAGCGATGAAATCGAGTTCGGTCATTTTGCGCGACACGCTATGCCAGCCGCGCGGATGCTCGTCACCTCGCTACGGGCGGCGCACTTGACATATGTCAGTCAATCGCATGCATTTGTCCCGGGTCGCCCATCCGAGAAGGAGAATTTTCTTGCGAATTGCACTGATGGTCGCGGTCGGGTCGCTCCTGGCTGCCTGCGGTGATGCCCAGGCCGATGCGAACACTGCCGGGAGTGACGAAGCTCCGGCCCAGCAGGAAGCTGCGGAATCGCAGACATCGTGGCTGGCATTCAGCGATCGCGACAAGTGCGAGCTTGCTCCGCAAGCGGCGCAAGTCGTGCAGGCGATGGCGCGCACCTCGCGCGAGGGTGGCCCTTACGCGATGCTGACGGTCGAACCCGCAAGCGCGAGCGTTCCGGGGGAAAGCGGACAGGTCGAGGCCGTCGCCCTCGCGGACGATCCCTACCAGACCCCCGGCGTCTTCCTGCCACTGGAGGAGGAGTGGAACGGGCTGCCGCTGCGCGGCCTGTGGGTCAACGCGGCGGCGCGTGAGGCATTGAGCGAGAACATTCCCTATGACGGCGTTGAAATCCGGCTCTATTTCGCCGACGCGGCGAACCTGCGGCAGACGCTCGAACAGGCAGGCTGGCAGTTTTCCGAGGTTGATGCCGAATATGGCGAGGCCCTGCCTGTGACGACATTCTCGCAGCAATATTTCCTCGACAGCGGCAAGCTGCTCGACGAGCCCATCGATTTCGAGGCGGAAGCGCGCAAGAGCGCGAGCGGCCTTCCCGTGGTCGACGGGCAGGAAGTGGGCAGCTACGGCATGAACACGATCGTCGATCTGGTCGAGAGCAGCGCGAAGCCGGGGATGACCTACCTCACCTGCAATATCTACGCCTCGACCTAGGTGCGCACGGCCTTCGCGACGGCGTCCAGCACGCCGTTGGCGAACTTGGCCTCGCGGTCGTCGAAGAAGGCTTTGGCCACGTCGACATATTCGTTGATGATCGCGCCCGTCGGTATGTCGGCGCGCGCGATCAGTTCGTAGGTTCCGCAGCGCAGCACCTGCAGCAGCGTGCGATCGAGCCGTTTGAGGCTCCAGCCTTCAGCGAGCTTTTCGCTCAGCGCGGTGTCGATTTCCTCGCTGCGGGCATCGACGCCGCGCACGATATCGTCGAAAAACGGCACTTCGGCATCGGCATAGGTATCGCCCTCGATCTCGCGGCCGAGCCGGTGCTGGTGGAACTCGTCGAGCAGGCGGGGCAGGGCGGTGCCTTCCATGTCGCGCTGGTAGAGCGCCTGGACGGCGGCGAGGCGCGCGGCGGAACGTGCGGTGGAACGCTGGTGGGACATTACTTCAATCGCAATCTGATGGACTGGGCATGGGCCGGGAGCCCTTCGGCTTCGGCAAGGGCGATGGCGGCGGGCCCGATCTCGCCGAGCGCATCGACGCCCGCCTCGATAAAGCTCGTCCGCTTCATGAAATCGAGCACGGACAATCCGCTGGAAAAGCGTGCGCGGCGCCCGGTGGGCAACACGTGGTTCGGCCCCGCGACATAGTCGCCGACCGCTTCGGGCACCATCCGGCCGAGGAATACGCTGCCCGCATGGCGCAGCTTCGCGAACAGCGCTTCGGGATCGGCAACCGCCAGCTCGACATGTTCTGCGGCGAGCCGGTTGGCGAGCGGGATCGCGTCTTCGAGCGTCGGCACGACGATCAGCGCGCCAGGCGCATCCCAGCTGGCGCGTGCTGTCTTGCCGGTGGCGAGCATGGCCGCCTGCACATCGACCTGGTCTTCCACCTGCGCGGCGAAATCGGCGCTGTCGGTGATGAGGATGCTCTGCGAACTGGGATCGTGCTCCGCCTGGCTCAGCAGGTCGGCGGCGATCCATTCGGGATCGTTCTTGTCGTCCGCGATGACCAGGATTTCGCTCGGCCCCGCGATCATGTCGATCCCGACCGTGCCGAA
>PAVA01000071.1 GCA_002712945.1 Citromicrobium sp.
CGATGGGCTTGCGGAAGAAGTTGCGCTTGAGCGCCTGGGTCGGGCCCTGGAGCCGCATCTCGCGGCTGGCGGGCGCGAACACCACGCGGGTGGCGGGGCGCGACTGCGCCGCCTCGATCTTCACATGCTCGCCCGAACCGACTTCGGCATTGGCGCGCTGGAGCCCGTCGAGCCGGACCACGGCGAGCGCCTGATCCTCGTCGTAGGCGGCCATCACGATCGCGGCGGTCGCACGCTTGCCCGACAGCTGGACGACGTCGCCCTCGGTCACGCCGAGCGACTGCATCGCGCTGCGCGGCAGGCGGGCGACCCCGCGGCCGCTTTCCTCCTGGCGGGCGGCGGCCACCTGCAGGCGGACGGTCTTGTCTTGGGTCGCGGCTTCGCTGTCGGCCATGTCTTGTGCTCTCTCCCGGATGTCGCGCCCCGTCTAGCGGGGTGATGGGCGTGCGCGCCTAAATAGGTCGCGCGCCGGATTATGGAATGGTCGTGTATGGAATGGCCGAGCAAGGCCATGGGTCCGGCGAGCGGGCGAGCGCCTGCGCCGGACAAGAAAAAACCCGGCTGGCGAACCAGCCGGGTCTGAAGTTTGGGAGAGGATGCCTGAAAGGCCTCATTGTTGTGCCGCAACACGATTCCCTTCGCAAGTGCGAAAACAACATGTCGTATTGCAAAATATGCAACTCGCTTTGGCGGCGGATATCCGCCGTTTTCGCCGCCCGGACAGCGCAAATCTTTGTTGCACTGCGGCAAATTGCGCCGCGTGCACGGGATGACAAGCGAAAAGCAAAGGCCTAGAAGTCCGTCCACTGGACCAATCCCGACCTTCCGGAGACCCATGCAGAAACTCTTCCCCGATGCCGCGGCCGCGCTCGAAGGCGTGCTCAAGGACAATATGCTGATCGCCAGCGGCGGTTTCGGCCTCTGCGGCATTCCCGAGCGCCTGCTCGACGCGATTCGCGACAGCGGTGTCACCGGGCTGACCTTCGCCAGCAATAATGCGGGAATCGACAACGAAGGCATCGGCAAACTGCTGCGCACCAAGCAGGTGAAGAAGATGATCAGCTCCTACGTGGGCGAGAACAAGGAATTCGAACGGCAGTTTCTCGCCGGAGAGCTCGAGGTCGAGTTCTGCCCGCAGGGCACGCTGGCCGAGCGTATGCGCGCAGGCGGCGCGGGCATTCCCGGCTTCTACACCAAGACTGGCGTCGGCACGCAGGTGGCCGAAGGCAAGGAGGTGAAGCAGTTCGACCGCGGCGAAGGGCCGGAGGACTATATCCTCGAACACGGCATCTTCGCCGATCTGTCGATCGTGAAGGCCTGGAAGGCCGACGAGACCGGCAATGTCGTGTTCCGCAAGACCGCCCGCAATTTCAACGTGCCCGCCGCGACCTGCGGGAAGGTGTGCATCGTGGAGGTCGAGGAAATCGTGCCGGCGGGCTCGCTCGACCCCGATTGCATCCACCTGCCCGGCGTCTTCGTCCAGCGCATGATCGTCGGCGCGCCCTACGACAAGAAGATCGAGTTCCGCACCGTGCGCGAGGCGGCCTGACCGCCCGATTCGCCGATGAAGCGCCTCTTCGCCCCGATCCTGCTTCTTGCCCTCGCACCCGGCCTGTCGGGCTGCGTGGCAGCGGCGCTGCCGCTCGCGAGCGGCCTGCTGATGGGCAAGGATGGTCTCGAAGCGGGCCGCGACGGCAAGGATGCCGGCGCCCGGACGCAAGCTCCACCCGAAGCCGACACCCGCGATAGCGCAATGCCCGCCGATGCGCCGCTCGCCGCGCTCTCCCCGGCCGATGCCCCGGGCATCGCCGAGGCGGACCTGGCAGGGGCGCAAGTGGCCTCCCTTGCACCCTTTGCGGAAATGCCCGCCCCTTCGGGCTATGCGCCGCCCGATGACGACGCCTTTGCCGGGCTCTTCGCGAAGGTCACCGCCGTCGCGCAGGCCGACCCCTTTTCGGACGAGAAGCGCAAGTCCGCCTTCCTCGCCGATCCGGCGGGCCTGAGCCCCGAACGCGCCGACTGCGCCTTCGCCCAGACCGCGGTGCTGGTCGATCTCGACCCCGGCGACGGCGAGGCTCCGCTAGGCGAGGATGTTGCCGCACCGGACCAGCTTGCCCGCGTGCTGGCGACCCTGCGCGCGCAGGAGGTCGCCGTGCTGTGGCTCTCGCGCCATACCGCCGTGCGCGCCGGAGCCGTCCGCCGCGCGCTGTTGCGCACCGGGCTCGACCCGCGCGGGCAGGACGAGCTTTACCTCGTGCGCTACGAGGACGAGACCAAGGCGACCCGCCGGGCGGATGCCGCCAAGGATTTTTGCATCGTCGCGATCCTCGGCGACGAGAAGCGCGATTTCGACGAGCTGTTCGCCTTTCTCAAGGATCCCGACGCCGCCTTCGCGCTCGACCCTTTGATGGGCGAGGCGTGGTTCCTCGCGCCCGCACCGCTCACCTCTTCTTCCTCCCAATCCGAACAAGGCTGAACCGATGACCGACCAAACCCCCGGCTGGACCCGCGACGAGATGGCCGCCCGCGCAGCGCGCGAGCTGGAGGATGGCTATTACGTCAACCTCGGCATCGGCATCCCCACGCTGGTCGCCAACCACATCCCCGAAGGCATGCACGTAACCCTGCAAAGCGAGAACGGCATGCTCGGCATCGGACCCTTCCCGGTCGAAGGCGAGGAAGACGCCGATCTGATCAACGCAGGCAAGCAGACGATCAGCGAACTGCCGCACTCGGCCTATTTCGACAGCGCGACCAGCTTTGCGATGATTCGCGGCGGGCATATCGATCTGACCGTGCTCGGCGCGATGGAAGTGGGCGAGAATGGCGACATCGCCAACTGGATGATCCCCGGCAAGATGATCAAGGGGATGGGCGGCGCGATGGATCTGGTCGCGGGCGTCAAGAAGATCATCGTGGTGATGGACCACACCGCCAAGGACGGCAGCCCCAAGTTCATCCCCGCATGCAACCTCCCACTGACCGGGACCAATGTGGTCGACATGATCGTCACCAATCTCGGCGTCTTCCGGCGGCCCGATCATGACAGCCCGTTCCATCTGATCGAGCTGGCGCCGGGCGTGAGCGAGGAGACAATCGCCAACAGCACCACCGCGAAATACGAGGTCGCGCTCGAGGCGGCCTGACCCGCAAGGCAACCGACATGTGGCTCGATAAACCCCGTAACCCGAACGCGCCGCTCGCCGGGCTCAAGGTGCTCGAACTCGCGCGCGTGCTCGCCGGCCCATGGGTCGGCCAGACCCTCGCCGATCTGGGCGCGGACGTCATCAAGGTGGAGAGCCCGGAAGGCGACGGGACACGCCAATGGGGGCCGCCCTGGGTGGAGCATGATGGCGAGCGGGCTGCCGCCTATTATCATGCCTGCAACCGGGGCAAGCGCAGCATCGTCGCCAATTTCCGCGATTCCAGCGATCTCGACCGGGTCAAGCGGCTGGCCCGGGAAGCCGACGTCGTGGTCGAGAATTTCAAGACCGGGACGCTCGGCAAATACGGCCTCGACTACGCGAGCCTTTCTGCCGCCAACCCCCGCCTCGTCTATTGCTCGATCACCGGCTTCGGCCAGACCGGCCCGCGCGCGCGCGAGGCCGGGTACGATTTCGTGATCCAGGCGATGAGCGGCTTCATGGCGCTGACCGGCGAGCCGGACGGCCAGCCGATGAAGATGGGCATTTCCATTTCCGACCTGACCTGCGGCCTCTATTCGATCATCGGCATCCAGGCCGCGCTTGCGATGCGCGAGCGGACGGGACGCGGGCAGCATGTGGACATGGCGCTACTCGATTGTTCGGTCGGATTGCTGGCGAGCCAGGCAATGCACTTCCTCACCACGGGCGAGAATCCGCCCCGGATGGGGAACGAACACGCGCAGGTGAGCGCCTATGGCGTCTTTCCCGTGGCCGATGGGGAGGTGATCCTGGCACCGGCGAATAATGGCCTGTTCCGCAGGCTCCTTTCGCTGCTGGGCCGCGACGATCTGCTCGACGAAGCGAAATTCGCGTCCAACGAGACCCGCCTCGCCAACCGGGCGGAGCTCGACGCCATCATCGCCGCCGAAACCCGCAAGTGGCAGCTGGCAGACCTGCTCGCACATTGTGCCAAAGAGGGTATCCCCGCAGGTTCGGTCAACACGATCGAGGGGGTTTTCGCGGAGCCGCAGGTGCAGGCACGCGGCATGCGGATCGACCCGGGCGGCATTCCCGGGGTGCGCAGCCCGTTCACCTTCTCCGATGCCGAGCTGGCGCTGGGCGAGCCCTCGCCCATTCTCGGCGGGAATCAGGACGACTAGCGCAGGAAGGCGCGCGGCTTTCCGCCCGCCAAGCTCCGCCATAGCCACTCGAACGGCCCCTGCCGGAAGCGCGCGAGCCACAGCGGCGACCAGACCATCATCAGCACGATCGGCACGAAGGCCAGCGCAAAGGCGCCGCTGCGCGGCAGGCTGCCGAACAGCCCCAGCCCCCAGCTGTAGAAGATCAGCGCGAAGGTGAGGCTGGTGAGCAGGTAATTGGTCAGCGAAAGCCGCCCGGCGGCGGCGAGGCGGGTGCGCAGCGCGCTGTCCTTTTCCCCCAGCATGCCCATCACCAGCGCGGCGTAGCCGACCGCCAGCAGCAGGTCGAAGGGCAGCGACCAGAACAGCGAGACCGGGCCGACCATCGCGCCCGCGAAATCCGCCCGGATGTCGAGCAGCATCAGTGCGGCGAGCGGGGGCAGCGAGAGCAGCGTCATCCGCTTCGCCAGCGTTAAGCAGCGAGGCCGCTCCCACTGCCCGCTCAGCAATCCGCTGCGCCACAGCCCTGCGCCCACCAGCATGGTCGCCAGCGCGGAGGGGATGCCGGGCACCTGCGTCTCGAGCGCGGAGACAAACCCGGCCGTCCGCCGCACGACCCGCTGGGCAAAGCCCTCGTCGCCGACGATCTGCGCATAGTCGAGCGCGAGCGGATCGGTGCCGAAGGCCTGTGCGGGCATGATCGCGATCGGGCTGCCCGGCTCGGCGGCCAGCCACAGAAAGGCGAGCAGCGATCCGCCCAGCACATGCAGCGCCATCAGCATGCCGCCCGCGATAAACAGCCAGCGGGCGCTCAGCGACAGGAACAGCGGCACGAACAGCCCGGCCATCGCATAGAGCCGCAGCACGTCATTATTGGCGAGCAGCACCGCATGGGCCGCACCGATCCCGAAGAGCACCACCATCCGCAAAATGTGGTCGCGGATCGGGTGCGTGCCGTTGGCCTCGCGCGCCCGCTCGATCAGGATCGCCACCCCTGCGCCGAACAGCATCGCGAACAGGCTGCGGAACTTGTCTTCGACAAGCACGAAGCTCAGCCCCCAGACGATCCAGTCGAGCAGGCTCTCGCTGCCCGCTGCCGCCGGGTTGAAATAGGCAGCGGGCGGCAGCGCGAAGATATAGACGTTCATCAGCGCGATGCCCGCCACGGCTATGCCGCGCAGAGCATCCAGCGCAATAACCCGCCCGCCCGAATCGAAAGGGCCCGGCCCCGCCGATGTCGTCAGCGGAGTGCCGGGCCCGTTCATGTCGCCTGAGAGTGGTCGGCTTACTTGCCGACGGCAGCCTTCAGATCGTCGACCAGGTCGGTCCGCTCCCACGGGAAGGCATCGCCTTCGGCCTGGCGGCCGAAGTGGCCATAGGCCGCGCTCTGCCGATAGATCGGCTTGTTGAGGCCCAGATGCGTGCGGATGCCGCGCGGGGTCAGCCCGCCGAGCTTGGTCATGCCGCGAATCGCATCTTCGAGCGCTTCTTCGGTCACCGTGCCGGTGCCATGGAGGTCGACATAGACCGACAGCGGCTCGCTCACGCCGATGGCGTAGGAAAGCTGGATCGTGCAATGCATCGCCAGCCCTGCCGCGACCACGTTCTTGGCGAGATAGCGGGTGATATAGGCGGCCGAACGGTCGACCTTGGTCGGATCCTTCCCGCTGAACGCGCCGCCGCCATGGGGCGCCGCGCCGCCATAGGTGTCGACGATGATCTTGCGGCCCGTCAGCCCCGCGTCGCCGTCCGGCCCGCCGATCTCGAACGCGCCGGTGGGGTTGATATGCCACACCGTGTCGTCGCTGATCAGGCCCTGCGGCAGGACTTCGCCGACCGCCTTTTTCACATAGGCCTTCAGCTCGGCTTCCTTCTCGCCCTTGTCGTATTCCTTGCCGTGCTGGGTCGACACGACGATGGCGAGCGCGGCGACCGGCTTGCCGTTTTCGTAGCGCAGCGTGACCTGGCTCTTGGCGTCGGGTTCGAGGAAGGGCGCGACGCCCGATTTGCGGTCGTCGGCGAGGCGCTGGAGGATCTTGTGGCTGTAGTCGAGCGTCGCGGGCATCAGGTCAGGCGTCTCGTTGCAGGCATAGCCGAACATGATGCCTTGGTCGCCCGCGCCTTCATCCTTGTTGGAGCCCTCTGCGCCCGCGTCCACCCCTTGCGCGATTTCGCTCGACTGGCCGTGCAGGTGGTTCTCGAAGGTCAGCGTCTCCCAGTGGAAGCCGTCCTGCTCGTAACCGATTTCCTTCACCGTATCGCGGACGACCTTTTCGATCTCCTCGGCGGCGCCAGGCTTCCACTGGCCGTTGTCATACATCGGCGCGCAGCGGATTTCGCCGGCCAGCACCACGCGCTGGGTGGTGGTGAGCGTTTCGCACGCGACACGCGATTCGGGATCCTTGCTGAGCATCAGATCGACGACGGCATCGGAAATCTGATCGGAAACCTTGTCCGGATGGCCTTCGGACACGCTTTCGGACGTGAAGATATAGCTGCTGCGCATGGGGGCTGTCACCTCGATATAAAGAGTTCTTTATGTCTGCATGCGTGCCCTAAACGGCCCTTCGTCGCATTACAACCAGAGAGCCGCCGAGGTGCGCCAGAGCCCAGACGAGCGCGAGCCAGTTGCCCATCAGCGCGAATAGCGTGGGCGCGCCCGCGGGTGGCACCTTGCCTTGCAGCCGCGAGCGCTCGCCCATGCCGAGATGCTGGCGGACCACCCCGCGCGCATCGACGACGCCGCTGATCCCGGTGGTGGTGGAGCGCAATACGGGCAGGCCTTCCTCGATCGCGCGCATCCGCGCCTGCGCCATGTGCTGCGGCGGCCCGGTCGGCCCGAACCACCCGTCGATCGAGGGGTTCACGATATAGTCGGGGCGGTCCGCCCCATCGACGACCTGGCCCGAAAAGATGATCTCGTAACAGATCTGGAGCCCGGCGCGCCCGTATTCGCCTAGATCGAGCGTCTGCGGGCCGGGGCCGGGCCAGAAATCGATTGATCCCGCAACCAGCCGCGACAGGCCGAGCGGTTCCAGCAGGTCGCGAAACGGCAGATATTCGCCATAGGGCACCAGATGCGCCTTGCGATAACCGCCGACGATCTCGCCCTCGTCGTCGATCACGCTGACGACATTATAGGCGGCAATCGCGCTCTCGCCCTCGATCTCCAGATCCATCGTGCCGGTCAGCAGCAGGCTGTTCTCTCCGATCACGCGGGCGATGCGCGCGCGGGCAAATGCGGGATCGCGCCCGGCGGTGGTGGCGGCATAGTAGCGGTCGGGATAGCCGGGCCTCAGGTAGTCGGGCAGCACGCCTTCGGGCCACAGCACCAGCCGTCGTCCGCTATCCTCCTGCGGGCGCGTGGACAGCCCCGCAAGCGTCAGGAAGCTCGGCTCGTACTGGCGCGGATCGTTGAGCGCCTCCTGATCGAGATCGGGCTGGACCAGCGTGTAGTCGAGCGCGCCCTGCGCGCCCTCGCCCGCTGGCCAGTACATCGCCGCTATCAGCAGGACCGATGCGATCCCGACGCGAACCCACTCGCGCCGCAGCAGCTGGTCGACCAGCGCAACCGCCAGCACGGCGGCAAGACCCGAAAGCGCATAGGTACCCGTCAGCGGGAGCAGCGCGGCCAAGCCCGGCCGGTCGAACGGCCCCAGCAGCGCGAGGCTGAACGGCCCCCAGGCATAGCCGGTGAAGAGGGTCGCCCGCAGCCATTCGGCGATGATCCAGCAGCCGCCCAGCGCCAGCGCGTAAGCCAGCGGGCTCTTGCCGCGCGCGAGCCGGTAAGCAGCCGCGAAGGCCGCCGCCGGGAACAGCGCAAGATAGGTCGAGAGCAGCGGCACCGCCAGCCAGCCGAGCACGGCGGGCATCCGGTCCTGATGGGTGAAGGCGGTCGCGATCCACAGATTGGTCAGCGTGAAATGGGCAAGGCCGAACAACCAGCCGCGGAAGAACGCGCTGCGGACCGAGCCGCTGAAGCGGATCAGCGTCGCGCCCGCGCCCAGCGCGAGCAGGGCGAGCGGCCAGAGATGGAACGGGGGAAAGCCGAGCGCGGCGAGCGCGCCCAGCAAGAGGAGGACGATGCGCGGATGCTGGAGCGCGCGGCTCAGCACCGGGCACCCCTGTCGAGCCTACAACAGCGCTTCAGCCGAATGCCGGACATCCCGGTGCCTGAATCGCGATCAGCCGACCGCGCTCAGGGCCTCGTCGCCCCCATCCTCGCGCGAGCCGTCATCGGACGACTTGCGCGTGCGTCGACGCGGTTTTGCGGGCTTCTCGTCCTCGTCGGCAGTTGCCGCGGCGATAGCGGGCGGAAGCACGGTCGCGTCGATTTCGCTGTCCTCGCCATCATCGCCCCGGTCGTCGTCGCGCTTGCGCGAGCTGGCCCGCTTCGCGGGTGCCTTGCGCTTACGCACGAAGGGATTGTCTTCGGCCTCGAAGACATCCTCGTCCTCGTCGTCCGAATCGTCGCTGTCCGAGCTGTCGCGGTTCTTGCCGCGCTGCTTTTCGTTACGGTTCGACTTCTTCGGCTTGCGGCGATCGTCGTTGCGCCCGTCATTGCGCCCATCGTTCCGATTGTCGCTGCCGCGATCGTCATCGTCGTCATCCGAGGAATCGTCGTTCGCCTGGCCGCGTTCGTTGTCGCGCTTGGCGCGCTGTTCGTCCTGACGGGCCTTGTTGTCGGCGATGACGCGGAAATAGTGGTCCGCGAACTGCAGGTAGTATTCCGCCTGCACGCGGTCGCCATTGTGCTGGGCGTCCTGCGCCAGCTTCTTGTACTTGTCGAGCAGCTGGGGGGCATTGCCCCGCGCGCGGCTGTCGATCCGGTTGGAGCTGTTGCCGCCCCCACCCTGGTTGCGATTGCCGCGGCCGCGCCGCCGGTTGTTGTTACGGTTGTTGTTGTTCAAGGAATAGTCTTCCCTCTAGGTCGGGCTCACAAATCGCGGCGTTGCAGCAATGCCGTCTCTTCCGCGCGGCCCACCTGTCCCTAAGCATGATCTTCGATCTCTTGCCGATCGCAGGCCCTTTGGAAGGCCCGGTCTTCCCGCAGATGTCGGATCGCGACCCGGGCGAGAAAACGTCCATTTCTTGCTGGGTCTTGACGGTGTTTACCGGCTGCCTGTCGCTTTGCCAACCCCCTGCTGTATAATCATTGCGCGGGGGTGCCCGCCGAGGTCTTTGCGAAAATCGCAGGCAAGACCTTGATTTCGGGCGATGGTCGAGACGGCATCCTGCTGCGTCGCGCCAATCTCGAAGATGGCTACGCCGGTGTCTGTTAACAAGTGGCGAATTTGCGGGAGCAGGATTTCGTAGTCGTCGAGCCCCGCGGGCCCCGCGAACAGCGCGGAGGCGGGCTCGTGGTCGCGCACCTGCGCGTCGAGCGCGGCGTCCTCCTCGACATAGGGCGGGTTGCACAGGATCAGGTCGAAACTGCCAAGATTGCGCCGCCAGCCTTCCCTGCGCCAGTTCCGGCGCAGGAAGCCGCCGCGTTCCGCCATTCCGAGCTTCGCCGCATTGCAGTAGGCGACCTTCAGCGCCGCCATCGAGGCGTCTACGCCGACGCCTCCGGCTTCGGGCCAGATCGACAGCGCGGCGAGCAGCAGCGCACCCGATCCCGTGCCGAGGTCGAGGATGCGCTGCGGAGGCTTGCGATTGGCGAAATGCTCGCGAGCGGCCTCGATCAGCGTTTCGCTGTCGCCGCGCGGGATCAGCACGGCGGGCGAAACCTGCAGCTCCAGCCCGTAGAACTCGGCCTTGCCCGTGATGTAGACGACCGGCTCGTGGTCGGCCCGCCGCGCGACCAGCGCATCGAAGCTGTCGGGTGCAGGATCGGCCATTGCCCGCAGAAGTGTCTCGGATCGGGACAGGTTCAGCGCATGCGCCATCAGAAGTTCGGCATCGAGGCGCGGGGTCTCGCTGGTGGCGGAGAGGAGGTGGGTGGCCGACCGGATGGCTTCGGCAACACTCCTACTCATTCATCGCTGCGAGCCGCTTGGCCTCGTCCTCGGCGATCAGCGCGTCGACCAGTTCGCCAAGGCCGGGCCCGGCGATGATCTCGGGTAGCTTGTGCAGCGTCAGGCCGATGCGGTGGTCGGTCACGCGGCCTTGCGGGAAGTTGTAGGTGCGGATGCGTTCGGAGCGGTCGCCGGAGCCGACCATCGCCTTGCGCGCCTCGGCCTCCGCGCCCGAAGCCGCCTCGCGCTGCTGTTCGTAGAGCCGCGCGCGCAGCACCTGCATCGCCTTTTCGCGGTTCTTGTGCTGGCTGCGCCCGTCCTGGCAGGTCACCACCAGCCCGGTCGGCAGGTGGGTGATGCGGATCGCCGAATCGGTCGTGTTGACGTGCTGGCCGCCTGCGCCGCTCGCGCGATAGGTGTCGATCTTCAAGTCGCCCGCGTCGATCTGGACGTCGACCTCGTCGGGCTCGGGCAGCACCGCCACCGTCGCGGCCGAGGTGTGGATGCGCCCTCCGCTCTCGGTCTCGGGCACGCGTTGCACGCGGTGGACCCCGCTTTCGAACTTGAGCTTCGCGAACACGCCCTGGCCGGTCACGTTGGCGACGATTTCCTTGAAGCCGCCGACTTCGGACGCGCTCATGCTGACCGGCTCGACCTTCCAGCCGTTCTCGGCGGCGAAGCGTTCGTACATGCGATAGAGGTCGCCCGCGAACAGCGCGGCCTCGTCGCCGCCCGTCCCCGCGCGGATTTCGAGCATTGCAGGCTTGGCATCGGCAGAGTCGCGCGGGAGCATGGCAATGGCGAGCTGCTGTTCGAGCTCGGGAATGCGGGCGTTGAGCGCCTCCAGTTCCTCCTCCGCCATGCCGCGCATCTCGGGGTCGGAGAGCATGTCTTCCAGCCCGGCGACTTCCTCGCGCGCGGCCTTCAGCTCGGTCGCGAGCTTCGCGATGGGCTCCAGTTCGGCATAGTCGCGGCTCGCCTTGACGAATTCCTCGCCCTCGAGCTGGCCCGACGCCATCCGCGCCTCGATCTCGGCGAAGCGGTTGGCGATCTGGTCGAGGCGTTCGGGGGGTATCTGCAAGGTCGTTTCCGGGTGGGAGCCTGACACACCTGACACAGTGTCATGGGGTGAAAAAGTCGGGCCCGTTTGTGGTTATTTCGGGAGGCGAATGTCGGGTGTCGCGGGCGTCATGCAAGGCGCATTAGCGCGGATGGCCAAGAGTAGGAAAGGTGGTGCGATCTCGCTCTCCTTCCCCACTTTCGTCATCCCGGCCCCCGAGCCGGGATCAGGCTTCTCTTGTTTCCCGGCGTGAGAAGGAAGCGGGACCCCGGATCAAGTCCGGGGTGACGAGATACTTAAAGCCCGAGGTAGCGCTCCAGCTCAGGATGCGCGGCCTCATCACCGCTGATCCCGTGTCCATCTTCGCGAAAGCTGACGATCGCCTTGGGCGAGCGCTTGACCGCCTTGTCGTAGCGCTTGCGGGGCGACCCGCTTGCAATCATCTCGGCGCTCAGACCGGCGGAGCGCAAGGAGGCGAGCGCGCTGCTCGCCCGGTCGAGAGCGGTGTCGCTGGTATCTTCGACCACAATGATCGCCTCGGCAGGCTCCTCGCCCTTCTCCCCCACCAGCATCGCCAGCCGCTCGATCCCGGCGGCCCAGCCGACCGCGGGTGTAGGCGCGCCCCCAAGGCTCTCGATCAACCCGTCATAGCGGCCACCGCCAAGGATCGTGCTCTGCGAGCCCAGCGCATCGGCAGCGGCCGAGCCCTCGTCGGGAATGAACTCGAACGCGGTGTGGCGGTAGTAGTCGAGCCCGCGCACAAGGCTTTCCGCGCGCTTCCACTTCACCCCCGCCGCATCGAGCCCGCCGGTCACCGCGTCGAAAAACGCGCGCGCCTCGTCCGACAGGAACGCATCGATCTTCGGCGCGTCGGCGACGAAGCGCTGATCGCGGCGGTCCTTGGAATCGAGAATGCGCAGCGGGTTCTTTTCGAGCCGCTCCTGCGAATCCTCCGAAAGCTCGTCCTTCACAGCGCGGAAATGCTCGACCAGCGCGGCGCGCCATGCCTCACGCGAATCGCCATCGCCCAAGGTGTTGAGGTGCAGCGTCACGCCCTCGATCCCCAGCTCGCGGATCACCTGGTCGGCCATCGCGAGTAGCTCGACGTCGGCCTGCGGCTCGGCCGCGCCGATAATCTCGGCGTCGACCTGGTGGAACTGGCGGTAGCGGCCCTTCTGCGGGCGCTCGTAGCGGAACAGCGGGCCGTGGGTGGCGAGCTTGACCGGCGCGTGCTGCTGCCAGCCGTTGGTGAGGTAGGCGCGCGCGATGCCTGCGGTGAATTCGGGCCGCAGGGTCAGCGATTCCCCGCCGCGATCCTCGAAAGAATACATTTCCTTGGAGACGATATCGGTCGTCTCGCCGATCGAGCGGGCGAAGACTTCGGTCCGCTCGAACACGGGCATTTCGGCGCGGCGGAAGCGGTAGAGCTTCCTCACCCGCTCGAAGGTTTCGACCACGAAGGCGAAGGCTTCCGCCTCTGCCCCGAAAATGTCCTGCGTGCCCCGGATCGCCTGCGGAGTCTTGGAAGAGCTTTTTGCCATGGGCGGTGCAGTTAGGCTGGCATTGCCCCTTCCGCAATCGCCTCGCCTTCGTTAAGCCGCGCCGCAGTTTGGGAGAGGGGCCGTAATCCTCCGCCTCACGGCGGTACGGAGCAAATCAAAAAAGAGAGCCCTCACACATCATGCGTATCGACAAAGTGCCCACGGGCGACAATCCGCCCGAAAACCTGAATGTCATCATCGAGGTGCCGACCGGCGGGGAGCCGGTGAAATACGAGTTCGACAAGGATTCGGGCGCGCTGTTCGTCGACCGCATCCTGCACACGCCGATGCGCTATCCGGCGAATTACGGCTTCGTGCCGCACACGCTCTCGCCCGATGGAGACCCGCTGGATGCGCTGGTGATCTCGCGCAGCCCGTTCATTCCCGGCTGCGTCGTGCGCGCGCGCCCTATTGGTGTGCTCAACCTCGAAGACGAGCATGGCGGCGATGAAAAGCTGGTCTGCGTGCCGGTGGACACGACCTTCCCCTACTATTCGGACGTCGCCGAGACGAAGGACCTGCCGAGCATCATTTTCCAGCAGATCGAGCACTTCTTCACCCACTACAAGGATCTGGAAGCCGAAAAGTGGGTGCGCGTCGGCGCCTGGGGCGATGCCGCCGAAGCCAAGAAGATCGTGGTCGAAGCGATCGAGCGGGCGAAGGGGTAGCGACTCGCGAGTGCCTCACGTTCGCAAATTCAGTCGATCAAGCGCACGTCCACAATCTCGAACGGGGCGGGCAGCGCCCCGGACCGCAGCGTGACGGCGAGGTCTTGAGCGCTTTCTTCCGTCAGTCCCCCTGACAGCTGCATCCTCCCGCCTAGGATCGGCTCGTGAATTGTCGCCGCAGATACGATGTCGCCATCGAGTACGATTTCCAGGCACCGGCCAAGGTTCTCTGACGTGAGCTCCGCGAGCTTTTGCGCCCCGGATTCGTCGAACTCGAAAATCACCGTCGGCGCACCGGTAACACGGTCGAGCGACGGCAGAGCGCTTACGAGGTTGTCCCGGCCAATACCGGAAGCATCCTTTTCCGGAGAATCACTTTCGACGTCGGGCGGTGTCGCGCCTTGCGCAGTGCGCTCGTCTATTCGGCACGAAGACCCCAAGCGGCCTGCAATCCGGAACCCAAGCTCTGCCGGGATACCGAGAATGTCTTCCATTGTCTCGCGAGTGATCGTGCGGGGCGTCTCGATACTCAACCGACCGTTACCCTGATAAGTGACTACTATTCTTTCGTCGCGATCCGCATCGAGACGGCCCTCGATAATCCGAATACTCTCCCGAACGAGCGATTCCGGGTCGACGCCTTCCCCGGACTCCTCGGCAATCTTCTCGAAATCGGCCTGGACAAAAAACTGCTTCTTTCCGCTCGGTTGACCGGCGAGCGCAGCGGAACCGAGCAAACCGTACGCCGCCGCGAGGGCGGAAAAGCGGATAAGGCGCGCCGTCACTCCACCGGCCTGCGGTTGTCGAGCAGGTCGCGCTTGGCCTCGGGAGCCTCGCGCTCTTCCTCGACCATCCGGTCGATTTCCTCGCTCGGTGTGACATCGGCGGGTTCGCTCGGCTGTTCGGGCCGGGGCCTGCGCGGGCGGGCGGGCGCGCCGTCGCGCTCGGCGATGTTCTCGAACGGCAGGCTGGCGGAGCGCGGATCGAAGCGCAGGCGGTAGATCGGCTCGGGCAGGCCGAACCCTGCGCCCTCCAGCGCGGCCTTCACCGCGGGGATCGCGGCGCTGCGGGCCTTGAACCAGTCGCTGTCGGTCTGGTCGATCCAGCCGAGGAAGCGGATCAGCACGTTCGAATCGCCGACCTCCTCGATCCGCGCCTCGGGCGGCGGATCGGCGAGCACGAAGGGCAGCTTGCTCAAGGTCTCGCGCCCCAGCTCGGCGGCGGCGGTCGCATCGTCGTCCGGGTCGACGCCGAGCGCGAAATCGAACCGGCGCTGCGGATTGCGCGTGTAGTTGACGATATTGGCCTTGAACACGGTGCTGTTGGGGATGCGCAGGTGGTTGCCCTCCAGCGTCATCAGCACGGTCGCGCGGCTGGTGAGGCGGATGACGCGGCCCTCGAATTCGTCGATCTTCACCAGATCGTTGGCGCGGAATGGCTGGCGCAGGCTCAGCATCAGCGAGGCGACGTAGTTCTCCACCGTGTCGCGCATGGCAAAGCCCAGCGCGAGGCCGATGACCCCCGCCCCGCCGAGCACCGCGCCGAGCAGCGCGGTCGCGCCGATAATGTCGAGCGCGCAGGTCTCCGAACAGAAGATCGGCTTGCCGTCGAGTTCGCCC
>PAVA01000072.1 GCA_002712945.1 Citromicrobium sp.
CATGGGCGAATACCAGCGATAATGCGGCGTGCGCATAGTCCACGTGTCGCCTATCCGCTGGAAATAGAGCGAGAGCGTGGCGGTCCCTCGCGGGTCTTCCTGCGCCACGAAGCGCGTGCCGGGCGCCGCGTCGATCCGGTAGCGCATCACGATCCGCTCCGCACCCGCGAGCGATCCGCTCGGCGTGGTCACGTAATGGACATGGCCCGCGCTGGCCGTGGGGTAGGGAAAGTCGAACGCCGCACCCTCGGTCGTCGGCCGCATGGTCGCGGGCATGCGGGAGGAATAGTTCTTGCCCCGGATGACCGGGCCGATCGACCAGGTCGACTGCTCGGTCTGCGCGACGAGGGGCGTTGCCGGTGCCACGGTGAGGCCTGCGAGCAACAGGGCGCTCGCGAGCGAAGCCAAGAGGAAACCACGATTTTTCATGGAAGGCGATATGGCGTAGTGGCAATGGATCGACGCTGAACGAGCCGTCTTGCATCGCCGACCGGCTTCGGGCGCGCCACGCATGTCGTTGATCGGGCCAGGATTGCCGTTCCTCCGATCCGCAGGGTGATCGCGGAGCGCGTTTGTGGGAATGGGGCGAGCATGGCAGCGATGTGTCGGCTCGCGTTCAATCGCCAGGACTTCAGGGAAACGGAAAATCATGGATCATCGACCAGCTCATCTGCGCAATGCCGTTCTCGTCGGGCTCGGCGCCGCCGGACTGGTGTTGTCGCCCGCCCCCGCTCTGGCGCAGGCCGAGGCGCAGGGAAGCGCGGCTGTCCAGGGCGATGCGCGCTTCGACCGCTTCGTCCCTCAGGAAAGCACGAAGGCCACCCGGCTGGACTATGCGGTGTGGGACGAGGCGCTCGATTTCTTCGTGTTCTCGATGGGCATTTCCCTGCGCGAACGCGCACCGACGGTTCTGCCGTCGGTGGGCACCCGCGTGGTCTACGGCCACGATTCGCCCTATCGCCTCGAAGGCAACCGGGTCGCCTTCTCCTACCTCGAAGACGATGTGATCGAATCGCTCACCACCTACCGGCAGGATCTCGAGAGCATGGCCGATCAGCTCGAGATCGCCAAACTGCCCCGCAACGAGCAGCTCGCCTACTGGATCAACCTGCACAACGTAGCCGTGATCGAACAGATCGCGCTGGCCTATCCGCTCAGCCGTCCCTCCAACCTCAAGATCGGCCCGGAGGAGCTTCCGCTCGACGAAGCGCCCTTCATCACCGTGAACGGCGTGGCGATGAGCCCGCGCGACATCCGCACCAAGATCGTGTTTCCCAACTGGCGCGATCCCAAGGTGATGTACGGCTTCTTCCGTGGCGATATCGGCGGCCCGTCGCTGCGCCGCAAGGCCTTTACCGGCGATAATGTCGACACGCTGCTGGACGGGGCGGCACGCGAATTCGTCAACGCCCTGCGCGGGGTCCACAATCGCGGATCGACCCTTCAGGTCTCGCGCATTTATGCCGAGGCGCGCCCGTTCTTCTTCCCCGCCTGGCCGGACGATCTGCGGGTCCACCTGCGCAACTATGCGAGCGAGGAAGTGCTCGAGCTTCTCGACAAGACCGACGAAGTCGACGCGGTCCTTTACGAGGAAGATATCGCGGACCTCGCGAAAGGGGAAAAGGAGCCTGTCTACACGAACGTCCAGACCACGGACGAGAATGGCAATCTCCAGCCGGTGGACACCTCGCAGATCCCGCGGAACATTCTGCGGATGGTCGCGGAACGCAACGAGAAGCTGAACAAGGCGATCCGCCGCGGCGACCGCATCGGGCGCGTCATCGTGTTGCCCGACGAGCCCGAGGAAGAGGAGGACAACGAAGTCGAATAGGCTTCCGGGTCCTCGGCCGGGCGCGGTTGCTACACCATGCCCGCCCCGCCCCTGCACTTGCATTTGCCCGCCCGCTCCCGAATGAAGCGCAAAAATACCTGCGCGATCTGAGGGAGGGGGAGGCATGCGGGCCAAGGCTATCGGATTGCTCGTCGGGCTCGCCGCGCTGGGCTTCGCGATCTTCGCATCGCCGCCTGCCGGGCTGAGCCGCGAGGGCTTCGTCGTCGCCGGGCTGGTCGTGCTGATGGCCGCCTGGTGGATCACCGAGGCGTTGCCGCTTACCGCGACCGCGCTGATGCCCTTTCTCGTCCTGCCCTTCGCGGGCGTGATGGACGCGAACGAGACCGCGAGCGCATATTACTCGCCGATCCTGTTCCTGCTGCTGGGCGGGGCCTTCATCGCGCTCGCCATCGAGCGGGTCGGCCTTCATCGTCGGCTGTCGCTCGGCATCCTGAGGCTTGCCGGCGCGCATGCCGGACCCGGCCGGCTGCTGCTGGCCTTCATGATCAGCGCGGCGATCCTCTCCATGCTGATCTCCAACACCTCGACCGCGCTTATCATGATGCCGGTCGCGCTCGCGGTTCTGTCGGCGGGGCCCCAGGCCGCTCGCGAGGGCAGGGATGGCGCGGAACCCGATACGGAGGGGCTGAGCGGCGCGTTGCCGATGGGCATTGCCTTCGCGTGCAGCATCGGCGGGCTCGGCACGCTGGTCGGCTCGCCCACCAATGCCATCGCGGTCGGCCTGCTCGACCAGACCATCGGCGTGCGGATCAGCTTTGCGGCCTGGACGATGTACGGCCTGCCGGTGGTGATCATCGGCATTCCGCTCGCGGCTGCCATCATCGCGCGAGTTCAGCGGGTGCGCGACCGGCCTTTCGATTCGGACGCCGCGCGCGAGGCGATCCCGGTGGAGCACGACTGGAGCGCGCCCGAAAAGCGCCTCGTTCCGCTGGTCGCCATCACCTTCCTGCTGTGGATGAGCCAGCCGCTGCTCGGCCCGCTGCTGCCCGAAGGATCGCTGACCGACGGCACCATCGCCATCGGCGCCAGCCTGCTCCTGTTCCTGATCCCCGACGGCACGGGCCGCACGCTGCTCAACTGGAGCGAGGCCGACCGCGCGCCATGGGGCGTCATCATGATGTTCGGCGGCGGGCTCGCGCTGGCGGCGGGCATGACCGCGAGCGGGCTGGCCACCTGGCTCGGCGATGCGCTGCTGCCGCTTTCCGCCGTGCCGCTGCTGCTGGTCGCCTTCGCGGTGGTCGCGATGGTGATCCTCATCACCGAGTTCGCTAGCAACGTCGCGACCGCATCGGCCATCGTGCCCGTCGTCGCCAGCCTGATCGTCACGCTCGGCGCGCCGCCCGAACTGCTCGCGCTGCCGGTGGCGCTGGCGGCGAGCTGGGGCTTCATGCTGCCCGCAGGGACCGGGCCCAATGCCATCGCCTGGTCGACCGGGCGGATACGGATCGGGCGGATGGTCACGGCCGGCGTGATGCTCGACCTGATCGGCGTGGTCCTGATCGTCGGCGCGGTTTGGACGGTCGCGGCGGTGGTCTGAGCGCACCATGCGCTTGATTGGCGAAACCTGCGCGGGTATCCGCGCGTTCGACTATCGGCAGCCGGTGGAGATGCGTTCCTGCGGAGGTTAGGAACGGGCCGCCTCCGGCCCTGCCTCGAACCCGAGCCCCCGCCTTCCTGGGGGCGCATTTGAGGAGGCCGAACCATGACCGATGCGGTCGACGCCGTCGAAACACCTACCCCCCGTCGCAAGCCCAAGCCCGAGATCACGAAGATCGAAGGGCGCCAGCTCAAGCCCTCGACCCTGATGATGGGCCATGGCTACGATCCGTCGCTTTCCGAAGGATCGCTCAAGGCGCCGATCTTCCTGACCAGCACCTTCGCCTTCGAGAGCGCGGCTGCGGGCAAGCGCCATTTCGAAGGCATTACCGGCATGCGCGAAGGCGGCGCCGAAGGCCTCGTCTATTCGCGCTTCAACGGGCCGAACCAGGAAATCCTCGAAGACCGCCTCGCGATCTGGGATGGCGCGGAAGACGCGCTGTGCTTCTCGAGCGGGATGACCGCGATCTGCGTGATGATGATGGCGTATTGCAACGCCGGCGACGTGATCGTCCATTCCGGCCCGCTTTACGCCGCGACCGAGGGTTTCGTTGCCAAGATCCTCGCCAAGTTCGGCGTCAAATATGTCGACTTCCCGGCAGGCGCGACGCGCGAGGAATTCGACAAGGTGCTGGCGCGTGCAAAGGACATGGCGGACGAGAATGGCGGCAAGGTCGCCATGATCTACCTCGAAAGCCCCGGCAACCCGACCAACGCGCTGGTCGATATCGAGATGGTCCGCGAGGCACGCGACGCCGCGCTGACGCCCGATTGCCCCATCGCGATCGACAATACCTTCCTCGGGCCGCTGTGGCAGCGCCCGCTCGAACACGGCGCGGACATCGTCTGCTATTCGCTGACCAAGTATGTCGGTGGGCATTCGGATCTCGTCGCGGGCAGCATTGCCGGCGACGAGAAGTGGATGAACCCGGTGCGCATGATCCGCAACACGATGGGCGGGATCGCCGATCCCAACACCGCATGGATGCTGCTGCGCTCCCTCGAAACCGTCGAGCTGCGGATGCAGCGCGCGGGCGAGAACGCGGCGAAGGTTTGCGAATTCCTGGCCAAGCATCCCAAGGTCGAAGGGCTCGGCTATCTCGGCATGCTGAAGGATGCGCGCCAGAAGGATATCTACGCGCGGCATTGCCTTGGCGCAGGCTCCACCTTCTCGCTGTTCCTCAAGGGCGGCGAAGAGGAGAGCTTCCGCTTCCTAGACGCGCTCAAGGTCGCCAAGCTGGCGGTGAGCCTCGGCGGCACCGAAACGCTCGCCAGCCACCCGGCCAGCATGACGCACCTCTCGGTGCCGCACGGGCGACGGCAGGAACTGGGCATTACCGACAGCCTGGTGCGGATCAGCATCGGGATCGAGGATCCCGACGACCTGATCGCCGACTTCGAGCAGGCACTCGAAGCGGTCTGACCCTTCATGGGCTTCACCGATCCGGAGGGGGAACGCGAGCCGCTCTTTGCCGAGCCGATGTATGTCGACGAAGGCTTGAAGAGAGAGCGGCTCCTGCCCCCGCTGGTACTGGCCGTTCCGATGATCGGCGCCTTTGTCTGGATGTGGTGGACCAGCGGCGGGATGATCGGCTGGGCGGTGTCCGGCCCGGTCATCGCTGCCGGAAAGTATCAGAACATCCTGCTGCACATGTTCGCCCATGGCGGGCTGATGCATATCGGCTTCAACATGATGGCGCTGCTGGCGATCGGACCTGCCGTGATGGAGCGGCTGGGCCCGCTTGGCCCGAAGACCTTCGTCGGTTTCATGGCCCTGTTCTTCGGCTCCGGGTTGGCGGGGCTCGCCTTCTGGCTCGCTCTCAACCCCGGCAGCCCCGTCCCGATGCTCGGGGCTTCGGGAGCAATCTTCGGCCTGCTCGGTGCGATCCTGCGCCAACCCGATCCCCTGCAGCCGCCTGTGCCGCTCTTCAGCAAGGCAATGGGCCGGGCATTCGTCACGCTGGTGCGGTTGCATATTCCCTTGCTGGTGATCTTCGCCATCCCGCTGCTGTTGGGGGCGGACTTCTTCGGGCTCGCGTGGGAAGCGCATCTGGGCGGTTTTATTGGAGGGATGCTCCTGTCGAAACCGATCGTCGCATGGTGCGGGAACAGGGCGGACTGGTATCCGCTGCCCGATTAGGACGCACTACCCCCGGCCCCGCAGGCTGGGCAGAGTCGTCCCTGAGCAGTGCACGGGCCGGTCGACGACGGAGGCACTGGCCCCCGCCGCCCCATCGGATCAGTTGCCGAAGCGCGCGGTCAGCTCCACGCCGAACAGGCGCGGCTCTGCGGGAATGAAGGTCGGCACCGTGAACGAACCGCCCGTGTTGCCCGCGTCGAGCAGGTAATCCTCGTCGAAGGCGTTGCGGATGAAGCCCGCCAGCTCGAACCGCTCGTCGGCGAAGGACACGCCCGCGCGCGCATTGACCAGCGTGACCGGGCCCTGCGAGATCAGCGGATCGTTCGGCACCTCGAAGAAGATGCGGCTGCGGTGCGTGACGCTGGGCGTCGCGAAGAAGCGCACGCCGTCGGCCACCGGGTAATCGATGGTGAAGCCGCCCGCCGCCTGCCATTCGGGCTGGAGACGGAAGCGCGCACCCGAATATGCGGGCGAGTACGCATTATCCTCTGAGATGCCGCCATCGATGTAGCCGACATTGGCGAAGATGCTCAGCCAGTCGGTCGCATCCAGCGCGATTTCCGCCTCGACACCGAGGTTGGAGGCCGAACCCGCGCTCGCGGTGACGAAGGCGCCGGTGGGGTTCCCGTTCGCGTCGACCTCGGCGATCGAGACCTGGAAGTCGTCGTAGACCTGGTAGTAGACGCCGAGCGAGCCGGAGAGCGCGCCGGTGCTGAGCTTGAGGCCGCCCTCGTAGTTCCAGACGGTCTCCTCGGGGATGACCTGCGCCCCGCCCGCATTGACCTGGACGACCGGCGAACGGCGGCCCTTGGAGACGGTGGCAAACACGTTGGCCGCGTCGCTCAGGCGGTAGAGCACGTTGAAGCGCGGCAGGACGGCATAGAAGCTGTCTTCGGACGTAATTGTCTGGCCGCCGGTATCTACCTGGCCGGGGATCAGCGGCGCGCCGCTCAACACCGAATTGGGGACCGTCGCGGTGAAGCCCGATTGCCGCTCCTCAATCAGAACGCGCACCCCTGCGGTCAGTTCGAGGCTCGGCGTGGGGATGTAGGTCGCATCGGCGAACAGCGAATAGCTGCTGTTCTCGCCCTGGTTCTCGAACACCGAAGTATAGGGAATAGCGGTCGCCAGCCCCCCGGTGGCGAGCTGGGTCACGCCTGCAGCCGGGACGCTGCCATCGGGCGCAACGCAGGGAATGCCGGGTATCAGCGGCGCTCCGAAAAGCGTCGTCAGGCACTGCAGGAAGGTGCCTTCCTCGGTCGAGAAGGGCACGCTCTGGATGCCGTCTTCCTTGAAGAAGTTCCAGCCGAAGGCCGCGCGCCAGCTGGGGTCGGCATAGCTGAAGCGGCCCTCGTGGCTGAATTGGCGGCCTTCCGCGATCTCGGCGAATTCGAGGAAGGGTGCGGCCGAACCGTCCGCGTCGAACACCTCGGCGCTGTCGAACTCGCGATAGCCGTTGACCGTGGTGAAGGTCAGCGAATCGGTCAGCTCGATTTCGGCGGTCAGGTTGATGTCGTAGACCTCGCGATTCAGGCCCAGCTGGTCGTCGCCCAGATGCGTCGCCGAGAAGGGTGAACCGCCGAGGTTCGCATCGACGAAGGCGTTGGCGGGGCCGCCGGGCGCTCCGGCGAAGGCGGGGAAGGTGCCCGAGATGAAGGGCGTGCCGCCATTGCGCTGCTGGTCGTAGGTGCCGATCAGGTCGACCGTGACGAAGGGGCTGGGCGTGAAGCGCAGCGAGCCGCGCACGCCGAGCTGGTCCTGCGCGTAAAGCTCGTCTTCCTGGCTGGCGGCGAGGTTCTCGACATAGCCGTCGCGCGTGCGCCATTCGAAGGCGACGCGGCCCGCGATCGTGTCCGAGCCGAGGTTGACGAAGCCCGAGGCGAGCGTTGCGTCGAAATTGCCGTAGCCGCCGGTCAGCGCCGCCGAGGCTCCGGGCTCAGGCCGTGCCGAGACGAGGCTGATCGCACCCACCGCGCTGGCCGTGCCGAACAATGTCGCCTGCGGGCCCTTGATGACCTCGACCCGCTCGAGATCGTAGATCGCCTGGTACGACCCGCGCGAGCGCGAGATGTCGACCCCGTTGTAATAGAGCGTCACGCGCGGGCCCTGCTGGGCGGAGCCGCTGTCCGAGGTGATCCCGCGGATCACGATGCCGGGGTTGTTGGCGCTCTGTTCCTGGATGTTGAGGCCGGGGACGTAGTTCGACAATTCGTCGAGATCGGTCACGCCGAGGTCCGAGATCCGCTCTCCGGTCAACGCGCTGATGGTGATCGGCACGTCCTGCGCGCGCTGCTCGATCTTCTGGGCGGTCACGATGATCGTGTTGCCGGTGGCCTCGGTGACGCTTTCTTCGGCCTCGCCTTCGGGCTGGGCGGGAGCCTGGGCGAGCGCCGCGGCGGGCAGAAGCGCGGCGGTGCCGAGCAAGGCGAACCGGATGGTGGAGATGGACGACGAACGCATGGTGAGACCCCTTTTGCTGCAGTTGCGAAGGGGCGTTAGTCCGGTGTGGTGACCGAACCGCGTCGGCGCGATTACAGTTTCGTTAAGCCACCTATTTTGGGGTCAGCCGTGCCATTCGCGCCGCGCTTCGGCGGCCTTGAGCACTTCATAGGCGAGCTGGAGCTTGCGAAATTCCGCCGCCGCCTCGGCATCGCCGGGCTTCACATCGGGGTGGACCGTCTTGGCCTTTTCGCGCCACGCGCGCTTGATGCTCGCGAAATCGGCATCGGCCTCCAGCTCGAGCGCGTCGAGCGCGCGCATCTCGTCCGCCGAACGCGACCCGTCGCCCGACCCGCCCCAGCTATAATGCGAGGCTTCGGCATAGCCTGCATTGTCGCGCCGCTCGTCCTTGGCGCGCGCTTCCTTCTCGGCCTTGTCGAGGCCTTCGAAATAGTCCCACTTGGAATTGTATTCCGCCGCGTGGCGCTGGCAGAAATACCACCGCTCGGGGCTGTTGGGGGCCTTGGGCGCGGGGCAATTGCCCGGCTCCTCGCATCCATGGCGATCGCACAGGCGCACGGTCGTCGCCTCGCGCGAGGCGCCATAGCCCCGCCAGCGGGGGAAGCCCCAATCGTTCGATCGCCGTGGTTTTGCCATCGCGTCAATCTAGAGGATGCTGCCCCATTGTGAACCCATGGCCCGCACGCACAGGCCCTGCCGACACAAAAAAGGCGGGCAGTCCACGTCGGACCGCCCGCCTCTTGCTGTCGGCGAATAGCGCCCTAGTCGATCACGACCGTCACCGCGCGGCGGTTCTGCGCCCACGCGCTCGGCGTGGAGGCGGTCGCAACGGGGCGTTCCTCGCCATAGCTCACGGTGCGGATGCGATTGGCCGCAATGCCGAGGCTGACGAGATAGTTCTTCGCCGCATTCGCACGCCGCTCGCCCAGCGCGAGGTTGTAGTCGCGCGTGCCACGCTCGTCGGCATGGCCTTCGATGGTGACGGTGATGCTCGGGTACTGCGACAGATACTGCGCCTGGGTCTGCAGGGCCGCGGCATCGGCGGTATCGATGTTGTAGCGATCGGTGTCGAAGTAGATCACGTTCTGGCCGTTCACGGCGTTGACGAAGTGTTCCTGCGTGCCCACGCCGGGGCCGCTGGTGCCACCGCCGCCGCCGCCGGGTTGGCTCACACCGGGCTCGGGCGGGAGCTGTTCGGGCGCGCCCGACTTGCACGCGGCAAGCGAAGCGGTCGCGGCCAGGATAATCGCAATCTTGATACGCGAATTCATAGGTCTCTCCTCCAAAAGTGCCATTCCATCGTCGGTGCGACCCCACGAAGTCCGTCACTCAAGCTCAAACGCATCAGGGCAGGATCGGGCCCCATGCCGGATCGGAAGCATCCACCGGGGTCGGCAGACGGCGCAGATTCTCGCCGGTCAGATCGACCTGATAGATCGCGGTGCGCCCCGTGTTCCGCTCGGTCCGGAAGAACTGCAGCACGCGCCCGTTAGGCGCCCAGGTCGGTGCCTCGTCCTGCCAGCCGTCGGTCAGCTTGCGGAAATTGCCGCCACTGGGGCTCATGGTGGCGATGTTGAAGTCGCCCGGGATGTAGGTGAAGGCGATCTGGTCGCCGCGCGGGCTCCATTCGGGCGTCGCCGCGCGTCCGCCGAAGAAGGTGATGCGCCGCTGGTTCGATCCGTCGGCGTTCATCATGTAGATCTGCTGTTCGCCGGAGCGATCGCTCTCGAACACGATCCGGCTGCCGTCGGGCGAATAGGAACCGCCGACATCGATGCCGGGCCCGGTGGTCAGCCGCACTCCCCCCCCGCCGCTGGCCGATACGCGGTAGATATCCGTGTTCCCGTTCACCGCCATCGAATAGAGGATGTAGCGGCCATCGGGGCTCCAGCGCGGCGCGAAGGTGGGGTTGGAGCTTTGCGTCACCAGCGTCTGACGGCCCGTGCCGATATCGTAGATGTAGATGCGCGGGTTTCCGTCGACATAGCTCAGATACATGAGGCGGCGGTAATCGGGCGAATAGCGAGGGGTGAGCGCAGTTGCGCGCCCGGTGGTGATGAAGCGGTGGTTCGCCCCGTCGCTGTCCATGATCGCGAGCCGCTTGGTCCGGTTATCCTTCGGCCCGGTCTCCGCGATATAGGCGATCCGGCTGTCGAAGAACGGGCTTTCCCCGGTCAGACGCGAATAGATGAGGTCGGCGCATTTGTGCGCGGCGCGGCGCCAGTCGGCGGGCGGGACGACCCAGCCGGAACGGACCAGCTCGTCCTGCAGCGCGACGTCGTAGAGATAGCAGCCGACGATCAGGTTGCCGTCGGGGCGCGGGCGCACATAGCCGTGAACCAGCATTTCCGCGCGGCGCAGGTTCCACAGGCTCCACACCGGATCGGTGATCTGCTGATAGGACGGGCGCGGCAGCGCATCGGGCCCGGTCGGATCGAACAACCCGTTGTTCTGCAGGTCGGCGGTGACCACGCGCGCCAGCTCCGCGCCCAGCGCGGCGGTGCCCTGCGAATTGGCGGCAGTCGCCACATCGCGTTCGGCGGCGAAGGCGGGAATGGCGAGCGACAGGTCGTCGAGCGCGCTCTCATCTGTGACAGTGAACGTGAGGCCGCCTTCTTCCGCTTCACTGCTTTCGGTCTGGACTGTCTCGACCTCTCCGCCCGGGGGGGGGGCGGCGCCGAGATCCTCGTTCTGCGCCACGGCAGGAGCAGCAGCAATAAGCAAGAGGGACAAAGCATAGATCAGTTTCATTGAGATAGGTTCCTATCAAATCGGGCGCCGCTGATCGTCTTCCACGCGTTATAGTATTCGGGCGGCAAATCGAAGGGGGCGGCCAATTGGACCGCACGGATTGCGACTTCCGCGTGGCGCTCTTTCTGAGCCGAGTTGGCCGGTGTGATACCCTGTTGGGAGACCAACCGCGGACGCCCTCTCAACGAGCCATCGGGATTGAGGTCGAAGGCGATGATGCTCACAAGCTGCTCGGCATCGGCCCCGCTTGGCGCGCGCCCCTGCCAATGCGGCTTAACCTGTCGGGCGATTGCAGCGACAATACTGGCCCTCGCACTCGCACCGATCTGACTGGCGGGGATTCGGTTGTCGCTCGACGTCTCCGAACTGCCTGATCCGGCGAGGAAATCGCTACCGACGCGGCTACCGCCCGAACGGGTCGGCTCGGCGCTGGGTTGCGGCCTGGGCCGTGGGGGAGAGGTAGCGCGCTGCGTCGGGCGCGGCGCCGGGCGGCTCGTCGCGCGCGTGCTCGGCGCGGGGGCGGAGGTCGGCTGCGGCAGGGGTTGCGGCTGGGTATATTCGATCGGCGGGGCGACCTGTTCGCCCAGTTCGGGCGCGACCGAGGCCTGCGATTCCTGCACCGGATCGGGCGCCGCTGAAGTCATCCCGACCTCTTCGGCGAAATTGACCGTGATCCGCTCCGGCACCGGCATCGGCTCGCGCGTCGCGCCCTGCAGCAGCAGCGCCGCGACCAGCGCGACATGCAGGATGCCCGCAACAATCAGCGCAACGGCATCGAGGCCAAGAGACGATTTCGCCTGCATCGACCCTCGGCGCTAGAGCGATTCGCTTGAACTGTTGGTGACCAGCGAAATCGCGTTGCAGCCCATGCGGTTGAGCTCGCCCATCACGCCCATCACCCGCCCGTAATCGAGCGTGCGGTCGGCGCGCAGCACGACCTCGCGCTGCGAACAGGCGACGCCCTGGCTGGCAGTAGCGAGCGCGGCACCCAGCTCGCCCTGCGGCACCGCGTTCTCGCCGACATAGATCGTGCCGTCGCTGGCGATCGCGACGTTGAGCGCCTCTTCCTCCTGCGGCAGCGCGTTGGCGCGGCTGTCGGGCAGATCGACGGGCACACCGGCGGTCAGCAGCGGCGCGGTGACCATGAATATGATCAGCAGCACCAGCATCACGTCGACCAGCGGGGTGACGTTGATCTCCGCCATCGGCGCGCGACGCGAATTGCGCCCGCGTTTCTGGGTGTGAAGACCCATCGCCATGTCAGACGCGCTCCAGTTCGCGGCCGAGGTTGGCGTTGAAGCGGTCGGCGAAGCGCTGGAGGATCGCCTCGTAGCGGTTCACGCTGGCGGAAAAGCGGTTGTACGCGATCACCGCAGGAATGGCCGCGAACAGGCCGATAGCAGTCGCGAACAGCGCCTCCGAAATGCCCGGCGCGACCACCGCGAGCGAGGAATTGTTCTGCGCGCCGATCTGGAAGAAGCTGTTCATGATGCCCCATACGGTGCCGAACAGGCCGACAAACGGCGCAACCGAGCCAAGCGTGGCGAGGAAGGTCAGGCGGCCCGCCATCCGGTCCGCTTCCTCGGCTACGTGGCTGTCCATCACCGCCGCGATGCGCCCTTGCGCGCCGCGCACGTCCTTCACGCCGCCCTTGGTCGACTTCTTCCACTCGGTAATCGCACCCCACGCGATCCGCGCAGGCGCGACGTCGCGGTTGCGGTAGGCGTCGAGCGTTTCCTCGTAGTTCTCCGAGGCCCAGAAATCCTGCTCGAAATTCCGGGCGCGCTTTTTCGCTCCGCCGATCTTCAGCGCGAAGGAGATGATGATCATCCAGCTCCAGATCGAGGCCAGCAGCAGCCCGGCCATCACCGCCTGGACGACGATGTCGGCGTCGAGGAACAGCTCGACGGGTTCGAGCCGGGTCGGCGGGGCAGGCGTGGCGGCGGCCAGCAGGTCGAGAATCATCATTCAGGCAGGCTCCCCAGTCGGGCTGTCATCGAGAAGTGTCTTGAAGGCTTCGCGCCAGGCCTCCGGCTGGCGGCGCGGGCGGCCATCGGGTGCGACGAAGCCGACGCGCAAGGCAGCGGTGCAGATCGTTTCCCCATCGCGTTTCGCTTCCTGTGCCATCCGCACGCTCGCTGCGCGCAATTCGCTGCACCTTGTATGAATGACGATATCGTCGTCGAGCAGCGCGGGCCGGATGTACCGCAATTGCACATCGGCGACCGCATAGGCGCCCTCTCCCGCCTCGATCGCGGCGCGCTGGTCGATCCCGAGCATGCGCACGAGGTCGGATCGGGCGCGCTCGAACCAGCGCAGATAATTGGCGTGATAGACGATGCCGGAAAGGTCGGTGTCTTCGTAATAGGCCCGCACGGCATAGAGATGCTCGGTGCCGTCGAAGACGCCGCCGGGCGGCTTGGGTACGGGGTGATCGGATGTGTGGGTCATGCAGGCGGCGCCTTTACGGCAAAGCGAGTCCGCGCGGCAATCACTTGTGCATCCCTCGTCGCAGGCGGAGAGCGTTTCGACCGCGCCCCGGCTCCGCTTTCCCGGCCATTCAGGCGATCATCCGGCCCAGTTTCTGCCCGCCGAAGATGTGGATATGCAGGTGCGGCACCTCCTGTCCGCCATCGGCGCCGACATTGGCGAGCAGGCGATAACCGGGCTCGACCAGCCCCTTGGCCCGCGCCACCTTGCCCACTGCGCGCACGAAACCGGCGATTTCCTCGTCCGGCGCTTCTCTCGAAAAATCGTCCCAGCTCACGTATTTGCCCTTGGGCACGACCAGCGTGTGAATCTCGGCCTGCGGATTGATATCCTCGAAGGCGATCGCCCACTCGTCCTCGTAAACGCGCGTCGAGGGGATTTCGCCGCGCAGGATTTTCGCGAAGACATTGTCGTCGTCGTAAGCTGCGGTCGCGTCAATCGGCACTGGTCGCCTCCCTGTTGGATTTCTCTTCGATCCCCGACACACCCTCGCGCCGGTCGAGTTCCGCGAGGACATCGGCAAGCGCGATCTCGCGGTCGGCCAGCAGCACCATCAGGTGAAACAGCACGTCCGCCGCCTCGCCGACGAGGTCTTCTTCGCTGCCCGAAAGCGCCGCAACCACCGCCTCGACAGCCTCCTCGCCCAGCTTGCGCGCCATCATCGGGCGCCCTTCGCGCTTCATCAGTGCGACATAGCTGGTTTCGGGATCGCCCCTGCGGCGCTCGAGGATCACCTGTTCCAGGCGGGCGAGAGTTTCCATGCTTAGCGGGCCTCTTTCTGATTCTTGCGTGTCGGCTCAACCGCCTGCGCTTGCGTAGGGTTCCGGGTGGCGCGCAGGCAACCCCGCATCGCGCAGCGCGGCTTGCGCCTCGGCAATCGTATGCTGGCCGAAATGGAAGATCGACGCAGCGAGCACCGCGCTGGCATGGCCTTCGCGCACGCCCGCCACCATGTGATCGAGCGTGCCGACCCCGCCGCTGGCGACCACGGGCACGTCCACCGCATCGGCGATCATCCGCGTGAGTTCGAGGTCGTAGCCGTCCCTGGTCCCGTCGCGGTCCATCGAGGTGACCAGCAATTCGCCCGCGCCCAGCTGCGCCAGCCGGGCCGCGTGTTCGAGCGCATCGATCCCCGTCGCGCGGCGGCCGCCATGGGTGAAGATCTCGTATCGCCCGCTTTCGCCTTTGCGTGCATCCACGCTCGCGACGACACACTGGCTGCCCATGCGCTGAGCGATGTCGTCGACCAGTTCGGGCCGCGCCACGGCGGCGGAGTTGATCGCGACCTTGTCTGCGCCTGCCAGCAGCAGCGCGCGCGCATCCTCGACGCTGCGTACGCCGCCGCCCACGGTCAGCGGCATGAAGCAGACTTCCGCGGTGCGCCGGACGATATCGACCAGCGTCGCGCGCCCTTCATGGCTGGCAGAGATGTCGAGGAAGCACAGCTCGTCGGCGCCTGCGAGGTCATAGGCATGCGCCTGCTCCACCGGATCGCCTGCATCCTTGAGATCGACGAAGTTGACGCCCTTGACCACGCGGCCCTCGGCCACATCGAGACAGGGAATCACGCGGATGCGGACGGTCATGTGGCGGCACTCGTGACGGGAACCACGGGAGGGGCCTCCATCCGGCTGGCTTCGGTTTCGGCCACCCGGGCCTGTCCGGCCAGCCACCACATGCCGATCGCCATGTTGATGTAGAGCACGATCGCGAACCAGAACCGCGTCGGATCTTCGTCGGTCTTGCTGAGCCGAAACTTGCCGAGCGCGGTCTTGCCGCGCAGCCCGTCGAACGTGGCGACAGCCAGCATCACGAACATGGCAATCAGGGCGAGGTTGGCGATGGTCATAGGGACCGATCCTACCGCTCGTCATTGCGAGCGGAGCGAAGCAATCCAGAGCGGACACGCGCCAACCCTGGATTGCCGCGGGGCGTTCGCCCCTCGCAATGACGAGAGGAATGCGTCTCGCGCTCCTCGGCCATGTCGAGACAGGCGATGACTGGGATGCGGACGGTCATGGTTTGAGAAGCAGGTAAAGGTATGAAAGCATGAGACAAATCCCGACTATGATAGCCCCCCAGAAGGGTATCGGATTGTCCGATCTCGTCCGCTGCCCGAACCAGAAGACGATTTTGCCTTGCCGCAAAGCGAGCAATACCAACCCTCCGACGGCAAGGATATTCATCGCGTAAAGGAGGGAAATTAGACTCACGCCCCCGCCCCTACGCGCAGCGCCTCGGCGAGATCGAGCCGCCCGTCGTAGAGCGCGCGGCCGGTAATCACGCCCTCGATGCCGTCACTGGCATGCGGCGCGAGCGCGCGGATATCCTCGATCCCCGCCACGCCGCCGCTGGCGATCACGGGCAGGCTCTGCGCCTTGGCCAGCGCCAATGTCGCCTCGACATTGCAGCCCTTGAGCAACCCGTCGCGCCCGATATCGGTAAACAGCAGCGCGGCGACGCCCGCATCCTCGAACCGGCGCGCAAGATCTTCTACGGCCAAGTCGGAGACGCTCGCCCAGCCTTCCGTCGCGACCATCCCGTCGCGCGCATCGACCGCGACCACGACCTTGCCCGGATGGTCCTTCGCCAGCGCCTTGACCAGCTCGGGGTCATTCAGCGCCGCCGTGCCGATCACCACCCGCGCCACGCCCAGCTCCAGCCAGCGCTCCGCGCCCTCGCGCGTGCGGAGGCCGCCGCCCAGCTGCACCCTGCCGGGGAACCGCCGCAGGATGGCCTCGACCGCATGCGCGTTGACCGGCTCGCCCGCGAAGGCCCCGTCGAGATCGACCACATGCAGCCAGCTTGCACCGGCAAGCGCGAAGCGCGCGGCCTGCTCGCCCGGATCGTCGCCATAGACGGTCGCGCGGTCCATATCGCCTTCGGCAAGGCGGACGACCTGACCGCCCTTGAGGTCGATGGCGGGGAAGATGATCACGAGTATGAGCTCCTGCGAAAGCAGGAGCCTCGTGCCACAGGCTCTTCGCAAGCGGAAGGAGGTCCCAGCCTGCGCTGGGACTCGCGCATGCTCACGGCTTCCATTCGAGAAACCTCTCCAGCAGCGCCAGCCCGTAGGCCTGGCTCTTTTCGGGATGGAACTGCACACCCAGGATATTGTCGCGCTCCACCGCCGCGGTCACCGGGCCGCCATGGTCGGTGCGCGCGGCGACATGGGCCGGGTTGGCCACATCGAAGGCGTAGGAATGGAGGAAATAGGCCTCGCCCGCTGCGATGAGATGCGACGCATCCTCCACCACGATCACATCGTTCCACCCCATGTGCGGCACCTTGACCGTGTCGCTCGATTCGAGCGCGCGGACCTCGCCGCCGATCCAGCCGAGCCCGGATGTTTCGCCGTGTTCCAGCCCGCGATCCGCGAGCAGTTGCATCCCTACGCAAATGCCGAGGAAGGGCACGCCGTCGCGCAAGACGCGCTGCTCGAGCGCCTCGATCACCCCCGGCAGGCTGGCCAGCCCTTCGTAACACGCACCGAACGCGCCGACGCCCGGCAGCACGATCCGCTCCGCTTTCGCCAGAACATCGCCATCGGACACCAGCACGACCTCCGCGCCGACACGCCGCAGCGCGTTTTCGACCGAATGCAGGTTGCCTGCGCCGTAATCGATAAGGGCGACTTGCTGCTTCAAGACACTTCCGTTCGGGCTGAGCCTGTCGAAGCCCTGCACTTTTCTTCAAGAAAAACAGCCCTTCGACAAGCTCAGGGCGAGCGGGCCTGGCGAGATACTAGCCTCCAAGAATCCCCTTGGTGCTGGGTACCGCCCCGCCCTTGCGCGGGTCGATCTCCACCGCTTGGCGCATCGCGCGGGCGAAACCCTTGTAGATCGCTTCGCAGATATGGTGGTTGTTGCTGCCGTACAGCAGCTCGACATGCAGCGTGATCCCCGCGGTCTGCGCGACCGACTGGAACCAGTGCTCGATCAGTTCGGTGTCCCATTCGCCCAGCTTCGTCTGGCTGAACCCTGCACGCCATACGCACCAGGGCCGCCCCGAAATGTCGAGTGCGACGCGCGCCAGCGTCTCGTCCATCGGCGAGTAGGCCTGCCCGTATCGGGAGATTCCGCCCTTGTCGCCCAGTGCCTGCGCAATCGCCTGACCCAGCGCGATCGCGCTGTCCTCGGTCGTGTGGTGCTGGTCGACATGAAGATCGCCATCGACGCGCATTTCCACGTCGATCAGCGAATGGCGGGAGAACTGCTCGACCATGTGATCGAGAAAACCGATCCCGGTCGAAACCTCGTAGGCGCCCGTCCCGTCGAGGTTCACCGCCACGCGGATGCGGGTTTCCTTGGTATCGCGCTCTATCAAGCCTGTACGCATAAGGCCGCGCGCTATCCGCCGCCGCGCCCTCGCGCAAGCATTCTGCGCTTGACCGGGGGCGTGCGCGGCTTCACCTAAACCATCGTGATGAGTGACGAAGCGCCCGACAGCCTGATCCCCTATGACCAGATCGTGCAGGAGGCCCTGCGCGCAGTGGTCGGCAGCGTGCTGAGCGAGATCGAGGCGGGCGGCGGGACCCTGCCGGGCAATCACCACTTCTACATCACCTTCAAGACCGGGGTGCCGGGGGTCGAAATCCCCGATCACCTGCGCCAGCGCTTTCCCGACGAGATGACGATCGTGCTCCAGAACAAGTTCTGGGACCTGAACGTGACCGACACGGGCTTTTCGGTCGGCCTCAGCTTCAACAAGATTTCCTCGCACCTCGTGGTGCCCTTCGCGGCGATCACCGCCTTCGTCGATCCGGCGGTCGATTTCGGCCTGCAGTTCCAGGCGACGGCGGTGGAAGATTCGCCCGCCCCCACCGAGTCGGCAGGCAACGACGGCGAAGAGGATGGGGAACACGGGGACGGCGAACCCGTTGCAAAGAGCGACGACGGCTCCAACGTCGTCACGGTCGATTTCGGCCGCAAGAAGTAGGTCGCCAGCGGCGGCCCGATCAGGGGGCAAGCCCGTATGAGCAGGAAGCGCGAGGAACTGCGCCGGAAGGTCGCCCGTGGCCAGGCGCGTGCACGCGGCGAGGCCGTGCCCGGCCTCTCGCCCAACCCCGCCAGCAATCTCATCATGGCCAATGCGATCGTGCGCACCGGGTCGATCCTGCTGCGCAAGGCGGTCGACAAGCGCATGCTGCAGAAGCGTTACGGCAAGGAAACCGCCGAAGCGGCGGTCGAGAACCAGGGACTGGGATCGACCATCGTCAGCTTCCTGATGGCCAGGACCGCGGCGAAGTCCTCCACCGGCGCGATCCTGGTCGGCGGCGGCATGCTGGCGAAGACGCTCTACGACCGGCGCCAGGGCAAGAAGGCCGCGCTCAAGGGCGATGCCGAACTGCTGCAAAACGCCGCCAAGGACTGACGCCGCAATCCATTCGGCAGGGGAGCGCGTCCACCCGCAGGGTTGATCTTGAACCCATCAGGCGTCCAAGGACGGACATGGCCGAGCCCTCCTCCACCCCGACCGAATCCGACACCCTCCATCGCCGGGGGCTGATGTTCATCCTCTCCTCGCCCTCGGGCGCGGGCAAGACGACCATTTCCAACATGCTGCTGGCAGCGGACCCGGCGATCAAGCTGTCGGTCTCCGCCACCACCCGGCCGATGCGCAGGGGCGAGCAAGACGGGGTCCACTACCATTTCGTCGACGATGCCGAGTTCGACCGCCTGCTGGAGGAAGACGGCTTCTACGAATGGGCGCATGTCTTCGGCCACCGCTACGGCACGCCCAAGGGGCACATCCGCAGCGCGCTGAAGGAAGGGCAGGATTTCCTGTTCGACATCGACTGGCAGGGCACCCAGCAGCTCTACCAGAAGGACCAGCAGGATGTGGTGCGCGTGTTCATCCTGCCGCCCAGCCTGCCCGAACTGCGCCGCCGGTTGACCGGGCGGGGGACCGACAGTGCCGAAGTGATCGAGGCGCGGATGGACCGCGCGCGCGCCGAGATCAGCCACTGGGACGGGTACGACTACGTGGTCATCAACGATGACGTCGATTCCTGCTTCACCAAGGTCCGCGAGATTCTCCACGCCGAACGGATGAAACGCCAGCGCCAGACCGGGCTGATCGATTTCGTCCGCGACCTGATGGGCTGAGACACCGGCCCGCCACAGGGCTCAGAACCAGACGCGCAGGCCGACCACGGCCTTGACGCCATCGGGGTCTTCCCCGGCAAGCCGCGCAATATCCGCCGTCTCGCCCAGCTTCGCCTCGTATTCGACGCCGACATAGGGCGCGAATTCGCGGGCGATCTCGTAGCGCAGACGCAGCCCCGGCTCGATTTTCGTGAATCCAGCGCCGATCGCGCGCTCCGGAATATCCTGCGCGGCAAGCTCTGCCTCGATACGCGGCTGGAGAATCAGCGCCTGCGTGATCTTCTGATCGTATTCGGCCTCGATCCGCGCGGTCAGGTCGCCCCGGTCGGACAGGAACAGCGCCCCGTCGACATGGAACATGTAGGGCGCGAGGCCCTGCACCCCTATCACCAGATGCGTCAGGCTGTCGGGCTCGGGATCGAAGCGGACGCCCGTTTGAAGATCGAAGAAGGGGCCGATCGCGCGGCTGTAGAGCGCCTGGATCTCGGCATCCTCCAGCGCACCGCCAATCTCGCCCTCGCCTTCGGTCTTGAGAACGAAGCGGTCGAGATCGCCGCCGTACCAGCCCTGCACATCCCACAGGTAGCCGTCTTCCCCGCCATCGGTGGCGAGGCGTGCCTCGAGCCGTTCGATCAGAATCGAGCCGGTGGTCATGCCCCCATTTCCGCGCACAAGCTCAGCGCGGGCGGGTTCCATCACATCGCTGCCCCACAGCGCATCGGCGGCATGGCGCGGCCCCTCGAAGGCGCGGGGCGGCACTGCGTCCTCGGGCGCCGCACCGGGAGCCGATTTGTCGCTCGCCGCGCCGTGGGAGCCATGATCCATGCCTTCCATCTCGCCCCCCGACATGCCCATGTCGGGCTTGCCCTTCTCCATCGGCGCTTCGGCGTCGGGGGCGTCCTTCGGCGGGCACTTCTCGGGCGGGAGATGACCCATGGCGCAATGGTCCATCGCCGGTTCGGGCTCCGACTTCGCGGGATGCGAAGCGTGGCTTTGCGCGGCGAGCGGACTGGCCAGAAACACCGCGCCAAGAAGGATTGTCGCGCGGATCATGCGCCGTCTCCTTCGGGGAACGGGCGCACGGTCACCACCTGAAACATGCCTGCGTGCATGTGGTAGAGCAGGTGGCAATGGAAGGCCCAGTCGCCCGGCTCGTTGGCGGTCAGATCGAAAGTGGCGGTGCCGCCCGGCTGCACGATAAGGGTGTGCTTCAGGGGCTGGTGCATGTGGTCCGCGCCATTGACCAGCTCGAAGAAATGGCCGTGAAGATGGATCGGGTGCGCCATCATCGTCTGGTTGACCAGCTTGACCCGCACCCGCTCGTCATAGCCGAAGCGGATCGGATCGTCGCTGACGGCGGTGAATTTCTTGCCGTCGAAGCTCCACATGTAGCGTTCCATGTTGCCGGTGAGGTGGATCTCCATCTCCCGGTCGACCTCGCGGTGCGGGTTCATCCGCTTCGCCTTCAGGTCGGTATAACGCAGCACGCGGTGCGCCACCTTGTCGAGGCCGAGGCCGGGGAAGTCCATGCGATCCATCGGCATCGGGGCAATCATGTCGACACCCGGGCCGACCTTCACGTCATCGGGCACGAGCGACTTGTCCCGCATGGAATGGTCCATGTCGCCCATGCCTTCCATGCCGCCATGATCCATCATGCCCATATCGGCCATGGTCAGTGTCACGGGTTCACGAAGCGCAGGCGGCGTAGCGATGTGGCCGGCATGGCTGGTGAGGCTGGCGATGCCCATCCCGCTGCGATCCATTGCCTCGGCAACGATGGCGTGGCTGCCATCGGGCGGAGTCACGATCACGTCGTAGGTCTCGGCCACGCCGATCTGGAACTCGTCCACCTCGACCGGCGCGACATCCTGCCCGTCGGCCGCGATCACCGTCATCGGCACGCCGGGAATGCGCAGATTGAAGAAGGTCATCGCCGAGCCGTTGATGATCCGCAGGCGCACCTGTTCGCCCGCACGGAATGCGAACTGGAGGTCGTCCTGCGGACCATGGCCGTTGACGAGGAAGGTGTAGGTGCTGCCCGTCACGTCCGAGATGTCGCGCGGGTTCATCCGCATCCGGCCCCACATGCGCCGCATCGCACCCGGCATGTCGCCCTCGGTCGCGGTCTGCATCTGGCGGTTGAAATAGTGCTCGCCGACCTTGAGCTTGCGAATGATCTCGTGCGGATGCATCGGCGTGAACTCGCTCAGCAGCACGACGTAATCGCGGTCGTAGCGCGGATCGGGATCGGCGCTTTCGACCACGATCGGGCCGTAGTGCCCCGCCTGCTCCTGCAGGCCCGAATGCGAGTGCCACCAGTAGGTGCCGCTCTGGCGGATCGGGAATTCGTAGGTGAAACGCTCGCCCGGACGGATGCCGGGGAAGCTGACGCCGGGCACGCCATCGAATTGGAAAGGCACCAGCAGCCCGTGCCAGTGGATCGAGCTGTCTTCGTCGAGGCCATTGGCAACATTGAAGCGGACGGTCTGCCCTTCGCGCAGGCGGATCAGCGGACCCGGCACCGTGCCGTTCACCGCGACCGCGTGGCCCGACCGGCCGCCAGTGGCGAAATGATGCCTGCCGATGGCAAGGTCGATTGTCTCGCCCGAAAGCTCGCCAAAACCCTTCTTCGCATGGGTCAGCGACGCGCCCTTCGCCCAGGCGGGCATGGGCAGGGCACTGGCGGCAGCGAGCGCGGCGGTGCTCTTGATGAGGCGGCGACGGGAAAGAGGGGGCATGGGGGCCTGCGAGTGATTGATCCTGCGGGCGCGCCTATATATACCCCCATGGGGTATTACAATCGGACTTTGGACCATGGCTGATACAAAGAGCGCCAAAATCAATCGGCTGAACCGGATCGCAGGCCAGGTGCGCGGCCTCGCGCAGATGATCGAGGATGATCGCTACTGCATGGACATCCTGCACCAGCTGCAGGCGGTCAAATCCGCGCTCGCCAAGGTCGAGACGCAGGTCCTGAAGGACCACGCGGCGTGTTGCGTCGCCGAAGCCATCGCCAGCGGAGACGAAGCCGACCAGCGCGAAAAGTTCGAGGAACTGGTGGAGCTGTTCGCCAAGCGCCGCTGAGGTGCGGCGCGAGCCCTCCTGCTCACCGTAACGATTTTCCTACTCGCCGCGCGCAGGCTATGGCTCTGGCGGCTCTTTCACATCGTCGGCAGACCCTGCGCAAGAAAGGGGGCGAACCCTGCAGCTCGCCCCCTCGCCCATGCGCTCTTCTTGCCCCTCCAAAGGGGGCAGGTTTTAGCCCCTATGACACTGTGTCAGGTGTGTCAGGCCGCCGCCCCTATTCGCCCGACGGATCGACGAAATTGCCCGCGCCGATATTGGCGTTGACCACGCCGCCGTCGATCGGGATCGTCGTGCCGACCACGTAATCGCCCGCACGGCTCAGCAGGTAGATCGCGCCCGCCGCCATATCCTCGGTCACGCCGACGCGGCGCGCGGGGATGCCGCGCTTGACCGTCTCCGCGTTGTCGCGTGCGGCGCGGTTCATGGCACTGGGGAAGGCGCCCGGCCCGATCCCGTTGACCACGATATTGTGGCCGATCAGCTCGGCCGCCATGCGCCGGGTCAGGTGGATCAGCCCCGCCTTGCTCGCCTGATAGGGATAGGTCGGCCAGGGATTGCACTTCATCCCGTCGATGCTGGAGATCATCAGCACCTTGGCCGGGCGCTCCGCCGTGCCCGCCTTCTTGAGCAGCGGCAGCAGCTTCTGGGTGAGGAAGAACGGGGTCTTCAGGTTGAGGTCCATCGTGCGGTGCCAGCCGGCCTCGCTGAACTCCTCGAACGGCTCGCCCCAGGCAGCGCCCGCGTTGTTGACCAGCAGGTCGAGCTTGTCCTCGCGGGAAGCGAGCTCGTCGGCCAGCGCCTTGATACCGTCCATTTGGCTGAGGTCGCCGACCAGGCCGATGACCTTGTCGCCAAGCTCGGCGCTGGTTTCGTCGACCTGCTCCTTCTTGCGGGCGACGATATAGACCTTCGCGCAGCCCGCTTCGAGCAGGCCTTCCACGATCATCCTGCCGATTCCGCGGCTGCCGCCGGTAACCAGCGCGATCTTCCCTTCGAGACCGAAAAGGTCGGTGAGTTTCATCATGTCCGTATGCTCCGTTCGTCCTGAGCCTGTCGAAGGGCGAACCCTGCGCAACGTTCGCGGTTCGACAGGCTCACCACGAACGGGAAAGGCGTCGTCTTGGCCCCCGACCCCCTCCTTTGGAAAGGAGGGGGAGTGAAGGCTCAATACCCGCTCAGTTCCGCAACGCGGCCCGCGTGGTAGTACATGTCGCCGAGGAACTCCTGCAGCGCGCGGTCGCGCTTCATGTAGAGGCCGATGTCGTATTCGTCGGTCATCCCGATGCCGCCGTGCATCTGCACGCCTTCGCGCACCGCAAGCCCCGCCGCCTTGGCGACCTTGGCCTTGGCGACCGAGGTCATCAGATCGGCCTTCTCGCTCTCGCCATCGACCAGCTGCGCGGCCTTGAGTGTCACAGCGCGTGCGATCTCGACTTCGGAATAGAGATGGGCCGCACGGTGCTGAAGCGCCTGGAAGCTGCCGATCAGCTGGCCGAACTGCTTGCGCTGCTTGAGGTAGTCGACCGTCATGTCCATCGCCCCGCGCGCCACGCCCACGCCTTCGGCCGCCGCGCCGACGCGGCCCGCACGCAGCATCGCGTTGAGAATCTCGCGCCCGCCGTCGACTTCGCCGATCACCGCATCGCCGTCGAGTTCCACGCCGTCGAAGGTGATGTGGCTGGCCATCGAAGAATCGACCAGCCGCACGCTGTCATGGCTCATTCCGCTCGCATCCTGCGGCACCGCGAACAGCGTGATGCCGTCGGTGTCGCTGTCGCTGCCCGAGGTGCGGGCGGCGACCACGATCATCTCCGCGCTGGCGCCGTAGACCACGAAGTCCTTCTTGCCGGTAAGCTTGAAGCCATTGCCCGACTTCTCCGCCTTGCAGGCAATGCGCTCAGGCCGGTGCTTGGGCCCTTCGTCGATCGCGACGGCATATACGTTCTTCCCCGCCACCAGGTCGGGCAGCCAGCGCCCGCGCGTATCGTCGCTACCATGCTTGAGAGCGGTGGCCGCGAGCACCGAAGAGCTGAGGAAAGGCGACGGGGTGAGGTTCGCGCCGATTTCCTCGAGCACGATATTCGCCTCGACCTGGCCCATGCCGAGCCCGCCGTCCTCTTCGGGCAGCAGGATGCCGGTGAAGCCCATCTCGCCGAACTGCTCCCACAACCCGTGGCCGAAGCCGTCCTTGCAGTCGCGGTCGCGCCAGTGGCGCAGCTGCTTGGCGATCGCGCCTTCCTCGCGGATGAAATCGCTTGCGCTGTCGGCGAGCATCGCCTGATCGTCGTCGTAGTAAAGTGGCATCGAACAAACCTTCCCAATCCGTCATCCCGGACTTGATCCGGGATCCCGCTTTCTTTTCGCCCGCCGCAGGAAAGAAGCGGGACCCCGGATCGAAGGCCGGGGTGACGATGTGTCTAAGCCCCCGGCAATTCGAGGATACGCTTGGCGACCACGTTGAGCATCACCTCGGAGGTGCCGCCCTCGATGCTGTTCGCCTTGGTCCGCAGCCAGCTGCGCGCGGGCTTGCCGTTTTCGGTCTCCTCGCTCTCCCATTCGAGCAAGCGCGATCCGCCCGCCGCCATCAGCAATTCGTGCCGCCGCTTGTTGAGCTCGGTGCCCGCATACTTGAGCATGTTGGGCTGGGCCGGATGGCCCTTGCCGATCTTCACCTCGTCGAGGAACTTCTCGCTCATCGCGGTGAAGGCCAGCGCGTCGACATCGAACAGCGCCATCTCGGCGCGCAGTACGGGGTCGAGCTCGCCCTGGCGGCTGGTCACGGCGCCGAGCGAAGAGGCGCGGTCGCCCCCGCCGGTGGCGGAGATCATCTCGCGCTCGTGGCCGAGGAGATACTTGGCGACATCCCACCCGCGATTGATCTCGCCGACATAGGCCGGGATGTCCTCGCCGTAGGACTTGGGCACCTTCACATCGTCCATGAATGTTTCGCAGAACGGGCTGTTGCCGCTGATCAGCTTGATCGGCTGGGTGCTCACCCCATCGTTCGTCATGTCGAACAGCATGAAGGTGATGCCCTGGTACTTGTTCTCCTTGTCGGTGCGGACGAGGCAGAAAATCCAGTCGGCTTCGTCGGCGTAGGAGGTCCAGATCTTCTGGCCATTGACGATCCAGTGGTCGCCCTTGTCCTCGCCATAGGTCTGCATCGAGACGAGGTCCGATCCGCTGCCTGGCTCGCTATAGCCCTGGCACCAGCGAATCTCGCCGCGTGCGATTTCGTTGAGGAATTTCAGCTTCTGTCCCTCGGTGCCGAAGTGCAGCAGCGCCGGGCCGAGCATCCAGATGCCGAAGGAGCTGAGCGGCGGGCGTGCATTGATGCGCGCCATTTCCTCGCGCAGGACCTTGGCTTCGGGGGCCGAGAGCCCTGCCCCGCCGTATTCCTTCGGCCACATGGGCACGGTGTAGCCCTTGTCGCGGCAGGCTTCGAACCACGCCTTCTGCGCGTCGTTCTTGAAGGTGGCGTTGCGTCCGCCCCAGTATACGTCGTTCTCGTCCTCGACGGGCTCACGCATTTCGGGCGGGCAGTTGGCTTCGAGCCAGCTGCGCGTTTCCGCGCGGAATTGCTCCAGATCGGACATGTATCTCTCTCCTCGGTCCGCGGCGGAGCGGTTGTAGACTCTCGCCGTCGATGCTTTTGCTGACGCCTACGTAAAGGCAAGCGAGCCCCTGCTGCAAGCGCACATTCGTAAAACGGGTATGCCGTAGCGGCAGGGCGATTGCGCTTGCACGCAACGACACAACCCCTAGTGTTACGTGTACGTAAGACGCGGCCAGAGAAGCGCCGCCGGGAGAGATTTTCACACCATGGCTTTCACCCAAGGCCCGCTGCCGATCCGCCTGCGGCTGACCCAGGGGCTTGGCGCAATGGCCTTCGGCGTGAAGGACAACGGCTTTTCCTTCTTCCTGCTGATCTTCTACAATCAGGTGCTGGGGATGGACGCCGGGCTGGTGGGCCTTGCGCTGATGCTGGCGCTGGTGGTCGACGCGGTGTTCGATCCGCTGATCGGCTATTTCTCGGACCGGACCTATACCCGCTGGGGCCGCCGCCTCCCTTGGCTCTATGTCGCGCCGTGGCCGCTTGCGATCATGTGGATCGTGCTGTGGTCGCCCCCGGGCGGCGAGGCCCCCAGCTTCCTCGGCCTGCTGGGCATCGCGGTGGGCGTGCGCGTGCTGCTGTCGGCCTGCGAGGTGCCGCAGGTGAGCCTGCTGCCCGAGATCACCGCCGACTATGACGAGCGGACCACACTGTTCCGCTATCGCTACCTGATGGGCTGGGCTGGCGGCATCCTGATGATGGTGCTCGCCTACACCGTTTTCCTGAGCGGGCCGGACGGCATTCTGGAGGCGGACGGCTATTTCGGCTTCGGGATCGCGGGCGCGCTCATCATGGCCATTTCGGTCGTCGGCTCGGCGCTGGGACTGCACCGGCTGGTCGCCCTTCCGCCGGCGAAGCGCCCGCCGCCATTCCGCTGGCGCGACGCCTTTTCGGAGATCGCCGATGCGTTCAGCGAAAAGGCCTTCCTGATCTTCGCCGCAGGGGCGATGGCGGCCTATATCAGCCAGGGGACGACCTTCTCGATCTCCAACTACCTCAACGTCTTCGTCTGGCAGCTCGATCAGGTCGACATCCCCGGCCTGCCTTTCGCGCTGACGGGGCTGACCGCCTATCCGCTGGTGCTGTTCCTCAGCGCGGTGCTGATGTTCATCGTGGTTAGCCCGCTGCACCGCCGTTTCGGCAAGGCCTATACCGCAGCCGGCGGCGCGCTGGCGGCCTTTGCGCTGGGCTTCGCCCCCTATTTCCTGTTCCTGCTGGGTGCCTGGCCGCAGGTCGGCACGCTCGGCTCGACCATGCTGTTCTACCTCTTCCTCGTCTTCGCCAATGCATCGGGCATCGTCTCGATGATCTCCGCATCCTCCATGGTGGCGGAGATTATCGAACTGTACGAGGAGCGCACCGGGGCGCGTGCCGAGGGCAAGTTCTACGCGGGCAACTGGCTGGTCCAGAAATGCGCGACCGGGGCCGGGATCTTCATCTCGGGCCAGATCATCGCGCTGGCCCAGATGCCGGCGAGGGCCAAGGCGGGCGAAGTGGGGATGGACGTGCTGAGCCCGATGATCCTTCTTTACGCAGGGGTATCGCTGATCCTCGCGCTGATAGCCGCCTACTGGCTCGCGCGGTTCCCGATTACCCGCGAAAGCCACGAGGCGCGGCTTGCCCTGCTCGACGAGGCGGCGCGGGGCGACCCGGAAGGCGAGGTGCTGCCCCCCTGACCCCTCGGAACGGGGTTGGCGCGTGCGCGCCGCTCTGCCACGAACGTTTCAAAATACAGACCGAACCGACGATCAAAGAGAGGCCAAAACCATGGATTTCGAACCCACAGAACGGCAAACCCACTGGCGCGACCGCGTGCGCGACTTCGTGCAGAACGAGGTCCGCCCAGCCGTGCCCACCTACCAGCAGCAGGATGCCGAGGGCGATCGGTGGAAGGTTATCCCGGTCGTCGAGGAGCTGAAGGAAAAGGCCAAGGCCAAGGGCCTGTGGAACCTCTTCATGCCGCCGCGCAACGACAGCCACCATCATGTCGATGAAAGCTTCGAATTCGAAGGGCCGGGCCTCAGCAACCTCGAATACGCGATGGTCGCCGAGGAACTGGGCCGGATCGGCTTCGCCAGCGAGACGATGAATTGCTCCGCCCCCGATACCGGCAATATGGAAGTGCTCCACCGCTACGGCACGCGTGAGCAGAAGGACCAGTGGCTTGCCCCGCTGATGGCCGGTGAAATCCGCAGCGCCTTCCTGATGACCGAACCGCAGGTCGCCAGCTCGGACGCGACCAACATCGAAACCTCCATCATCCGCGAAGGCGACGAATACGTCATCAACGGGCGCAAGTGGTGGTCGAGCGGTGCGGGCGATCCGCGCTGCAAGGTCGCCATTGTGATGGGCAAGAGCGACACCTCTGCGCAGCGCCACCAGCAGCAGTCGATGATCCTCATGCCGCTCGATGCCGAAGGCGTGACGATCGACCGTTACCTGCCGGTGTTCGGCTACGACGATGCGCCGCACGGCCACATGGAAATCACGCTCAAGAACGTGCGCGTGCCGGCCTCCAACATGCTGCTGGGCGAAGGCCGCGGGTTCGAGATCGCACAGGGCCGCCTCGGTCCGGGCCGAATCCACCACTGCATGCGCACGATCGGCGTCGCGGAAGAAGCGCTGGAGAAGATGTGCAAGCGGCTGCAGGCGCGCGAAGCCTTCGGTAAGCCCGTCTACAAGCATTCGATCTGGGAACAGCGCGTGGCACAGGCCCGGATCGATATCGAGATGACGCGGCTTCTCTGCCTCAAGGCCGCCGACATGATGGACAAGGTCGGCAACAAGGCCGCCAAGCAGGAGATCGCGATGATCAAGGTTGCCGCTCCCAACATGGCGCTGCGGATCATCGACGATGCGATCCAGGCGCATGGCGGCGCGGGCGTGTCGAACGATTTCGGCCTTGCCAAGGCCTATGCCCACCAGCGCACGCTGCGGCTGGCGGACGGCCCGGACGAGGTTCACGCCCGCTCGATCGCACGGATGGAATTTGCCCGCCACGTGCCCGGCGAGGACGAGATGGTGGCGAGCCTCAAGGGATCCAACGCGATGTCCGCCAGCGCGGGCAGCGCCGCTTCGTACAGCTCCGGCGATATGGGGGCCACGCGATAGCAATCTCTCCCCTCCCGCTTGCGGGAGGGGCCCGGGGGTGGGCCCCGGAACGGAGTGGGCATTGGTGAGCGCCCACCCCGTTGCGCGACTAGGAATTGCGGGACAAGCCCAAGTCCCGCTGCCCCTCCCGCAGGCGGGAGGGGATGGAGGACAAATGACCAAAGCAGCCATTCTCGAAAAACCCGGCGAACCGATGGTGATCGGCGAGATCGACGTCGCCGATCCCGCGCCGCACGAAGTGCTGATCGACACGAAGGCCTGCGGCCTGTGCCATTCGGACCTGCACTTCATCGACGGCAAGTACCCGCACGCCCTCCCGCTGATCCCGGGGCACGAGGCGGCGGGCGTTGTCCGCGCCGTGGGCAGCGAAGTGACGATGGTGAAGCCGGGCGACCACGTAGTCACCTGCCTCAGCGCCTTCTGCGGCCAGTGCGAATTCTGCGTCACGGGCCGCATGGCGCTGTGCCTCGGCCAGGGCACGCGCCGCGCCAAGGATGCAGCGCCGCGTCTGTCCCGCAACGGTGAGCCGGTCCAGCAGCTGCTCAACCTGTCGGCATTCGCCGAACAGATGCTGATCCACGAACATGCCTGCGTCGCCATCGACAAGGACATGCCGCTCGATCGCGCGGCGGTGATCGGCTGTGCGGTGACGACCGGCGCGGGCACGATCTTCAATACGGTGAAGCTGACGCCCGGTGAAACCGTGGCGGTGATCGGTTGCGGCGGCGTAGGCCTCGCCGCGATCAACGCCGCGAAGATCGCGGGCGCGGGCATGATCATCGCCGCCGATCCGCTGCCCGAAAAGCGCGCGCTGGCCGAAACGCTGGGCGCGACGCACACGATCGACGCGCTGGCCGAGGACGCGGCAACGCAGATCGTCAAGCTGTCCGGCGGCGGCGTGCATTACGGGATCGAGGCGGTCGGCCGGCAGGCCTCGGCGGACCTCGCGGTCGCCTGCCTGCGGCGCGGCGGCACCGCCGTGATCCTCGGCATGATGCCGCTCGACTGCAAGGTGGGCCTCGGCGCGATGGACCTGCTCGGCGGGAAAAAGCTGATGGGCGCGATCATGGGGATGAATCACTTCCCGGTCGACCTGCCGCGGCTGGTCGATTTCTACATGCGCGGCCTGCTCGACCTCGACACGATCATCGCCGAGCGGATCGGGCTGGAAGACATCAACGCGGGCTTCGACAAATTGAGAGAGGGGCACTCTGCGCGCAGCATTGTGATGTTCGACTGATGGCGAAGATCGACTACGAAAAGGAAATGGTCGGCACGATCGACGTGCCCGAGGCCGACAAGCTGGACGAAGCGGCGCTGACCGCCTGGTTCGAAGCGAATGTCGACGATTTCGAAGGGCCGATTGCACTTTCGAAATTCAAGGGCGGGCAATCCAACCCGACCTACAAGGTCGAAACCGGCAACCGCAACTACGTGCTGCGCCGCCAGCCCTTCGGCAAGCTGCTGCCCTCCGCCCACGCGGTCGATCGCGAATACACCGTGATGAGCGCTCTCGGCCCCACGGGCTTTCCCGTGCCGCGCACCTTCGGCCTGTGCGAGGAAACCGAGGTCATCGGCTCCAAGTTCTTCGTCATGGAACTGATCCAGGGGCGCAACCTGTGGAACGGCTCGCTGCCCGATTCCTCGCCGGAGGAGCGCCGCGAGATCTATCATGCGATGGTCGATACGCTCGCCGATCTGCACACCACCGATCCGCAGAAGATCGGCCTCGGCGATTACGGCAAGCCGCAGGATTACTGCGCACGCCAGATCGCCCGCTGGACCAAGCAATACAAGCTCTCCGAAACCGAAGAGATACCGGAGATGGAAGCGCTGATCGCGTGGCTGCCCGAGACCGTGCCCGAACAGCACGCGAGCGGCATCGTCCATGGCGACTACCGGCTCGACAACATGATCTTCCGGTCGGACGCCAACTCGGTTGCCGCCGTGCTCGACTGGGAACTGTCCACGCTGGGCGATCCGATCGCGGATTTCAGCTACTTCGTGCTCAACTGGCACAATCCGTCCGATGGCCGCGCGGGCCTGGGCGGGGTCGACATCGAAAAGCTCGGCATCCCCTCGGCCGAAGAGGTGACGCAGCGCTATGTCGAGCGCACCGGCTATCCCGTGCCGCCGATGGACTGGTACTTCGCGTTCAACCTGTTCAAGTTCGCCGGCATCATTCAGGGCATCAAGAAGCGCGTGATCGACGGCACGGCATCCTCGGCCCACGCCAGGCAGATGAGCGAACGTGTGCGCCCGCTGGTCGAGACAGCCTACGGCTTCGCCAAGCGCGCCGGAATGGACTGACCGGGCGCGCTTGAGATCGGCGCGAGTGGCGGCTAGCACCGCGCGCTCGCCGTCGATGACCGGCGACAGCGGCAATCATTCTTGGGGAACGAGCGGACATGAGTGACGACCAACGGCAGGTGATCGAGCAGGCGTGGGACAATCGCGACAGCCTCGATACCGGCGATGCAGCCCTGCGCGATGCGGTCGAGAGCGCGATCGCCCGGCTCGACGATGGCAGCGCGCGTGTCGCCGAACCCGACGGGAACGGCGGCTGGACGGTCCACCAGTGGCTCAAGAAGGCGGTGCTGCTGTCCTTCCGCCTGTCCGACAATGTCGTAATGGATGGCGCGGTCGGCGCACCCGCCTTCGACAAGGTGCCGAGCAAGTTCACCGGGTGGGACGAAGCCCGCTTCCGCGAGGCGGGTTTCCGCGTCGTGCCCGGGGCGATCGCCCGGCGCGGCAGCTTCATCGGAAGAAACTGCGTGCTGATGCCCAGCTTCACCAATATCGGCGCCTATGTGGGCGAAGGCACCATGCTCGATACCTGGGCGAGCGTGGGAAGCTGCGCGCAGATCGGCAAGGGCTGCCACATCTCCGCCGGTGCCGGGATCGGCGGCGTGCTCGAACCGCTGCAGGCCAACCCGACCATCATCGGCGACAACTGCTTCATCGGCGCGCGCTCCGAAATCGTCGAGGGCGTGATTGTGGGCGAAGGCAGCGTCGTCGCGATGGGCGTTTTCATCACCCAGTCGACCAAGATCGTGGTTCGCGAAACCGGCGAGGTTCTGCGCGGTGAAATCCCGCCCTACTCGGTGGTCGTGCCCGGCTCCATGCCTGCGGCGAATGGCGGCCCGTCCTTGGCATGTGCGGTGATCGTCAAGACGGTCGATGCGCGTACGCGGGAGAAGACCGGCATAAACGAGCTGTTGCGCGACTGATAACCCGGCTCGCGCCCCGGCTGGCGGAACCGCGTTGCAGACAGGCCGTTTGTTGGGCGCGGTGGACGGGAAAGGAAAGAACATGACCGACAAGAACAACGGCGAAATCCATATCGACGAAGAACGTGTGACCGGCGGCAGCAAGGAAGGCGTGGTGCGCTGGGTGCTCGGTATCGGCCTGATCCTCGCGATCATCGCCCTCTCGCTCATCTGGATCGTTCCCGCGCTGACGCAGGGCGATGCCGAGGAAGAGGCGACCGTCGCAGGCACCATGGAAGCCGCCAGCGAGGACGAAGGCGACGACACCGACGGCGTCGTGCTCGAGCAGGACCTTGGCGACGAAGGCTTCGGCGAGGAACCTGCCGCCGATCCGGCGGTTGACCCCGAGGAGAACTGATTTCGGCCCGGGAGCCCTTTTCGTGAGCAATCCGAACAGTTTCCAGAGCGGCCAGCACGTCCGGTGGGACTGGGGCACGGGAACCGCGGAAGGGCAGATCCGGGAACGGTTCGAGCGCGAGGTGACCCGCACCCTCAAGGGCAGCGAGATCATCCGCCAGGGCACCGAAGACAACCCGGCCTACCTCATCAGGCAGGAGGACGGGGACGAGGTGCTCAAGCTCGGCTCCGAGATCGAGGCCCGAGACACTTGACGGCGCACGCCTGATGGCGTGCCCCCGAGGAGAGAACGATGCCCAAGGCGAAATCGAAACAGCAGCAGCAGGCGGCAGGCGCCGCGCTTTCGGCCAAGCGGGGCGAGACCAACAAGTCGGACCTGCAGGGCGCCTCTATCGGCATGTACGAAAGCATGACCGAGGACGAGCTGGAGGAAATGGCCTCGACCGACCGCGAGGGCCTGCCCGAAACCGCCGACGATGACGACTAGGCCACGCGGCCGAGGCGCGCCCTAGCGCTCCTCGCCCGCGGGATATTCGTAAGGCGGCACACCGGCCATCGCCGCGCTGGTCGCCTCGACCGCGCGCATCACCCGCATCATGTTGCGAAAGCTGATCTTTTCGAGATCGCCCTGGCTATAGCCGCGCCGCGCCAGCTCGGTGAACAGCGCGGGATAGGTCGAGACATCCTCCAGCCCCTCGGGCGCGAAGGGGATACCGTCATAGTCGCCGCCGATCCCGATCGCGTCGATCCCCGCCACCTTTCGCACATGGTCGATATGATCGGCCATGTCGGCAATATCGGCCGGGGGATAGGGGTTCGCCTCGTCCCACGCCTTCAGGCCCGCTTCGACGGCCTCAGGCTGCCCCTGCCACAGTGCCTGCAGCCGCGCTTCCTCTGCGTCGCGATTGGCGTTCCACACGCGCGCATCCTCGCTCAGGAAGCCGGGGACCGCCGTCACCATGATGATCCCGCCATTCTCGCGCAGGCGCCGCAGCACTGCGTCGGGCACGTTGCGGGCATGGCCGTTGATCGCGCGGGCCGAGGAATGGCTGAAGATGACCGGAGCGCGCGCCACGTCGAGCGCGTCCATCATCGTCTTCTCTGAGACATGGCTCAGGTCCACCACCATGCCGATCCGGTTCATCTCGCGCACCAGATCCTTGCCGAAGGCGGTCAGCCCGTCATGTTCGGGATCGTCGGTCGAGCTGTCGGCCCAGGGCGTGTTGGCGTTGTGGGTGAGCGTCATGTAGCGCGCGCCGAGCGCATACATCTGGCGCAGAACGGCGAGGCTCGATCCGATCGAATGGCCCCCTTCCATGCCGAGCAGCCCGGCGATCTTGCCTTCTGCCCGCGCTGCCTCGACATCGTCGGCGCTCAGCGCGAGCGTCATGTCCTGCGGATAGCGCGCGATCAGCCGCTTGGTGACGTCGATCTGCTCCATCGTCATCTGCACCGCCTCGGGCTCGGACAGAGAAGCGGGCACGTAGACCGACCACCATTGCGCACCGACCTTGCCCGCCCGAAGCCGCGCGATGTCGGTATGCATCGCGCTACGGGTATCGGTCCTGGTGTGCCCGGTATGCTCGAAGTCGAAATCGCCGATCTGGTTGCCGGCGCGGCTGCGCAGCTGGATCGGCACATCATTGTGCCCGTCCCATACCGGCGCCGCGTCGAGCGCGGCCTGCGCGACCTCCTCGGGCGATTGGGCAGCGAGCGGCGTACCCAGCAGGGCGAGGCAGGCGGTAGCAGTGGCGAAACGGCGCAGCATGTGGTGACTCCCCGGCATCTTCGCGGCTAGGCATAATGCCGCGCCAGCAAAAGGGAAGCAGCACAGACGATGACCGAAGCCAAGAAGCTGATCGAAGCGCACGGGCTGCAGCCCCATCCCGAGGGCGGCTGGTATCGCGAAACATGGCGAGGGCCGGAGCGCGAGGGTCGTGCGACCGCCACGATGATCCATTTCCTGCTCGAAGCGGACCAGAGCTCGCACTGGCACCGGGTCGATGCCGACGAGTTGTGGCTGTGGCATGCGGGCGATCCGCTAGCCCTGCGGGTGGCCGAGAGCGAGGACGCCGCGGTCGAGACCATGGTGCTCGGCGACAGCGAGGGGCCGGTCCGCCTGTGGCAGGGCGTGGTGCCGCAGGGCCAGTGGCAAGCGGCGACACCGCTCCCCGGCCCGGCAGGCTATGTGTTCGTCAGCTGCATCGTCGCGCCGGGTTTCGAGTTCGAGGGGTTCGAGCTGGCCTCGCCCGGCTGGGCCCCCAAGCGGGCCTGATTGCTCCCCTGCACAGGAAAATGGCACGCACGCTCACCCGCTGGTTTCTCGCGCTCGCCTATCTGGCGGCGGGCGTGATCCATATCGCCGCGCCGGCGCCTTTCCTCGCGATCATGCCGGGCTTCGTGCCCTTCCCCGAAGCGGTCGTGTTCTGGACCGGCGTGGCCGAAATCCTCGGCGCGATCGGCCTCGCGCAGGGGTTTTCGCCGAGGCTGAGACACTCCGCCGCCATCGGACTTGCGCTTTATGCGCTGTGCGTGTGGCCCGCCAATATCCAGCACATGATCGACGATCTGGGCACGGGCACCGGGCTCGGCCTCGTCTACCATGGGCCCCGGATGATCGCACAGCCGGTCATCATCTGGGCCGCGCTGTGGGCCGGCCGGGTGACCGACTGGCCCTTCGCCCACCGCGAGCCGAAACGGCGCGCCTAGCTCTCGTCGTCTCCCGCATCGAGGAAATCCTCCTCGTCCTCTCCGCTATAGGTCGCGGTCAGAACGCTGGCGGCGATGACGTGGCCTTCCATGGCCGCGAACAGCTCCGCCTTGCCCGCGCCCGGCATCAGCGCGATCGGCAGGTCGAGCGCGAAGAGCTGGAAGACGAAGCAATGCGGCTTGCCCTCGGGATCGACCCTGGGCAGCAGCCAGTCCGAATTGCCCTGATCGTTCTTGCCCGTGCGTGGCGGGGCCTCGCCCTCCAGCAGCTTGCCGTGCTGGGGCGTCAGGCCCCACACGAGCCAGTGGCAGGTCGGCTCTTCGGTGCTCGCATCCTCGACCACCAGGACCATTTCCTCGGCCATCTTGGGCGGCGCGGTCCATTCCATCGGCGGCGCGACCGCGTCTTCCTCGTCTGCGGTGAAGCACGGATCGAGTTCCTCGCCCTGCCCGAAGGCGGGGCTGGAAAGAGTGAAGCCACCCTTGCCGATCGCCTCGCGCGAGGCGAGGCGGGCGATGGCGAGCCCGGCATTGGCGGGGCAGGATGCGGGTAGAATGGCGGGAAGCCAGTCGGTCATTTCGTCGAATCTCCTTGTCTGGCGACGTGCTAGGCGTTTGCGGCGCGCGATGTAAGGGCACCGCCCCCTCGCGCGATTACCGATGGACAAGCGACGGATTGCCACAATAGGTTGCAGGTCATTGGTTTGCGGGGGAGCTTCTGGCCATGTCTATCGCGCGTATTTCGCTTTCGCTCATTCTCGCAGGCGCGCTTGCGGCTTGCGGTAGCGACGGGGGCGGCGCCCCGTCTACCGGCGGTGGCGGTGGCGGTGGCGGTGGCGGATCGGGCGGGAACACCGCCTGCTCGCTCGCCGACCGGAAGGCCTGGGTGCTCGACCAGCTGCGGACCTACTACCTGTTTCCCAACCTGCTCGACACCAGCGTGAACCCGGCGAACTACAACACGGTACAGGGCTATATCGACGCGCTGGTGGCACCGGCCCGCGCGCAGGGGCGCGACCGCTATTTCACCTACATCACCTCGATCCAGGAAGAGAACGAGCTGATCAATTCGGGCTCGTCTGCCGGGTTCGGCATCCGGCTCGGCTACGACACCGCAAACGGTCGCGTCTTCGTGCTGGAAGCCTTCGAGAATGCACCCGCCTTCCCGCAGGGCTTCGACCGGGGGACGGAGATTCTCTCGGTCAACGGGACCAGCACGGCCAGCCTGCTCGCCTCGGGCGGGCCGGGCGCGTTCAGCGATGCGCTCGGGCCAAGCGAGCCGGGCGTCCAGCGGACCTTCACCATCCGTCAGCCGAGCGGGGCGCAGAGCACGGTGACGGTGGTCAAATCCGAATATTCGCTCGATCCGATTTCGGATCGCTACGGCGCGCAGGTGATCGACAATAACGGCACCAAGGTCGGTTACATCAACCTGCGTACCTTCATCGTGCAGGATGCCGGCCCGCAGCTGGAGGCCGCGGTGAACGGCTTTCGCCAGCAGGGCATCACGCAGGTGATCCTCGATTTCCGCTATAATGGCGGCGGTCTGGTCTCGGTCGCCGAATTGCTCGGCGATCTGCTCGGCGCGGACAAGGTCGGGCAGGTCTATAGCGAGACCATCTTCCGCGATTCGCTGGCCAGCAACAACGAGACCGAGCGCTTCGAGGGCCGGTCCGCAGCAATCGCTGCAACCAAGATCGCGCTGATCGGCACCGGATCGACCGCTTCGGCAAGCGAGCTGGTCGGCAATGCCTTCATTCCCTATCTCGGCAACAACACCGCACTGGTGGGCAGCGATACCTTCGGCAAGCCGTCGGGCCAGATCGCGCGGGACCGGAGCGAGTGCGACGATCGCCTGCGGGTGCTCGCCTTCCGCACGGTCAACGCAGCGGGAGGCGGCGACTATTACAACGGCTTGGCCGAGGTCTATCCGCAGACCTGCGCAGCCGCGGACGACTTCCTGGACCAGATGGGCTCTACAAGCGAGGATTCGACCGCGACGGCGCTGACCTTCCTGCGCGGCGGTGCCTGCAGCGCGATCAGCGGCAAGATCGACGGGACGCAGCAACGCCCGCGCGGCGAACAGCGGATCGATACGCTGCAGGCGCGGACGCCCAGCGCGGCCCAGTACCAGATCCCGGGCCTGTTCTAGGCTTGCACCCTAGTTAGGCCGGGCCGCTGCATCCGGCGTCCGGGCCAGCGCCAGCGCGGTTTCGACCACCCGGCGCGAACACGCGGGCTTGGCGATCAATTCGGCATCGAGCGCCGCGAGCGTCCCTTCCTGCCGGTTGAGATCGCCCGAATGGAGAAGGTAGGGAATCGAGCGCCGCTCCAGCTCGCGCGCGACCGGGATGCAGGTCTCGCCATCGCGCAGCGTCACGTCGAGCACGGCGCAGGATACGCCGCCCTGGGCTTCGATGTGCTCCATTGCTTCGCGCACATTGGTCGCCGTCAGCGGCAGGCAATCCTTGTCTTCGGCCGCAAACTCGAGGTCCATGAGGATCAGGGGCTCGTCGTCCAGCAGAAGGATCCGGCAATCTGCGTTCATGCCCCGCCTCCCTCGATCGGCACGGTGAGGACGGCATGCAGGCCTTCGGGCTTCCAGTCCCTTTCGATCGTGCCGCGCGCGGCCGCGACCATACGGTCCATGATAACCGCGCCCGGCCCGGTGTCCTCCGGCGGACCATCCACCCGGGGGCCGCCTGTTTCGATCCAGGTCAGCACCACGTTGCCCCCATCACGCTGCCAGTCCAGCCTCACCTGTCCTTTGCCCTCCCCTGCCCAAGCGCCGAAGCGGGTGGCATTGCCCGCCAGTTCGTGCAGCACAAGCCCGATGAGAGACATGGCCGAAAACGGCACTTGTACGCCATTACCGAGAAATTTCAGCTGTTCACCCTCCGCATAGGGCTGGAGGATCGCTTTCACCGCGGGCCCCAGGTCGATCACGCCGACAGACGCTTCGTCCAGCGTCGTCTCGTACGCCCGCCCAGCGCCTGGATACGGCTGTTGATCTCGCCCGTCGCGTCCTCGATCCCGCGCACCCGGCCCATCACGTTGACGATGCCGGAAATGACCGAGAACATATTCTTCATCCGATGCGACAGCTCGCGCGCCATCTCGCGTGCGTGACGTTCTTCGGCCCGCGCGGCGCGGACATCGGACACATCCCACTGGCTGCCGAAGAAATAGATCAGCTTGCCTTGCGAATCGTAGATCGGGCCGAGGTGCAGGGCGTTCCAGAAAGGCGTGCCGTCCTTGCGGTAATTGAGCAGCTCGATCACCAGGACGTCTTCGTTCTCAATCGCCTCGCGCACGCGCGCAACCGCTTCGCGATCGGTCTTGGGGCCTTGCAGAAAGCGGCAATTGCGGCCGAGGACTTCGTCTTCCTCGTAGCCGGTCAGCCGGCGGAAGGCGCGATTGGCGAAGACGATCGGCAGGTCGGGCTGGGTAGGATCGCTCAGGCACACCGCCATGCGGGTTTGCGCCATCGCCTGCTCGAACAACACGCCGGACGTGTCGGAGAAACGATCCTCCTGCTCCACGTCCTTCATGTCGCGGCGCGGGCGCGCCTGCGGATCGCTCGTGCCAGCCTGGTTATGTACCTCAGGACGGTCGGCCATGGAAATCCAGTTGAATCAGCCGTATCATGGCTGGGAGTTAACGTTGACTGGCTGAACGGCCATGATCGCGACCTGTTCCAGAGATCGACCTGCATTGCCCCGCTTCGGGGCAGGTCGGCGTCGGACACGGAGAGGAAAGAGGAGACAGGAGGAATGGCAGAGCGCGCCTACACGACCTTTCGGGATTTCTGGCCCTTCTACCTGCGCGAACACAGCCGCCCCGCGACCCGCAGGCTCCATTATGTCGGCACCGCGCTGGTGATCGCGCTGGCCATCGTGGCCGTGGCGACGCGGACCTGGTGGCTGCTCGTCGCCCTGCCGGTCGCGGGTTATTTCTTCGCCTGGATCGCGCATTTCCGGGTCGAGCGGAACCGGCCCGCAACCTTCACCTATCCTCTGTGGAGCCTGGTGGCGGATTTCCGCATGTTCTTCCTGTGGCTCGGCGGGCGCCTCGGCCCCGAGCTCGAGCGGGCGGGCGTGGCCGACACCCACAGCTAAGGCTGAATCAGGGCGCCTCGGGCCCCTCGAACGGCTCGGCCTCGGTCCACGCGCAGCCACGGCGGGTCTCCTCGCCGAGTTTGAGGGTGACCGTAAAAGGGTAGGTCCGGTCGCTCATACCGTCCGAACAGGCGCCCGGCGTGATCGTCATGTCGAAAGCCGCGCCCTCCAGCGTGCCCGAATATCCGAGCCCGCCCTGCCCGGTGAAGCGCTTAACGGAAATTCTCGTGCCCTCGATGTTCTCCGGGTGCCGGTAGGTCAGGTCGGTCCCGGTGACCGATCCGCCCCAGAAGGGTTCGGTGCCGGTGAAGTTGACCGTTTCCTCCTCGCCGATGCCGGTGAAGCCCTCGGGCGAGGTGCCCGGCGCGCCCGAGGTATTCTCCGTCTGGCATGCGACGAGCAGGAGGGGGGCGGCGATCAACAGCAGGCGCATGTGCTTTCCTTCGGCTGGGTTTGATGCTTAACTTCGTGACCGCGCTCCTTACCGCGAGACGTACCGCTGCGAAAGCGACGAGGCCCGCGGTCCTCGGGTTCGGGAACATCCGGCGCGTGCCGGAAGTTGGAACAGGCAAGAGGATTCAGCCAAGGAGTTCAACATCATGCGCGTCCTGCCCTGGTTCATGGGTGCCGTTGCAGTCGTTGCAATCGGTGGCGCTGTTGCCGGCGCGGCGATCGACACGACTCCGCGCAAGATCCACGATTCGCCGAGTGTTCCCGCCGGCAGCGGTATCGATTTCGACGACACGCGAAGCCGTGCGCTCGGCGCGAACCACTACCCTCTCGAAACGAGGGATCGCACGGTCGAGGTGGCAGAGCTGCGCGAACGCGGGCTCTACAGCCAGGATCGTTACGCACGGACATACTACGTCGAGGACGACAGCGCGGCCTTCGACTTCGACGCGGCGGAAGCGGAGCAGCGCCGCTGGGAAGCCTCGCAGCTGAGCGAGCGGCCCCGCAAGGCGCCGCCGCGCCCCTCCACCCGGCAACCGCTCGAGCGCGAGCGTCCGGAGAAGGTGGCCGAGCCCGAGGTCGAGTTCGTCTCCCGCCCCGTGGTGCAGGACACCAGCGGCATGGCGCGCTGAGCGCGGCAGGGCGCCCCGTTCCCGACACCTGGCACGCATGAAAAGGGCTCCCTCGCGGGAGCCCTTTCGCGTTGCCAAGGATGCCGGTCTTATCCGGGCATCAGCACGGTATCGATCACGTGGATCACGCCGTTCGAAGCGTCGATATCGGTCTGCGTCACGGTCGCGGTATTGCCCGCCGCATCGCGCAGCACGACATTGCCGCCGTCCATCATCGCGGTCAGCTGCGCGCCGTTGACCGTGGTGAGCACGTAGCCCTCCTCGCCCCCGCCCTCGATCGCCTGCGTCAGCGCGGCGGCCATCGTTTCGCCCTCGACCACGTGGTAGGTGAGGATGCTGCCCAGCTGGTCGGTATCCTCGGTGGTCAGCGTTTCGACCGTGCCGTCGGGCAGCTTGTCGAACGCGGCATTGGTCGGCGCGAACACGGTATAGTCGCCTCCCGAGAGGGTTTCGCCCAGATCGGCAGCGGTCACCGCAGCGACCAGGGTCGAGAAATCGGGGTTGCCCTGCGCGACTTCGACGATGGTGCCGCTGGCCGTGTCGTCGAGGGCCATCTGGTCGGCGGACATCTCGTCCATCGTCGCGGTGTCTTCTTCGGTGGTCTCGGTTTCGGCACAGGCACCGAGCGAGAGCGCGGCGACCGAGGCGAGCGTGATTGCGAGCTTTTTCATCGGGTTGTCGTCCTTGGGACTGTTTGAAAGGTTGTGCGAACCTGCGCAGCCGTTGCGGCCGCGCCGGTTACCTCATCAATACCTGCCCAAAGCCCGCCGTTCCGGCCCGGCGGGCCGATTGCCCCAAAGCAGGTAGTCCCGCCGGACGATCCTCCCGCGCGAAAACCCTAATCCGCTACCCGGCCCACGACCCGCACGAGGCAGCGTTGCGGCCCCATGGTCGAGGAGGGGACGACGATATTGGTGGTTTCGCCGGTGCAAAGGCTCGACCCGGAACGTTCGTCGATCGCGATACGGCGCGCGAAATCGATGTCGAAGCAGGTGCCGACGGGTTCGAGCACGAACTTCTCGTTCGGGCCGGTATCGACGAAAATCCGCTCGTCGCCATCGGGTGCATCGGGCGCATCCGAAAAGCCGTTGACCGTGCGGGTGAAGAAGCACTGGTCGCTGGTGTCGAGCCCGGCGATCGTCTCCGGCCCCGGTTCGGGCACCGGCGCGCAGGATGCAAGGGCGGCCGCGCCGCCGATAATGGCAAGGGGAATGAGGGTGCGGGACATGGCAGTCTCCTTCGTTTGCCCGGTCGTGCCGACCGGGTGTGGCTGACAAACGGCCCGAAACCCGCGGCCGTTCCATCCTTAACAGGGCCATCCTTAGCAGAGGGACGGAGTCGCCAGCCGCAATCCTTGGTTCCCGTTCGGCAGGGCAGCCTGCCTGACACACCTGACACAGTGTCCAAGGGTCGAAAAGCCCCATCCCCTGGCGGCCATTCGCTTCGGGCCGTTCACCTGCGCGCCATTCACCTCCCGGCCATCCTTTCGCGGCCATTCCGCCACAGGAAGCCGATTCGGATGACGAGCCCGCTTCCCGGATCGCCATCGGCGGCACGAAACACGATTTCGCCGGAGTAGGAAAGCAGCGCTCCCCGGATGCTGCATCGCGATACCGCATTGCGATACCGCACTGCGGAACCTATGACCCGGCCTTGGCATTCATTCCGTTCACGTAAACGAGAGGACACACTTGATGATTTCCAGACCCGCCCTCGCGCTGCTGCTCGCCGGAAGCACGATCCTGGCTGCGTGCGGCGACTCCGCCGCCGAGCAGGAAGCAGAGCGGACCGAAGACGCGATCGAGGCGCAGGCAGCGGCCGACGCTGCCGAAGCCGCACCCGAAGAAGAGATCCTCGGCATGACCGAAGCGCAGCTGCTCGAAGCCGACCTCGTCGATGCCGACGGCAACGAGCTGGGCGACATCGCGCTGGTCGAGCGCAACGCCATGCGCACGGTCACCGGCCTGCTGGTGGAGCTGGAAGGCGATCGCTACGTCACGCTCCGGCTGCGCGACGTCTCGCCGCGTCCCGATGGAGACGAAGTGGACGTGCAGACCACGCTGAGCTCGGGCCAGCTTGCCAAGCTGCCCGATGCCGACATCGACCCGACGTCCGATACGATGACCGGCGCAGGCAGCATGTAGCCCGCCGGACCGACCGGAAATGGAAACCCGCCCCGGCACCCGCGCCGGGGCGGGTTTTTTGTTGGCCTGCCTGGGTTAGCGTCAGGGGGACTGGCGTCAGGCCGCAGCGTCGCTCGCAGCGGCTTCGGCCTTGTCGCGCACGATCTTGGCGCGTTCCTCGGCCACGCCGCGCGCATGTTCGGCCAGCCCGCGCCAGGTCTTCTCGGCACGCAACTCGCGCTCGCGCACCTGTTCGAGCTCGGCGGCTTCGGCAGCAGCGGCGGCTTCCTGCGCGCGGGCGCAGTAGAATTCGTAGGACTGGGCCATGGGGTGTCTCCTGTGGGTGCGGGGGCGAAAAGGAAAACCGAAAAGAAAAAGGGCGCCGCGCTCGAACCGAACGCGACGCCCTTGAAACCTAGTCGGCGGCAGTCAGGTTGACCGCGCTTTCCTTGCCGTTGCGGCCCTGCTCGACATCGTAGTTGAGGCGCTGGTCCTTATCGAGGCCCTGCATGCCCGCTGCCTGGACGGCGGTGATGTGGACGAAGCTGTCGTTCGAGCCGTCGTCGGGCTGGATGAAGCCGTAGCCCTTGTCGGCGTTGAAGAATTTTACGGTGCCGGTCTTGGCCATGAAGTGTTCCTTTCGAGAACGCGCGCCGCGCTTTTCGGGCGGCGCGAAGGGTTGCCCGCACGCGGTATTGCGCGAAGGCCGTGCGTCTAATCGTCCGATGAAAGGAAAACGTCGTCTGGTTAACGCCGGGGCCGGAGCTGGTGGCTCTGATGGCAAGCGGCGAGGCAAATTCCGAAGTCCGTCGCAAATTTCGACGTCAGCGAGGAGTGTCTAGCATGGCCGGAGCCAAATGCCTAACGATTGCCGCACTACGCGCCGCTTCCGCGCAATTCTCGCTTCCACGCGCGCTGGGGCCTGCGAATTGATGCAAAGCTTCGGCCCGAATGGGCGTATCGTGCCCGGTGGGGCATTTCCACCCCTATTGGGACCGATATGGCCAAGGGCCAGCAGAAGATGAGTCGCGAGAACCGCAAGGAATGGGGCCGGTGTGTTCATGTGAGGGCGAAACTCTCGTCCAACCCGAGCCTGTCAGCAACGTTGATGCATTTTTGTCTATGTTGACAACCCGCTTGACAACCACGCTCGCTTTTGATATATTATATTTGAAAGTGAGGACTCGGCCATGAACGGCAAGCGTGACGTGACGGCAATCTTGGAGTTCCAAGACTACCAGAGCGAAAAAGGGTTGTTGACCAAGGCGACTGCGGGAGCACGAAAAGCGGCTCTCGGGAAGGTTTTAGGCATCTTGGATGGAGAGGAGGCTGCGGATGTAACTGCTATCAACCTCGACGATGTCATGATGCGCTTCAGCAATCTGGAAGGCCGAACCTACACGCCCGGAAGTCTAAAGACTTATAAGAGTCGTGTCGCGTCCGCACTTGAAGACTTCTCACGTTACCTCGAAAACCCCTTGGGCTTTCGTCCATCAATTAACAAGCGTTCCACAAAGAGTGCAAAACAACAGGCCTCAAAACAGCAGCCTTCAAAGCAAGTGCAATCAGCAACCAAGAGCGAAGAAGATGCCGGGCAGCAGGCCACGCCGCAGAAAACTGCAAATACACACTTCGAAGCAGCCACGATCCTTCCAATTCCACTTAGACAGAATCTAATTGTGAGGATCCAAGGACTTCCGTTCGATATGACCGCTTCGGAAGCGAAAAAAATCGCAAATGTGGTGATTGCGATGGCCACACAGGAGGAATGAATCAAAAGCCCGAGCCATGGGCTCGGGCTTAAGAGTTTGCGCCAGGTTAACGGGCTCGCTGGTGCAATGCTCGCCTACCTAGTGCATTCTGTAGCAAGGCGCACATATAATACCATAACGGTGTAGGCAAGCTTAACATCGCCCCGATGAGGTGTGCTATGAGTAAGCGTAAGCTTCCTCCTGCGCCGCCCGGGTATCGATACATCTTCCGCGCTTCGCGGAAGTGTCCGAAAACCGGTGAGGTGCTGCTCGCTTCAGCCTTCGGGCTGAAAGCGTGGCCAATCCTTGTCCCGAGGTAACGGGAGAACGGTGCAGGTGGCGGGTTTCTGCCACCTGCATTGAAGCTTAACACCTATTTCTCCAACTCAGGGGATTTTCCACCCGCCAACCTTCGATGCTCGTCCACACTCCGCCGCATTTCGCGCGCCTGCAGGTGGAGCGCCTTGTTGCTCAGCCTGATCTCGCGGCTCTGCTGGAAGAAGCCGAGCACCAGCCACAGGAAGGCGATCGGGCTGGAGACGCCGCCGAGAAAATCGCCCAGCTCGTTCAAACGGAGCTCCGCCGGGTTCTGGCCCTGCACGGCCAGATAGACCACCAGCCCCACCAGATAGAACGCGGTCAGCCACAGGCCGATGACGGGCAGGCGACGCCGCTCGCGCCGCTCCTGCGCCTCGGGGTCGTCCAGAATCGCTTCCGCGTCCGTATCGCCCGGTTGGTCGGTCACGCACTATTCTCCCCGTTCTCCTCGCCATAGCGCGCCAGGTGCTTGCGCCAGTCGATCTTCGTCAACAGCACCAGTCCGCCCAGCATGACAACCTGCACCGCGATGCCCAGCGGGCTGGCGAACTCCTCGCGCAGCACCTCGCCCATGCTGGTCGAGCGGATGGTCTGCGCGGTGAGGCCGTAGATGGTGTAGCTGACGAAGCGCCCGGCGAAAAAGGCCGCGGTGAAGGGCAGCAGCGGCAGGCGGGCGAGCCCCGCCGCCTCGAACAATTGTGCCGACGGGAGGGGCGAGAGCGCGAAGATGCCCAGCGCGAGCAGGTTGTTGCGGCGTCGCTTTTCCAGCGCGCGGCGCGCGGCGGCGAGGTTGGCGTGGGTCTTCGCCGAGAGGAAACGGGTGCCGAGCGCGCGGGTCGCATGGCCGAGCACGAAGCGCCCCGTCGCCGCGGCCAGCGCGGCCAGGCCAACCATCGGGGCGAGCCCGAGATCGCTGTTGAACGCATAGAGCGCGATGATCGACCAGGTCGGCGGCCCGAAGGCGGGCAGCAGATTCACGCCGAGGACGATGGCGAAGAAGATCAGGTAGTCAGTCAACCTCGCGGCGCCCGCCAGGCCCCCGCCCCCGGCAGATCGCCGCCGGTCATGTCACCCCTCGGCCAGCGTCGCCGCAACCAGCGCGTTGGCGTGGCCGTGGCCCATGCCGTGCTCTGCCTTGAGGAAGCTCACCAGTTCCATGTGCTTGGCCGGTTGGCGCGCGCGGATCAGCGCCTGCCATTCCGCGATCGGCTTGCCGTATTTTGTCTCGATCGAGGGGAAATAGGACGCGGGGCCCTTCACCTTTTCATCAGCCATCACTCGCCTCTCCTTCGGGCAAATACAGCCGCTCGCCCTTGGCGCGGTAGACCTCGCTCATGGTCTCCATGCCCTTCTCGTTTTCGGCGCGCTGCTGGGGCGTATTTTCGCCCTTCAGGTCCTCGCTGGCAAGATAGCTTTCGCTGTTCTGCCTGGCGGCGAAATCGCGCACTTCCTGCGTGATCTTCATCGAGCAGAATTTCGGCCCGCACATCGAGCAGAAATGCGCGGTCTTGGCGCCCTCCGCAGGCAGCGTCTGGTCGTGGTACTGCTCGGCCGTGTCGGGGTCGAGCGACAGGTTGAACTGGTCGCGCCAGCGGAATTCGAAGCGGGCCTTGGAGAGCGCATCGTCGCGGACCTTGGCCGCCGGGTGCCCCTTGGCGAGGTCGGCGGCGTGGGCGGCGAGCTTGTAGGTGACCACGCCCACCTTCACATCGTCGCGGTCGGGCAGGCCGAGGTGTTCCTTGGGCGTGACGTAGCAGAGCATGGCGGTGCCGTACCAGCCGATCTGCGCGGCGCCGATGCCGCTGGTGATGTGGTCGTAACCCGGCGCGATATCGGTGACGAGCGGGCCCAATGTGTAGAAGGGGGCTTCGCCGCAGGCTTCGAGCTGCTTGTCCATGTTCTCCTTGATCTTGTGCATCGGCACGTGGCCGGGGCCTTCGATCATCACCTGCACGTC
>PAVA01000073.1 GCA_002712945.1 Citromicrobium sp.
CCCGCCGAAGTCGGTATCGCCGCTTACGAGCGCATTAGATCCGAATGCGATGGACGTTACGAGGCCATGGCGGATGAGGGCTTTGTGCTGGATCTGCTGAGCAGGCCGCTCGAGGTCAGGGGGCGGAAGGTGCGTTACAGGTTCGCGCGGCAGAAGGCGCACTTCCTGGCATCTTCGTTTCAGGCTCTGCCGGAGATCGACCAGGGTCTTCCCGATCGTGCTCTGCGCGACGGGATTATGACCCTCAAGGGAATTGGCCCGAAGACGGCGTCGTGGGTCGTGCGCAACTGGCGGGACAGCGACCTGGTCGCCATCCTCGATATCCATATCGTTCGCGCCTGCGAACATATGGGCCTCTTCGAGCCCGGCTGGAGGGTGGAGCGCCACTATCTAGCCATGGAGGAAGCATTCCTCGCCTTTGCAGAGGTGATCGGAGCGCGCCCCTCGCTGCTCGATTCGGTCATGTGGAACGTCATGCGTGAACTGGCCTGGCAGCCAGTCATCGATCGCAGGCTGGAACCGACAGCCGATCTTCCTCTCTTTGCTTCGGTCAACTGAGTATTCCGCTGAAATGAACATGTTCGCGGTTGACGCGCGTGCACACCGGACATCATTCTTCCTTTCAAGGGAGAAGTATAATGTCTGGAAGAGGGCCGGATTCGGGAACGGATCACAATCGCAATTCGATCGGCAGCGGTGGCTCACCTGGTAGCGGATCCGGAGCGGGTGGGGGCTCCGATGCTGACGACTGCATCTTCGTCCAGACCGCGCCTCTCTCCAGTCCGGTCCCAGCCGTCGTTTCGGGCTTGAAGGTCGGCGATGTGCTTGAGGTGGATCTTCAGAATACTCCCTCCGGTAATCGCTTGGTGGTCAGCACCGCGGGCGGACAAGCTGCAGGTTCGCTCACACACCCCGGTCACTTGAAGATCATCCAGTGCATTGGCACCGGACACATCTACAAGGCGACGGTCGTCCAGAAGACGGGCGCCCTCATTGCCCTGAGGATTGAACCGAAATGACCGCTGTCGTCGGCGGTGTTTACGCCGAGGAATGCCTCGAACCGTTCTGGAACGATGTATACGGGTCGGGCGGCCGCGCGGCAGCCGCGCTTTCGGGCTGGTGCGATGATCTGAAGCTCGTCACCTATCGGTCATCGGCGTTGGCAGATGGGCTGGAAAACCTGTCGGCCATCTATGGTTTCCCGATCGAAGGCCCCGAGGTCCGGGATGCGGTAAGTTTTCGCTATATCCATTCTCTCGATGAGCCCAGGATCGCACCGCGGCCCGATTCCATTAGCGTCCACCCACCGATCGAAGTCAGCGGCGACGTCGTTCTACGGTTCGGAATGCTCGAAGGGGATGCGAGGGTGGAAGCCCGCCGGGCAGTATACGACCCGCAATCGGCCTTCGATCCCCGGCCGTTCCACGAGAATGGATCCACGGCAGACGAGCTCGCCTTCATCCTCAACGCTTTCGAGGCAAGGCGGCTGACGAACGAGACCGAGCCCGAACGCATGGTCGAAGCATTGATCAAGAAGCAGGATGCCAGCATCGTGGTTCTCAAGCTTGGCGGTCATGGAGCGATAGTCGCGACGCGAACTTCGCGAACCCGGGTTCCTGCCTACCGCAGCGACACGGTATGGAAGCTGGGCACCGGGGATGTCTTCTCGGCTGCTTTCACAAAGTTCTGGGCATGCGATGGCCTGGAACCCGCGGAAGCTGCCGATCTCGCTTCGAGGTCGGTATCCGTATATGCATCGACCCGCTCATTGCCGATCCCCGCGAAGAAGGAACTCGCGGCGCTGGACCTCTCGCCCGTCACGCCGTCGAGCGGACGGGTTTACATCGCAGCACCGTTCTTCACTTTGGCTGACCTCTGGCTCGTCGAGGAGATCAGGCAGCGTCTGCTCGACATGGGCGTTAGCGTATTCTCGCCGTTGCACGATGTTGGCTTGGGAACGGCGCAGGAGGTCGCGCTGCGAGACCTCGAGGGACTGGACCAAGCCGATGTCGTGTTGGCAGTCCTCAGCGGTTCAGATCCAGGGACGATATTCGAGGTCGGATATGCGGTGGCGAAAGGCAAGCCCGTCATCTGCCTAGCCCAGAACATGCGCGACGAGGATGCCAAGATGCCAGAGGGCAGCGGGGGCCTGATCGTATCGGATCTCGTGACCGCCATCTACCATTCGATCTGGGCGCTGGCGTGAAGGGACTGCTTCTCTCGGGCGGCATGGATTCGATTGCGCTTGCTTGGTGGCTGAGGCCCGAGCAAGCCATCACCGTCGATTACGGACAGCTTGCAGCGATCGCCGAAACGCGAACCTCGCGTCAGGTATGCGAGGAACTCGGCATCGGGCATACGGTCATCGACGCGAGATGTCCCGAGCTTGGCTCGGGCGACATGGCGGGCGACGCGCCGCACCAACTGGCGCCGGTTCCCGAATGGTGGCCATTCCGAAATCAGCTGCTGGCGACATTGGCCGGCATGAAAGCCGTTCAATTGGGCGTAACGGAGCTGATATTCGGGGCAGTTCGAGGCGACGGTTCGCATGCCGATGGCCTTCCCCGGTTCTTCGAAGACCTAAACCGGTTGATGTCCGGGCAAGAAGGAGGACTGAACGTGACAGCGCCCGCGATCGGAATGTCCACCGAAGAGCTGATCTTGAAGTCGAAGGTTCCGCGATCCGTCCTGGCATGGGCGCATTCCTGTCACACGGGCGAACTGGCCTGCGGCGACTGCAGAGGTTGCTACAAGAACGCGGAAGTGATCGCGAACGTGTATGGGGATCTTTAACGAGCCTCGACCGATCGAGGGCGTAGCAGCTCCGACGAGATCTTGGCCGGCGTTTGAGCACGCTATCCCCCTGACCCGGCGGATCCTGACCGGTTCTGACGGTTTCTTCGAGGTGTTGGCTCGGCGCCGCTCCGCGCTGGGAGGTTCTGTCAGCGAGCGCGAACTGTCCTCTGTTCTGTGGCATGCCATGCTTCTTCGAGAACGGAACCATAATTCGAGGTTCGGCGAGTGGGAGAGCCGCGCGGCCCCGTCCGCAGGGGGGCTCCATTCGCTCTGCATCGCCTGTCTGCCCGTCGACGGCTCGCCGTGGTGCGGACTATACGATCCCGAAGCACACGAACTTCGGAGCTCCTCCTCTTTCGAAGGCGCCATCTTGCTCAATCGCAACGAGATAGACGAGATTTTGAGTTCGAGGCACGGGATCACCCTTCAATTCATCGGTGATCGTCGACGCTACGAAGCGTGTTACCAACATTGGGAATCGCTGTTCTGGCGGGACGCAGGGGCACTTCTCGGAATCATCACGATGATCGCAACCGCGCTGGGTCTCGAAGCGTCGCCGGTTGGGCGAAACGGAAGAGACATCGTCGCCGCGGCTGGTTTCCCCACCGAATACCTGGCGGGCGGTGCAATCCACATCGGCTCTGCCGGGACAACCGACAAGATTGGCGAAGGGCATTAGGAAGCGGGCTATCCGCCTAATGGCGAGCCGGTTTCACCGTCTGTGTTGAGAAGCGACAAAGGGCGAAAGATCCGCGACCGATGTGATAATGTCGAAGGCCTGCCCCAATGCGGCATTGAATTGCATCGGGACCAATGACGATGTGACGAGCGCGGATACCAGAGAGATATCCCCGGCCTCCAGGCCGGTAACTTTCGCTAGGTCTTCTAGATGATCCCTCGACACCGCAATGCGGTCCGTGTGCTTGACCGTCGGCCCTCTTTTTGCATTCTCCGCCGACCTCGGTGAATATTCCGAGAGGCGTTCGGCGATTTCGCCGACCGTCCGGTCGGCGCGGAGGCGTTTGCATTCTATGGCGAAGACGCGGCCGTCAGCGGGTCGCCAAGCCAGCACATCGACGTCGCCGTTTCGCTTCGTGCCTCCCAGTCGCGTCATATCGACCTCGGCGATTGCCACCAGTCCCAGTGCTTCAAGGTCGTCTCTGACCTGCTGATTGAACGCGTGCCCCCTCTCATCAATGACAGCGCCTATCCAGCTCCGCATCTCATCACTGCGATAGAAGTCGACGGGCAGTCCGCCCGAATGCGCACGCAGAGCGTAGGTCAGGGCATGATCCAGGAGGATTGGAGACAGCACAAGTTCGGGATCGTCTCTACCGTCGAGATTTATGATCGGCCGCGCCAGAAGGCTGAGGCGCCGCGCATGGCGCCACGGCCACCAGTCCCTCGCGGTTGCGCCCTCGGGCTTCTTCTCGTTCCACTTGGACCGAGGTCGCAGCGACCATGTGTCGAGAAGGGCACCAATTCCGTCTTCATCGATTTCGAGCCTATCCTTGGCTAGCTGGATCAGTTCGGAACGACGCATCCGCACGATATCTCCGCCTCGTTCGAGTGCGATCAGACCGACATACGACACCATGTCGGCCATGCCCAAGGGATCGACGCCGTATTCGGCCAGGAACGCTGCATCGAATGCCGCGTCCCTCTTTTCCTCATACTCTTCCCGCTCCAATGGTTCTGAACGTCGATAGATATCAGCGTAGTCGCCGGCAGCGGCCTCGAATTGCTCTTGGGAGGACGCTCGCAGGTAAGGGGTATGAACTTGTTCGGCGAAATCGTTTTCGAAGCGGAGGGTGCCATTCGGCATCACCGCGAGTTCGGAAGCGAAGCCATGGTGGATCTCGTCACTTCGAGAGGCGATCGCATTCATCAAGGAGATTTCCGCCATCATCTGATCAAAGTCGTAGACCGAGCACTCGCGCCCATGCTCCGTAGGCGAGGTGCACAACGCCATTTCAGCCAAGACCCGTGAGCACAGTCCGGCTTCGGCTCGCTCGCTTTCAAGGTTGATGGCGACCCGGACACCCTCTTCGGGGGGATGGAGGGAGAGAACCGCTGCAGCCGTCGTTCGCCATCGGTTCCTGTCCTTGTCCACCGCATGATGATTGCGAAGCGCCATCTCGATGACGTTGGCCCTGTCCAGGTCTTTAAGCCTCGTTCGGATACTGGCCCATAGATCGTCCACCAAACCAGCGAGGAACTTGGTTGCTTCGAGGCCGCGAACTACATTCGTTTCGTCGTCGGCCCCGACGCTGGCCAATCCGACTTCGGCCCACGCCCGGACCTCCGGTTGCACCTTCCGAAGCGGATGATGGACGGCACTCGCGATCACCATCTGCGTGGTCGTCGCAGCGTTGAACACGTGAAGATGGCGCGCTGCGTCATCCTTGACTATCTTGCGTTCCATCGCATCAGCGCACGCAGCCGTGTCTTGGTTTGCCAGGCCGGCGGCACCCGAGGCGATCGCCCGCACCATCCATCGGTCGCCCTGATTACCCGGTTGGCCGAAAGAACGAAGATAGGGTTCCGCGCAGGAGATCCGGATCGTCCCGCCGCCGAGGGAGACATTGGGCGGCTCGATTTTTCCTTCCTCTGCCAGCAGTTCCTGCTCATCAATCCGTCCGAATGTCAGGACTACCTCGATATGTCTCGGCAATTCTTCACCCAGATGGATTTCGAGTTCTGGCGCAAGCGGGATGAGCCAGTTCTGTGCCATGTCCCATACTCGAAAGGGGAGCGATCCGGCAGTGATCGGGTCAATGACCTCTACCGTCAGCCACCACATTGTCCTGCTGCCCTCTATTGCGACTGCAGGGTGACCATGACGCAGATCGTCAACGCTCACGAACGCGCTTTCGGAGCTGGCCGCCTCGAACAGGGGCAACGCGGAAGGGCGCTGCACCTCCGCCCGATAGCCTCTCGAAGGACGTGCAACGCTATGCTTGTCGAGCGCCTGCCTAATCCGGATGCGCAGCTTGCTGAGATGATCGGTTCCCATCTGGATCATGGATGGCGCCGAGTGATCGACCTGCTCGGGCAGAAGCGTGAAATCCTGCTCTTCGACCATGCCGTAGAGGTTCATGAACCCATTCGGATTGAACAGCTGGATGCCTCGCCGTGCGAGTTGATCCTCCTGCTCGAGAACCCTGAAAATGCGCAATGCATCGATCTCCCCGGCGGATGCCAGAAGCGAAAGGTCGTCGTAACCAAGCCCGACGATCTGCCAGCAGTCTGGAGGTCTTCCGTGATCGGCGACCACACCGCGGCCCTGTCCACCGAAGACCAGCAGCGTCATGCCGCGCAAGTAGTCATCGCGCGCGCTGCACTCTGCCGCTGCTTGCGTCATCAGCCTTCGGACAGGCCCTGAAACGTCCTGGACCGAACGGAAGCCTTCCGCGATTACGTCATCTGGGCGGTCCGGCACGAATATGACCTGACAATAGGCTCCCGCATCGAACCTGCATAACTGGACTACGCAGTGACTTTCGACATCCGACCAGGGTGGAGCGGCGGGGCTCAGGTCGAGTCCGCGCACGGCGTCCCCTACCGCCCCCAAGAATTGATGTTCGGTTAGATGTCCTTCGTAAGCATCCCCCGCTTGGTTATCCCTCGCGAGTTCCAGTGCGCGGCGGCGGACCGCCGCGCCAATTGCCGTGGGAAGCAGCACCAGGATGCCATCTTCCGTCCGCGAGACGGGCCGCCGCTCAAGGCTCGTCCAGTTGATGGTTTCGTTGCGCAACAGCTGCGGATCGACGCGCGAGAAGTCGAAAGGGAGAAGGTCGAACGGTTCCACACCAATCGCGCGCAGTTCCGCCTCGGTGAAAGTGACAGCTGCGCATGCACGTAGTGCCTTCGCGGTATCGAACCGAAACCGGTCACGCGGCTTGCCCTCACCAGCTTGGTAGCGTCGCAGTCCTGCTCGCTCCGCTACCGCCTCGCCAATTGCCAACAACGCGTTTGCCTGACGCATTCCGTGCTGGGCCCATTCGTGACCATCTGCGATTGCACTGTTGAGCGCAGAGAGACAGCTCTGGGTATAGGCGGCGTTCGCTTCCCAGGTTCCTTCTAGGATGCGGAAGTCGCCGGCCCCTGTGGTGATGTTGGAGACGAAGACGTCTTCGGAGGGATCCTCCAGACGCCATACGGACCCGCGCGCGAGGTCATCATTGAGGAAATCGCGGATCCGCGCAGCCGAGGGTTCTTCGTGTCCATCGCAATGCGCAGCCGCCAAGTGGGCGAGCACCTCCAGTCGAAGTATACCGCCTTGAAGACCGGCATCGAACATGAGCCCTGCGACCATGCCGCAGGTTGCGTTTCGATCGAGCTTGCGCAGCCGTCGGCACAGCCGCTCATGCGTCGCCGTCAGAGATTCGATGTCGAGGACCGCTCCCGCCGTCGCCATTGCTTCCAGTTCCATGCCATGTAGATGGCTGGGCTTGTCGCGATAGGCAATTGGGCTTGCTCGTCCGGTAATGAGGCTACGGTATGCTCCGCGTGTCCTGACAAGATGAGTGCCTCGAGAATATGAGATGGGATCGGTTGAGTTTTTTCGAGCCGCTCAGCACGATTAGACCACCGCGCTGTAATGAAATCACATTTCGTCTTTTAAGATTATTCTTTCGTAGCGGTGCTCCTGCTGCTAACGGACGACCGATGACCCGGCTCTTCGCCCGTTCCCTCGTGCTGCAGCTCGTCACGCTGTGCACTGCATTCAGTGTCCTGTGGGCGCCGGTGGCGGATGCGGCCGAATGCGCGGGAGAGCCTCCGGTAGCATCCCAGCTCGAGCAGCACGATGAACCCGGCAATGATGACAGGGGGCCTGAGAAGCACGGCGCCTGCGCTCATGGCCATTGCCATCATGCTTCGCAGGCTGTCGGACGGTCGTCTGACGCCTTCATCTTGGGCTCGGTGATGAGCGGCCTACGCGCTGGCGACCAGCCCTCGTTCGCGTCCAATCTGACCGAACTCGCAACCCCTCCTCCTCGCGCCTGACGTTCGCCGCGCGTCGGACCTGTTTTCCGACGCCGAACTGAACGTCAGCAGAGGAATACCCATCCATGTTCGCCATATCGTGGCGAGCAGCCCCCGTCTGGGGGCTGATACTCGCCCTGTCCACGGGACCTGCCAGCGCGCAGGACCCGCGTGTCGTCACGCTCGACGACGCCCTTGAACTCAGCGGGGTCGCCGCTGAGGCCGACACCGCCATCACCAACCCCCGCCTCGTGGGGCCCCGCGCTGAAACCGACGCGGCGGTCGCGCTTGTCGATCAGGCTCGCCTGAGCCCGAACCCCGAGATCTCGTTCGACGTCGAGAACGTCGCCGGCAGCGGCGCATTCTCGGGTCTCCAGTCTACCGAATATACGCTCTCCGTCGGCCAGCGTCTCGAACTCGGCGGCAAGCGATCCGCGCGGATCGGTGCGGCAGAAGCCCAGGCCGAACTGGCATCTCTCAGGGCCGACCTTACCACGGTCGAACTGGGACAGCTGGTGCGCGAGCGATATCTCGCAGCTGCTGCAGCGGCTGCGCGGGTCGAACTTGCCGAAGATGTCGTGGCGCGTAACGAGGAACTGGCTCGCATTGCTGGTGTCCTTGTAGAGGTTGGCCGCGAGCCGCCTCTACGCGCATTGAGGGCGGATGCGGCCCTTGCCGAAGCGCGCGCGCGCCTGGTTGAGGCAGAGGCGGAGAGTCTGTCGGCTCGAACAGCGCTCGCAACTCTATGGGCCGGCGGTGAAGCGCCGCTCGTTCCGGCGGAATTTCCGGATATCCTTCCGCCGCCTTCGTTTTTGTCCGAGGCGCAGGAAAGCCTCACATACAGGGTCGCGCGAGCTGAGAGCACTGCTGCTGCGGCGGAAATCGAGCGGCAGCGAAGTTTGCGTATTCCCGATCCGACGGTCTCCGCGGGCGTGCGGCGCTTCGGGGAAAGCGGCGATAATGCCTTCCTCGTCGGCGTTTCGATCCCCCTTCCTTTTCGGGACCGGAACCAGGGCAACATCGCTGCTGCCGAGGCTCGGTTGCGTGCAGCGAACGCTCGCGAAGCGGTGGCTCTCGCAGACTACGAGCAGGCGGTCGCCACGGCCCGGGCAAGGTATCTTGGTGCCGAAGCGCGCGTCGAAACCCTGTCGCAGACATCGCTCCCGCAGGCGGAGGAGGCGCTGCGCCTCCTTCGCATCGGATATCGCAACGGACGTTTTCCCCTGATCGAAGTTCTCGCGGCCGCAGAGGCACGTGACACGATCCGCGAGGCGCTCATCGCCGCCCGCGAACAGAGGGGCCTGGCCGCAGCCGAACTGATCGGGCTGGCCGCACAATGAAGGATACATCAATGACACGCAGAAAACTGGCGATCCTCGTCGGTATCGTCATCGCGGTTGGCGCTATGGCGCTGATATTCTGGCCAACCTCCGAGGTCGACGACCATCCAGGTGAGGATGACCATGCGCAGGAAGAAGCTTCGACCGAGACACCTGAAGGGGTGATCACGCTTAGCGAAGAGCAGATTAGCGAGGCCGGGATACAGCTGGCCTCCGTCCGGTCTGGAGCCGCTGTCGAGCTTGTCTTTCCGGCGACTGTCGCGGCGAGCCCCACAGCCTCCGCTCGGATCGACGCCCGCGCCTCGGGGGTCGTCCGCTCCGTCGGCAAAACGCTGGGCGATTATGTGGCGCGCGGCGAGACCGTCGCCCGCATCGAAAGCGCGGATGCCGCTGCACTCGCCTCCCAGGTGAGCGCAGCGCGCGCTCGGGTGAGCGAGTTGTCTGCCGCCTACGAACGCGAGCGGCGTCTGTTCGAGGAAAATGTCACGGCCCGCCAGGATCTGGAAGCCGCGCGGGCCAATCTCAGCGTGGCACGTTCGGAACTTCAGCGGGCGCAGGCCGCGGTAGCGGCAGCTGGCGTCAGCGGCGACGGGCGTTCGCTGGCGGTCACCTCTCCCCTGGCCGGCAGGATCACCGCGGCACCGATTGTGCTCGGGGCCTTCGTGGATGCCGGCGAGGAACTCTACCGCGTGGTCGATCCCAATGGACTCCAGATCGAGGTGGCGCTGCCTTCGGCCGAAGCCTCTCGCATTCAACCTGGTGACGAGGCCGTGCTGGTGGTCGGCGACGGTCGGGAAATTGGGGCCCGGGTTCGTTCGGTCACGCCTTCGCTCGATCCGGAGAGCCGCAGTGCGACTGCGGTCCTGTCGTTATCGCGCGGCGTTCCGGGGCTTCAGCCGGGTGCCTTCCTTCAGGCGCGGATCAGGCCTTCGGGCGAGATCGACCGCGACCGTATCGCGGTGCCGGAGGACGCCATCCAGGTGGTTGAAGGACGCGACGTGGTCTTCGTCCGGACGAAGACCGGCTTCCAGGCTCGCGAAGTTGAGCTTGGAACACGATCCGCTGGTCAAGTGACGATCCTTTCCGGTCTTCAGGAGGGATGGCGGATCGCTGTCGCCAATGCCTTCCTGCTCAAGGCCGAACTCGGGAAGGAGGGCGCGACCCATGGTCACTGAGACTCAGAACGAGCCCGCCGTGGATACTCACACCGATACGGCCAGCCATCGCCACGGTTTGATCGGTGCCATCCTCGACATCGCCGTGCGGTTCCGCTGGGCGGTCATCGTCCTCACCGTTTTCGCAGCGATCTACGGCGCCATGAACCTTTTGCGCCTTCCGATTGATGCGGTGCCGGACATCACCAACACGCAGGTGCAGATCAACACCAGCGCGCCTGCACTCTCTCCCTCGCAGGTGGAGACGCAGGTAACCTTCCCCATCGAGACCGGGCTTGCCGGGATCGAGGGGCTGGAGATGACCCGCTCGATCTCGCGTAACGGCTTCAGCCAGGTCACCGCGATCTTCGAAGAAGGCACCGACATCTACTTCGCACGCCAACAGGTGAACGAACGGCTCGCTCCGATCGGTGCCTCGCTGCCGGAAGGAGCAGAGCCCACGATGGGACCGATCTCGACGGGCCTGGGCGAGGTCCTCATGTATACGATCGAATACGAGTATCCGGGAGGTCGCGATGCGCCCAAGGGTGGTCGAACAGGCTGGCAGTCGGACGGGAGCTTCATCACCGAACGCGGTGATCGCCTCGACACCGAGGTCGCCAAGGCAGCCTATCTTCGCACGGTGCAGGACTGGGTCGTGGCTCCGCTCATGCGCTCGATTGACGGCGTTGCCGGGGTGGATTCGATCGGCGGCTATGAGAAGCAGTTCCTCGTCCAGCCCGATCCTGCCCGTCTTACCGGCTATGGCCTGTCGTTCGACTCCCTGATCGATGCTTTGGAAGCGGCGAACCTCGCCGAAGGCGCCAACTTTGTCGATCGCGCCGGAGAGGCTCTGCTCGTCCGCGTCGATGCGCGTCTTGGGGGCACCCAGGACATCGAACAGGCGGTGGTCGCGACCCGCGAGGGCGTTCCGATCCGGATCGGGGATGTCGCCTCGGTGCGCATCGGCGGCGATCTGCGAACCGGGGCAGCCTCGCTCAATGGCGAGGAGGCGGTCGTTGGCACGGTCCTGATGCGCAGTGGCGAGAACAGCCGCACCGTGGCTGCCGCCTCGGCCGAGCGACTGGAAGAAGTCCGCGCCTCGCTCCCTGCCGGAGTGGTCGCCGAGATCGTCTACAACCGCTCGTCGCTGGTCGATGCGACCATCGCCACGGTTGAGAAGAACCTCGTCGAGGGCGCGCTTCTGGTGATCGCAGTCCTGTTCCTGATGCTCGGCAATATCCGTGCTGCGATCATCGCCGCATTGGTCATTCCGATATCCATGCTGATGGCCGCCGTGGGAATGAACAGACTAGGTGTCTCGGGCAACCTGATGAGCCTCGGGGCACTGGACTTCGGGCTTATCGTCGATGGCGCAGTCATCATTGTCGAGAACAGCGTCGCTCGGCTTGCCGCAAGGCAGCACCGCGAAGGGAGATTGCTCAGCCTCGGCGAACGACTGACGGAGACACGGCTGGCTGCGCAAGAGATGATCAAGCCGACCGTCTACGGTCAGGCGATCATCCTCTTGGTCTATGCGCCGCTTCTCACCTTCACGGGGGTCGAGGGCAAGACGTTCTCGCCAATGGCCATCACGGTCATGCTGGCACTCGCCTCCGCCTTCGCGCTGTCCTTGACCTTCGTGCCGGCGATGATCGCGGTGCTCCTCAATCGCAAGCTGACCGAGAAGGAGGTCAAGCCCGTTCGGATGGCGAAGGAACGCTATGGCCCGGCGGTGCGCCGCGCCATTGCTCGTCCGTGGCCGGTAATCGGTGCGGGCGCCGGGCTCTTCGCCGTAGCGGCTTTCGTGTTCACCTTCCTTGGCAGCGAGTTCACACCGCAGCTGGATGAACGCGACATCGCGGTTCAGTCGCTGCGGATACCGTCCACCTCGCTCGAGCGCTCGCTCGCCATGCAGAGACAGGTCGAGGAAAGGCTCGAGACCTTCCCGCAAGTCGAGCTGGTCTTCTCGCGCACCGGCACGGCCGAGGTCGCGAGCGATCCGATGCCGCCGAACGCGTCCGACGCCTATGTGATCTTGAAGCCGCGCGAAGAGTGGCCCGATCCCGACCTGTCGAAGGATGAACTCGTCGCACAGATGGAGGAGTCGCTCAGCGGTCTGGTGGGCAACCTCTACGAATTCAGCCAACCCATCGAACTGCGCTTCAACGAGCTGATCGCGGGTGTTCGCGGCGACGTGGCGGTCAAGCTCTACGGAGACGACCTTACCGCGCTGACCCGGTCAGCCGGAGAAGTGGCCGAGGTGCTGCGCGGCGTCGAGGGTGCTGCCGACGTCAAGGTCCAGCAGGTCACTGGCTTTCCTACGCTCGACATCGCCTTCGATCGCCCGACGATCGCCCGATACGGTCTGACCGTGGAGGAGGTCGCACAATCAGTGGCCATCGCGCTGGGTGGTCGCCCGGCGGGACTGGTATTCGAGGGGGACCGCCGTTTCGATGTCGTCGTGCGGCTCGAGGATGCGACCCGGGACGATTTCGATCAGCTCGGCGCTCTGCCCATAGTCCTCGAAAGCGGGGTCACGGTCCCGCTTCGCACGCTGGCGGATTTCCAGGTGGTCGATGGTCTCGCCGAGGTTCGCCGGGAGCAGGGTCGCCGATTGGTGATCGTGTCGGCGAACGTGCGCGAACGCGATCTCGGGTCGTTTGTCGAGGAGGCCCGGGCAGGCGTCTCCGAAAGCGTCGAACTGCCGGCTGCCTCCTTCATCGAATGGGGCGGGCAATACCAGAACCTCCAGGCCGCGCAGGCGAGGCTCGCCCTCGTCGTTCCGGTCTGCTTCGCGCTGGTATTGCTGCTCCTGTTCATGGCGCTCGGCGGATGGGTGCCAGCGCTGGCGGTGTTCAGCGCGATCCCGATGGCACTGGCAGGCGGGGTCTTCGCGCTTGCCTTACGGGGGATGCCGTTCTCGGTGTCCGCTGCTGTGGGCTTCATCGCTCTATCGGGTGTCGCGGTATTGAACGGGCTCGTGATGATGACCGCGATACGCCAGCGCCTCGACAAGGGAATGCCTCTCGATGAGGCGATCTCCGATGGCGCACTGGCGAGGCTGCGACCGGTGCTGATGACAGCGTTGGTGGCCTCGCTCGGCTTCGTGCCTATGGCCCTTGCGACCGGCACTGGCGCGGAAGTCCAGCGTCCGCTGGCCACTGTCGTGATCGGCGGATTGATTACCGCGACCGCGCTTACGCTCTTCGTCCTGCCCGCGATCGCGCGGCTCGTGCTCAATCGATCGGACGATGAGCGCAGCTGGCGCGAGAAGTGGTGGGATCGCCTGCGTCGAAACGTGACCAGCGACGAGCAGCGCGAACTGACGGACATCGCATGATCGTCCGGGAAAGGAGAATACGATGTTGAAGATAGACGAAGAGAACGGGCTGCTGCGGATACGCGCGAGTGGCCAACTCGAAAGCTCGGACTACGATGACTTCGTGCCTCGGTTCGAACAGCTTGTCGGGCGAAAGCCCGGCAAGCTGCCGATGGTAATCGAACTCGCGCCCGATTTTGCAGGCTGGGATCTGCCTGGACTATGGCGCGACCTCAAGTTCGACGCGCATCATCAGGACAGCTTTGGCAGGATTGCCATCGTCGGCGATGCGAAATGGGAGGAATGGGGCACCAGGTTCTCCGATCCTCTCATCCGCGCCGAAATGAAGTTCTTCGAGCCCTTCCAGCGCCAGGTTGCCGAGAACTGGGCCCGATCCGGGGAGGACACGGCATGAGCGGTGACCATGATATCGATCTCGGTTCGGCCGGGAAGCGCCGGACGCTGTGGATCGTGCTCTGGCTGAACGTCGCGATCGCGATCGGGTTCTTCGTCGTCGGCTACTTCGCGGATTCGAACGCGCTCTTGGCGAACGGGCTCGACAACTCGTCCGACGCGATAGTCTATGCGCTCAGCCTGCTCGCGCTGGCCCGCTCGCGCATCTGGCAGCGTGGTGCGGCGCGGTTCTCCGGGGTCATGCTCTTGGTATTCGCGGCAGGCGTCATTGCCGATGCCGTGCGTCGGTTCCTGGAAGGCTCGGAGCCAGGTGGATTCATGATGCTCGCGATGGCGGCAGTCGCAGCCGTGGTGAATCTGATCTGCCTGCGGATGCTCCAGCGGACGGAGGACAAGGACGTCAGCATGCGCGCAGCGACGACCTTCAGCTTCAATGATTTCATCGCCAATGGCGGGATCATCATCGCGGGGATCGTCGTGATGCTCACCGGCGCTAATTGGCCCGACTTGGTGGTAGGCGTCGCTGTGGCATGCATTGCCGTTTACGGCGGCATTCAGATCCTGCGCGATGCCCACATGGACATCCATGACGAGGAAGGAAGCGAGCATCGGAAGGGGGATCAGTTCCGAACATGAGCAGTCAACACACACATAGTGGGCATGGTGGCCACAGCCACGGCGAGGAGAACCTGAGCGATCGCCAGCTGATCTTCGCGGTCGCGATCAACGTCCTGCTCACGCTCGCCCAGATCGTCGGCGGGATAGTCTCGGGTTCGCTCGCTCTCATTGCCGACGCCCTTCACAACTTCAGTGACGCCGCCTCGCTCGGCCTCGCGTGGTTCGCCCGTAGGATCGGCAGGCGTCCCGCCGACAGACGGATGACGTTCGGTTATGCGCAAGGGGAGGTCGTCGCTGCGCTCATCAACCTGACGACGCTGCTCATCATCGGCTTCTATCTGCTCGTGGAAGCGATCAACCGCTTCGCCGATCCGCAACCCATCGAAGGATGGACGGTGATCGCCGTTGCGGGCGTGGCATTGGTGATCGATCTGGTGACCGCTTTCATCACCCACCGCGGCGCCGAGGACAGCATCAACATGAAGGCGGCCTTCCTGCACAATGTGTCCGATGCCATGGCCTCGGTCGGGGTGATCGTCGCCGGGGTCCTGATCCTCCTATACGATCTCTACGTGGCCGATCTGGTCATCACCGTCATCATCGCCGCCTATGTGATCTGGCAGGGGCTTTCGTTGATGCCGCGCACGGTTCGCCTGCTTATGGGTGCGGTGCCCGATGACGTCGAACTGCATGAGATCATGGACGAACTCGAGGCGATCGATGGGGTCGAGAGCATCCACCATCTGCATGTCTGGAACCTGGGAGAGCACCGCCGCGCCCTCGAAGTGCATATCCTGCCGTCCCATTCGTCTCTCGAACGGTTCGAAGACCTGAAGCGAACGGTGCGGCTGCGCGTCTCCTCCCGGTTCGGTATCGAACACACGACGCTGGAAGCTTGCCTCGCAACGGACTGCGATGAGGGACTGATAGCCCAAGCCGGGCATTCCGGACGCGTATCCGAGGATTGAACTCGCACGTGAAAAGCACGGGCGGCCGGAACCTATCTTTTCGATGCGGTATTACTTGGCGGCTTCGGAGAGGAAGGTCGCCAGCCTCTGCACGGCTCCACGCTCTGCCCTGTAGGTGACTGAGCGCCCTTCCTTCGTCGAAGAGACGAGCCCCGCGTTCCGCAACACCGACAGGTGCACAGAGGTGTTGTTGGGCATCGTGTCGGTCTGTTCAGCAACCTCGCTGGACGTGATGCCGTTCGCCGCTCGCGCTATGGCCAGGAATATCTCCAGCCGGGTTGGCTGGGCCAAGGCACTGAGTTTCGCGACGGCATCCATCTTTTCCATTCTCCTGCAGATAGCGTCAGCGATCCCTACCGACAAGTTAATTCAATACTTCATTACCTATTGAAGTATTTTGTGTTCATGCTATGTGCCGTGTCACGAGGCGCTGGTAGGTCCGGTGCGGAACGTGGGGAGCGGTGCGATGAGCGATACCGCAGAATTCGAAATCGACCCTTATTTCGAGCAGGCTCCGGTGGACTGGGCGCTCGATCCTCTTGAGGACTGGAGTGGAGGCATGTTGGCTGTTCACCGTGTCGCGCTCGTCCGGATCGCATGCGTGGCTGCAGAGACCGGGGCGCGAATGCAGCGGGACGGCTTGGCGGAGGATCCGGTCGGCTGGATGGTCTCGCCGCTCGAGCTCTTCGAAGGCCGCGCGCCGATCGAAGCTTGCATGGAGCGCAGCGCCTGCTCGAAGGCGATCCTCCTTCACGGCCTGGGTCTCGGCCTCGATGCGGATCCATCAGTGATCGATCGATTGCTATTCGACCATTCGGCATCCTTGGAGAGCGGACGTGGTTGAACCGGCGCAGTCCGACATCCGGCAGCTCCGCCGTGTCGATCTTCACGTAGGTGAAACAGGCTTCGGGGATCCGGACGATCCCCAACGCGTCGCGGCCGTTTTGGATGTGGAGACCACCGGGCTCGATCCCGAAAGCGACAGGGTCATCGAACTGGCAGTGCGACGTTTCAGGTATGATCCCGGCGGGAACATCACCGAGATCGGCCGGGCGTGGTGCTGGCGCGAGGATCCCGGCGTTCCGCTGCCCCAAGATGTGATCCGGATCACCGGCATCACGGATCAGGACCTCATTGGACGGCGGATCGACGATCGGGTCGCGACCGATATCATTTCGTCCGCCGATGTCGTCATCGCCCACAACGCCGCGTTCGATCGTCCCATGGTGGAGAAGCGCCTTACTGACCTGCCGATCAAGCAGTGGGCTTGCTCCTGCGTGGAGATCGACTGGGCCGCCGCTGGCTTTGAAGGCAGGTCGCTCGGCTGGCTCTGCGCGCAGGCAGGTTGGTTCTATGATGCGCACCGAGCGCAGGGGGATGTCGACGCGCTCATCCAGCTCCTGCGCCATGAGCGGACCGATGGACGGCCGCTGCTCTACGAGCTCGATGGCAGCTCTTCATGCGACAGCTTCGTTATCGAAGCGGTCGGCACGGCATTCTCGACCAAGGATGCGCTCCGGATGCGCGGCTACCGCTGGGATCCGAAGGCGCAGGTCTGGTGGCGTGAGGTCATGGAATTCCGCCTTCTCGAGGAACAGGCGTGGTTGGCCAGCGAGGTCTACGCGAGCGGAAAGGGTGCCCGAGCCCTCGGGCCCAGGCTGACGCGCCGAGACGCATACAGCCGCTATCGCCTCGATAGTGCGGACTGATCGATACCCCAATAAACCAGCTCAGGAGGACCGAACATGGCAAGGAAGCCGAGCCAACGAAAGGCTGCCGGCAAGCAGGTTGCGAAAGCGACGCTGCCGGACGGCCTGATGAACACGGCACCGGTTCCCTACTCGGTCGCCGACACCAGGATCACGGCCCTGCAGGTGTATCACAATCCCGATCGCCGACCCTCGGGCGACGGTCCCTGGAACAACGAGGCAGACAAGGTCTCCTGGGTCGACAACGAGACCGGCCTCGGCTGCATCATGCTTCGCCAGAAGAACGGGACGATCTCTGGCTATGTGGGGGTGAGCCCGGAGCATCCGCTCTTCGGCTACGAGGCGGACGCCGTGCCGGTTGGCGTTTCCAACACGGTCCACGGCGGCGTGACCTACGGCAAGGCCTGCGAGGTCAACCGGTTCGAACGGCAAGCCCACGGCAGGCCGCGTCAGGAACGCTACACGGTTTGCCACACGACATTGGTCAGGACGG